>PEQL01000003.1 GCA_002786175.1 Parachlamydia sp.
AATTTTTAACTTTGGATGATTCATTTCTTGGATGATTCGTCGATAAAAACCGATGACTCCTGCCTCATCCACTTTTTTATAAAAGAAAGGCGGGGCAATTAAAACGGCTGCGCAATCTTGATCCAGAGCCACAGAAGTTAAGTTGATCACATCTTCAATGGCACAGCAGCTGACTGCGATGATTACTTTTTGCGGATCAATTCCGATTTTGATTAGGTTTTGTATCGCCTTTTTACGTTCGCCTACAGAAAATGAAGGACCTTCTCCTGTTGTGCCAAAAAGAATGACACCTTTGCATCCTCGATGAATTAAATCCTTGCAGTGCCTGGCAAGTTCTTCTTCATTGCAGCTAAAATCTTCATGCATCGGCGTGAGTGTTGCTGCATAAATGCCTGTAAAAATAGGCAGTTCTCCATCAGATATTTTATCATGAATTGCACGATTCACATCAGCACCTGTATTTAAATCAATCAGCATCTTGTCAAAAGTGCATATTTCATTCCATTCTTATCCTAAAGTTTTTGAGTGAAATGCAAACGATGAAACTACCCCAGAAAATCCGATTTCTTGGTATTTCTGGGGTGTTTTTTGAGGTACTGCTACGCAAACGTGACTTGCACCATCTCATTCTTAGTTTTGGTGCGGAGTAAAACAGTTGAGCAGTCATCGGAAGCTGTGTAGCCGACGACAAGTTCACCGGTCAAAGCGGCATCGCAATGGATGGCTCCCTTTTTTGTATAAACAGCTTGTCCATTGGAAAGCTCAAATGCTGTGATGTGAAAGGTGTTCTTACTTATTTCCTTTGCCAATAGATAACATCCTTCCCCATTCACAACCATGTGGAAGTGAGGTTGATCATGATGAAATTCAAGATAAAATCCACCGCCATCGTTTTTGCTCATAATATAATCTCTAACGTAATTGGGACCTACATGCATTTTCCATAAGGGATAGGGCTCCTCACTTGGAAAGCGAATCGCTGATTTTTCCGGAATCAATACCGCTCCATAATAAGCCAGCGTTTCTTTCGTTGCCTTCACTTTAGGAATTTGAATATGAGATTCTTCAAAATATAGCCCCCCATTATCTCCTAAAATATTATTTCCCTCTCCTGAAGAAATAATCTCTCGATCCCATTCAGCCACAAATTCAAGATGTTCAGGGACTGATACCAGAGAAGGATTGCAAGCTTCCGCTTCTAAATCAAGGGCAAACAATTCACTTGAAAGCTTTGCAGTCTTTCCATCAATCTCAAAAACATTATCGTTTTTTACGCTTTTAATGAGACCTAAAGTTTCCATACGCCCTCCCTCTGGACCTCGGCTAATATTTACTAAGCCTTGGATAACTTCTTGACTATACTGTGGTAATTCCTCCTGCAGCTGATGCAAGGATGTGATCAGTTTTTCCTCTTCCGAACTCATAGACGAAGGATTCGTTGAACCTAAATAGTTATTAAAATTGACAAACATAAAGACTCCTTATTATTACTACAGATGTAGTATTTATTTTTAAAAAAATGAGCGTCTCCTTTTGGCCTTGACCTTTAGAAGGATGACTTTTATTACTACACTTGTAGTAATTCAAAATAAATAGACACAAGCAGCTGCCATAGTATCAAGGACTATGAGCCTTTCCCCGTTCAAATAACTACAGGCGTAGTATTTTCACTTAATTTTTTTTTTATATCCATGACACACACACTAATCCAATTATGGATCCGATCAAAACAATGGCATAGCTTACATATTCATACGACTTGGAATGCGTTGAAGCTAGGCCAAGCAGAAGCTGCACACGTCTTAAAGATGGGTGTTTTTCATTACTCAAATAACAGAGAGCTTCGTAAGTCTTTTTTTGCTTGGCAGTCGTTGCGACTTTAACGAGCGCCGAAGCGAGAAATTCTTCATTAAAACCATACTTGGAGATGCTCTGATCGCAGGCAATCTCTTGGTCAAACTCCAGTTTTTTTTGCCAGAAATGGGTCGGCACCCACCAGAAGATCGCCGAAATTAGTTGGGAGAACAGTCTTGTCGTCGGGTCTTTCCAGAGCACATGTTCTAGCTCATGTGCCACGATTGCTTCGAATTCACCCTGAGGAAGTTTTTGCACAATTTCCCGCGGTATAAATATGGCCTTGCAATACGTTGCCATGGGAATTGTGATTTTTTCACTCTCGAAAATTTTGATCTTATTTTTTTGTATAGACTCCGCTAATAAAACGCTTTCTATTGGACGAGTGCAAACCTCTTCAGATTTCATCAAGGCTCGCACCTCTCGGGCCAAAATCACCCCTTCACACAGGAGACGCGAAGTAAAATAGAGGATCAGTGCTGAAAATACCCCGAAGGCAATTGTGAAGATAGTATGCGAAATTCCAGAACCGAGATATGCTAATAGCGAAATCTCATTGGAATAGAGATAATTCTTAAGATCAGGAAAAAAAAGCGTGAGCATGAATTTTTGCACGCAGCTATTACAGTTCAAAGGATTTATCCAATACCCTACGCTGAAACTATTTGATAAAAGATCGAGAAAAAGACTTAGAAAGGGAAAAAACCTCAAAACAGAGCGCACTCTTCCTCGCTTGATCTTAAATAGCATCAGAGAACTTTCTACAAGAACAACCCCTGTAACAAAAGCAATCAGAGAGCTAGCCAAGATCGAAATTAGAAAAAATGGATTAGAAGTCATTTTCTAGAATCCCTTATCTTCTGTAAGATTTTTTCCATCTCCTCCAGGTCCTCATCCGAAAGGTTATCGGCAGATTCAATCAAATGGCTAACGAGGGCAGTTGTTTTCACACCAGAAAACTTCTGCTTTATCTTATCTAAAAATGAGAAGGATTCTGAGGGTTTCAGAAGCCAATATTCATATTGCAGACCGATTCGCTCCCTGGCAAGCAGTTTTTTTTCGACCAATCGACTCATAACGGTCATGACGGTATTATAGTTATCATTTCCCCCTAAGGTTTTATGAACATCTTTAACAGTCTGTCTTTCCCCAGATTTCAATATGTAAAGAATTTGCGATTCCAATTCACCAAAGGCTCTTTTTGTCATAAAGTCTCCTTGAAAAAATATATGTTACTACAGGCGTAGTATTTATTGCAATAAGAAAAAAAGACGTGTTATTACTGATATGGGAAATTAATGTAAAGATGTAAGAAATAGTAGATGCATCTTAACACCTGTTAAAAGAAATAATAAAAACAACATTATTTAAACTAAGTTAAAACATAAATTCATTAAGTTATCACCTCTTATACAAAATTCGCGCTAACTAAAAGAAAGCAAACAATTTTGTTATCGAAAACACACTTATTAACTAAATAATCATCTGCATTAAAGCAGATTTTATGGTAAAATTTCGCCCAGTTATTGGAAATTATTCCTCCATAAATTGGTCAAAGAATTTAATAGCTAATGCATTAACAGAAAAATGCTAAAGAGGGAACCAAATGATCGTTGGCATCGATTTAGGAACTACAAACAGCCTCATTGCTGTCTGGGAAAACAATGGGCCTAAGCTCATTCCCAATGCTCAAGGCAGCTTCCTAACACCCTCTATCATCAGTCTGGATTCACGGGGAAATATCGTCGTGGGCAAACCTGCCGTTGAGCCATCAGACACGCATCCGCAGATCTCCTTAGCCAGCTTTAAACGCTATATGGGGACGACAAAGCTTCTGCGCCTGGGCAATCATACTTTCCGCCCCGAGGAGCTAAGTGCCCTCGTCTTAAAAAGTTTAGTTAGAGATGCTGAAATCTATCTAAAAACAAAAATCACCGAAGCTATCATCACTGTACCAGCCTATTTTAACGACGTGCAAAGGAAAGCCACCCGTCTGGCAGGAGAATTAGCTGGCTTAAAAGTGCAAAGGCTCCTCAATGAACCAACAGCTGCCGCTATAGCTTACGGCTTGCATAATCGCGAGGCCGAGACGAAATTCTTGATCTTCGATTTGGGCGGGGGCACTTTTGATGTTTCCATCGTCGAATTGTTTTCAGGCATCATCGAAGTGCACTCAAGTGCAGGAGACAACTATTTAGGCGGAGAGGACTTTACTGATCAACTAGAGGCATACATCCAGTTAGAACTCTCTAAAAAGTTCCAAATTGATTGCAATATGCTCCTCCCCGAAACGCGTAGCCAGTGGCGACAACATGTCCAGAAGCTTCTACATGAGCTCAGTGATAAAGAAGAGGCAAAATTCAGCGTGACTCATGATGGAAAACTTATCGAAATCAGCGTGACCTCTGATCAGTTCAATCAATGCGTACGCCCTCTAATGGAACGGATCAGAGCCCCCCTGGAAAAAGCGCTACGAGATGCCAGAATCCTCCCCCATCAACTTGATGCGGTCATTTTAGTGGGAGGGGCCACCCGTATGCCCTTAATCCAGCAGGAAGTGGCCAAACTTTTTGGCAAGTTTCCTTTTTCGACCTTGCATCCTGATGAAGCGATCGCTCTAGGGGCAGCTGCACAAGCAGCCATGAAACAAAGGCATCAAGATCTCAAAGATGTCGTGATCACAGACGTTTGCCCGTTTACATTAGGAACGGATGTTCTCGATGATGAAAGTTCTGGTCGACTGAGATTCTATCCTATTATAGAACGTAACTCCACTATCCCAACCAGTCGAGTCGAACGTCTTTATACAGTTTATGATCATCAAGCACTAATCCAAATTGGAATCTACCAAGGCGAAAGTTATCAAATTGAAGAAAATGTGAAAATAGGTGAAGTGGCTATTGCGGTCCCTCCCCGACCAGCCGGAGAAGAAGCGATCGATCTTCGCTATACCTACGATATCAACGGCCTGCTTGAGGTGGACGTCACCGTCATCAGCACAGGGAGGCAGCAACAGCTCCTCATTAACAATCACAGTCATCTGCTGACTGAGGAAGAAATTGCTGGCAGTTTAGAAAAACTGCAGCATTTAAAAATTCATCCTCGGGAACAAACAAAAAATCGTCAACTACTCGCTGAATTAGAGCAACTATTCCAGTTATTGAAAGGCGAAGTGCGTGAAATAGCCGGCGCGGCAATCAAAAAATTTAATAAAACGCTAGATGCGCAAGATCCAGAGGAGATTAGGTATGCGCAAGAACATGTCATGGACTTAATTACCTCTTTTAAAAGTGTATTTGAAGAATGAATGTTTGGCTGATACTCAAAATTTCACCTACTTCAGATCAAAAGGCTATTCGCCGCGCCTACGCAGAACAGCTGAAGCTTACGAATCCTGAAGATGACCCCAATGGCTTTCAGATGCTGAGAGAAGCCTATGAAATGGCTATGGCAGAAGCGGTTTCAGGCGATATCCTCTTTCCCACCTCGCCCCCCTCAGCTCCAAAACAAACTGTCCGGATCCAAATACCAGCGACAGAAGTGCCGAAGACAGATTCTCAATTCAATCAAAGACGCGCCAAAGTTTTTTTGATGATTGGCCAACTCTTGGACGGCAACCCAAGGCTCTTACGAGAATGGTCTATTAATAATGTCTTCGCGGATCTTGAACTTTCTTTAATGTTTCAAGAAGCACTATTAGAGCGCTTTTATATAAGCAACTTCTCCAAAAACCTCTTTTTGACTGCCTATCAGATATTCCACTGGAGTCAGCTGAGAGCAAAAATCAAGAGCAATCCCCTCGCAGAGACTTTAGAAGAGATCATCGACAACAACGATTTGTGCTTTTCTTTGGTTGAGTTTGAAAAGCTTAAAGAATGGCCTCTTCTTATTGCTGCCATGACAAACGATCTGGATTTTGCTAGGCAAACCCTCGTCGCAAATCCATTGGCTATTTCTCAGCACAATCATGAGCAGAATACTGCCCTGCACATAGCCTCTGAATATAATTCGATCGATGTGCTCTCCTATCTAATCGACCAAAAAGCCGACTTAGAGGCAACCAACCATCTTGGCAAAACACCTCTCATGATTGCCATAGAGTACGAAGTATTTGAGGCAGTGAAACGACTCACAGTGGCGGGAGCTAATATCAACCATCGGGATAAATCTCGTTTTACCCCTCTCTCTTTAGCTGCGGCGATCGGCTGTGCCGCTCTCTTGCTCTTTTTGGGAACGCAACCCCACATCAAGCTAGACCCTGATGCCCTATACTACGCTGTCCGAAACAATCATCTTGAAACAGTCAAAACGCTCGTCAATTTAGGCGCAGACATCTCGCAACCTTCCAGCAAAAACGACAGCCCTATCCAATGTGCAGCCCGCTATGATTATTACAATATCCTTTCATACTTTCTCGACAAGGGCGCAAATCCCAATCCTGTGAGTGATCTGGCAGAATACTCCCTTCTTTCAATCACTGCCAAAAGAGGATTTGATAAGGCTGTCCAGAAGCTGCTTGAAGCAGGCGCCGATCCTTTGTATAAAGCTGCCGAACCGCTTAAACTAGCCATGGAGCAAGGACACTTTAATACGCTCAAAATTCTTTTTGACTCAATTCCCTTAAATACCCCTCATGCAATGGCCATAATCAACGGCTATGCTCAGCAAGCCGGCATTTATGGATACCCTTCATTCATGGATGCGGCCAATTTCCTCATTGAAAGTGTGTATCATCTCGACGAAAACAATATGCCGATCTCACAGATCTGCCTAACAAAAGACACGCCCAACCCTTTAATTCAAGCCATCATCCGCAATGATTTCTCCTCTTTCCAGCAGCTCTTAAGTGCCGGGGAAGATCCTGACCAATTCCTCCGCAATGGACTGGGTCCTTTGCATCTCGCTATCCAGTTTCACCGCCACGACATGTTCGATCTCCTCCTAGAACATGGGGCAGACATCAATCTGGCTCCCTCAGAGCCTCAACCAAAATGGGGGTATTCGCCCCTCTTTGTTGCAGTCCACTGTCAAAATGCCTATGCATTCCGCATCCTTATCGATCGCGGTGCCATCGATAAACCAACAGCTTTTTTACATACAGCCCTTTATGCCGCTGTCTACAATGGTAACTTAGCCTTTGTAAAGGAATTAGTCTCCTTGGGCTCTGACCTCAATCAATGTTTTTACGATGGCCATCGCTCACTGATCTACGCCGCTGCCCGCTATAAATACTTGGATATCTTAAAATATCTGCTTTCTCTTAATCTGCACCCCGACATGCATCCTCACACCGCCTATTCCTTAAATTACACCACCAGTTATAACATCCAACTCACACCCCTTACAGCAGCGATCAAAAATAACGATCCAGCCTCTGTGCAAGTTCTTCTCAGAGCCGGAGCAGACCCCAACCTGCCCTCTAATGGGGTGCCCCCTCTGCATTTTGCTTCGGCAGAAGCTCGCTTTCCTGATAGTGAAACCCTTGATTATAGCGCTCTCTTAGCTTCCTATCACGCTATCATTGATTCTTTGCTTGCTGCGGGAGCTGACATCAACGCGACTTCTCATACAGGGGAAACTTTTCTGATTAAAACCATCAAAAATCGCGAAACAGAAACAGCTCTACACCTGATTCAAGCGGGTGCAAACGTCAATATTCCTGACAACGACGGCCAATATCCCCTGAACCACGCCCTAACCCAGAATGAAATGGAAGTTGCCCGCGCGCTGTTGCTTGCTAAAGCCAGGCATGCAGCCACTCTAGAGACCATAGAAGCCCTATTACACTTTCAAGAAAACTCTGCGCCGCAGCCCTCTATTTGAAAACACAGGATACGAAACAAAGAAATTGACAAAATAGTGCAATGTGCACTAATCTTTATCTTACTGGGCCGAAGCAGATGGGTTATCGGCAAAATAGCCATCCGCGCAAACATGCCCAGTTTTTTTGACCAGACCTAAACAGGTGGTGCACTATGAATCCAACTGAATTCAACACATTGATCAGAAATTCCAGGCTGACGCACAATGAAAGTCGTGAAGCCTGGAGAATTTATAAACACAACAATCCTCAAGCGGCTTTCGATTTTGTTCAAAAAATCCTCGAGGAATTGAGCCAATTTCAGAATTCAGTGAGGCTTCGCGATACTGCCGTTCCTTATCACATTTGGGGTGCAGAGTATATCGATAGCGGCGCATTAACTCAAATGGAAGGGGCCGCTCGTTTACCAATCGCTTTAGCGGGCTCCTTAATGCCAGATGCTCACAAGGGGTATGGATTACCCATCGGCGGCGTACTTGCAACCGAGAATGCTGTAGTCCCATACGCCGTGGGTGTCGACATTGCTTGCCGAATGATGATGACAGTATACCCAGCTCCTGTCGATATGCTGACCAAGCCAAAATCCGCTGAATTCTTGCATTTGCAAAAGGCTTTAGTGGACCACACTGTGTTTGGAGCTGGTGCCGATGGTGTGCACGAGGGCAATATCGACCACCCCATTTTAGATCCATCCCATTGGCAAAGTACAAGGCTCATTCGCGATCTGCGTCTTACAGCTATCCGTCAAATTGGCACAAGCGGGACAGGCAATCATTTCGTCGAATGGGGCGAATTGGAAGTGACCGATGCAGCCAATCCGCTGAAATTAAGACCTGGAAGTTACTTAGCTTTGTTATCTCACAGCGGATCGCGTGGTGTCGGATTTAAAATCGCTGAGCATTATACAAAAATTGCGATGGAGATGATGCCCAACCTAGATGAATCTCTAAAACATTTGGCGTGGCTCCCTCTCGATAGAGAAGAAGGGCAAGAGTACTGGCACTTTATGCATTTAGCAGGTGAGTTTGCTTCCGCCAACCACCATGTCATTCATGCCCGCGTGGCAAAAGCTGCAGGACTCGAGAGCATCGCTACCATTGAGAATCATCACAATTTCGCATGGTCGGAAAAAATAATGGTGAATGGTCAAGAAAAAGAGGCCATCGTCCACCGTAAGGGAGCAACCCCAGCAGGTAAAGGAGTTCTTGGCGTCATTCCTGGAACCATGGCAGACATTGGCTTCGTGGTTGTAGGGAAAGGGAACCTTAAGTCATTGAACTCCGCATCTCATGGAAGCGGACGTCAAATGAGCCGCACAAGTGCCCTTAAAGAAATTACTCATTTGCAACACACTGATTACCTAAAAGAAAGAGGTGTCACCTTAATAGGTGGAGGATTGGACGAAGCTCCGCAGGCCTATAAACCCATTCAAAAAGTGATTGAAGCTCAATTGGATTTAGTTGACATCATCGGTACCTTCCAGCCGCGCATCGTCAGAATGGCTGAAGATAAACCTTTGAACCGCATTAGACCAGCTCCAGAAGGAGTTGTAGAGGCAAAGGGAGATTAAGCGAGGGAAATTAGTGCATAATGCCCTCATCTAGACGTTGGCTGGGCCGAATGAGATGGGTTATCGGGAACGTAGAAGTTACGCGATACTTAACAGTAACGCTTAAACATACGTTTATCCCATCTCTAACACATGCCCAGCTTTTTTTATTTGGATACAAACGAGACAATCTATGAGCTATAAGAACGTTATTAATAGGATTACATCAAGATTCAAAGGCAAATCTTCGGAATCCGTCCCTCTTTTAGGGCAGATTCAAAATCAAGCTGGTGGATACTACTTCGCTATTGATGATTGGGCGCAACTTGATCGGTTTTTGATTTTAGGAACTGAAACAGGTTCTTATTATGTAAATGCGATTCAACTGACAAAAGCGAATTCTCAGATTGTCCAAAAGCTCGTGAAGACTCACGGTCTCAAGGTAGTAGCCCGCATTGTAGAAATCAGTGTCAATAACCGCGCCCCTAAAAATGACTCAGCCCTGTTTGCACTTGCGTTGGCGGCCTCATGCGACGATCAGACAACCCGCCAAGCTGCTTTAGCCAACCTCCACAGAGTAGCACGCACAGGCGCACACTTATTGCAATTTGCCTGCTACATCAATCACATGCGCGGCTGGGGTCGCGCCTTGCGCAATGCAATCGCAAGCTGGTTTATCGACATGCCCTTAGAGCAACTCGCGCTGCAAGCGATCAAATATAATCAGCGCGAAGGATGGTCGCTTCGCGACCTCTTGAGATTATCTCACCCTAAATGCATCGATGATCCGGCTCGAGCCGATCTATTTAAGTGGATTGTTAAATCGAAAAATCCCGAAGCAATTGCAACAGCGCGAAAGCTGCGCCTGATTGAGGGAAAATATCAAGCAGAAGAAGCAGCTTCAGCAGAGGACATCGCCAACATTGTCCGCAAATACTCATTGCCAAGAGAAGCCTTGCCTACTGAAGCTTTGAACAGCAAGGAGGTGTGGAATGCCCTCTTAGTTGATATGCCTATGAATGCCATGATTCGCAATTTAGCTAAAATGACTAAAATCGGCTTGTTAAAACCTTTCGATCCCGCTTCAGATTACGTTTCTCAACGCCTGCTTGATCGGGAACAGTTGATAAAGGCCAAAATCAGCCCTTTTCAACTCTTATTAGCTTTAAGGACCTATGTCAAAGGCCAAGGAGCTTTAGGTTCGTTGACTTGGATGCCTGTTCCATCCATTGTTGCAGCATTGGATTCGGCTTTTGACGCTTCATTTGCAACTGTGGAGCCGACTAATCAGAGAATTTTAGTGGGTATTGACGTGTCCGGTTCAATGAGAATCAACACTTGCACTGGCTCCCCCGTTTTAAACTCTGTTGAGGCAGCGGCGGCGGTTGCTTCATTTGTTGTACGAACGGAAAAAAATGTGCATACAATGGCTTTTGATACTGAAGCGCGAGAATTTCCCATCACGCCAAAACAACGGCTTGATGATATTATTGCAGGCGTCAATCAGTGGGGAGGGGGAACAGATCTTTCAATCCCAGTTGCCTATGCACTAAAGAACCAGCTTAATGTGGATGCATTTATCATAATAACAGACAATGAATGCTGGGCAGGTTCTCAGCATAATGTCCAAGCTTTGCGAGACTATCGTAGTAAAATTAATCCCAAGACCAAACTAATCGTTATGGCAACCTCTGCAAACGCGGGGGTCATCTGCGATCCAAAAGATCCGTTTTCACTAGGTATCGTTGGATTTGATGCAGCGGCCTCTAAAATAGCGATGCAGTTCATCGGCAACCAAGAATGACCCATCAAAAGTGAGTTTAGCATGACATCGGATACACTGAGAGTAATTGGAGAAGAATTGTTTGGCCCATGGGGTTGGCAAACCAAATTGGCGAAAGCCTTACGCGTGGATGGAAGTACAGTGAGGCGATGGATTTCAGGAGCGACAGCAATTCCAGGCCCAGCAGAAGTGGCCCTGGAATTATTATTACTCTCTCATCAGACCCATGCCAATTCTCAATCCCAAAGCACGAAGACACTACGACGTAAGAAAGTCCATTTAAATTAACAGCTCTGAGGGAAGATGCTAAACAAACTGAAATTAATTTTTCTGCCATTCTTACTGATCGAAGTGAGCTTTATCGGTGTTTACACTTTTTTTAATTGGTTTCTATTCATCCAATTGGATCTGTTTCCCGTAAGAGAAACAATAAGAAATTTCGGCCTTCCGCTGTTACTACCTTGGATTCCTCTGCTCCTGTGGCTGAGACCAAAACTAAATCTTCTGGAGTTTAAACGGAAAAATCGAACATTTTTCTATCTAATCACAGCTGGACTACTCATTGCATGTCCTGCCATCATTACTCAGGAATACCTGAAAACAGCAACCGGCAAACTCACAGAACTCGCAAGCATTAATGACATCGGCAATCACAAGAAAACGAAATATTACACAGTCAAAAACTACTTTGTTTTCAAAAAAGATGCTAAATTGCATGCGACCGCAGAAGTAATGGGCAGGCGAAATGAACACTTGAGATGGAATATTTATATTGCATTTCCAATTTACGAATCTAGACAGCAAAAAAATAAATCCCCCGCTGCCTGGCTAGGAATCAAGTACACTCAAAGAATTGACAATAAGCTTTCTGATGAAGAAAAAACAAAAAAATTTGATGATTTTTTAGAAAAAAGCGAAGAAGACGTTAATGCAAAGGATCTACAAAAATTTATATATCTCGATAGAATTGCCAGTTCGGATGATCTCGATGGATACCTTAAAGCAATGAAAGATACAGGTAATAATATTGTCCTAGTTCCTGTCCATGCACCGTTTGCGGCAAGAAATGGACATAAGCCTTTTTGGTTGTGTTTTTCCTTATTCCTAGGGGCTTTTGTCTGGTTGCTGATGCTGTTGAAACCAAAGCTAAATACAGAAAAAATGCATTGTCTTATTGAGAAAAAATCTTTCGCTAAGGACGGTGAATTACGAGAATTTTTTTGGTTCTTTATGCCAAAAAATGACTATTTCGTCACACCGATTTTACTGAATTTGAATATTTTCTTTTTTTCCATCATGTTTTTTTCTGGTGCAGGCTTTATTTCACTCACGCCCACAACCCTTCTAAATTGGGGAGCAAATTATACCCCTTACATTGCCCAGGGACAATACTGGAGACTTTTAACCAGCATTTTTCTGCACGGAGGAATTATCCACTTGGTTTGCAATATATCTGGCCTTGTGTTTGTAGGAGTATGCTTAGAACCAATTTTAGGGAAATCCAAATTTATTTTAATTTACCTATTAACGGGGGTTCTAGCCAGCTTAGCAAGTGTTTTTTGGCATGCAGACACAGCCAGCATAGGCGCTTCCGGGGCCATTTTTGGATTATACGGAGTCTTTTTGGCCGTCCTGATGCCAAAAACCTTACCCTTTGAAATTCGCAATCCTCTTTTGGGAATTGCAACAATTTTTATTATTTCAAATTTGATCATGGGTTTTACTCTGAGTGGTATAGACAATGCTGCGCACTTAGGGGGTCTTGTAAGTGGGTTTATCTTGGGCCTTTTGATTGACAGGGATAAAAAGACCGCATTGAATCTTATGGAAGTCGTAAAAATTGAGTCAGAACCTCTTTAAAATGACAAGGACACATCCCGTAAGGGAAAGTGTCCTTGATATGCCTATCTGAAAATGGCTTTAGAGCTCAATCGCTCCCATTTATACTGGCTTCATTTATTTTAATAAGCCTGTCGAGTCATAGAAAAGCTCGATGTTTGAGATAAGTCCTTCTCGAAAACTCAAGAGAGAAGCAGCTTGCAAATTTTTGGCAAGGCCGGGAATTTCGACTTCATACACAATCATCGCCCGATCCTCTGAACCAAATGCTGCGCGGATTGTTAAGGTTTTAAAAATATTAGTGAATCCTTTCGCTGCTTTAAGAACAGCTTCTCTGCCGATGACTTTTTCTTGTGGATCGGCAAATTGAATATCAGGATGTAAATATTTTTTGACTACTTCGATATTTTTCTCTCCAAGAGCTGTGTAATAAGCGACTCCTATAGCCTTAGTATCCGTGATCATTCTCTCTCCTTTGGTTTTTTTGACAATCAAAATTGATTATAGTAAACTATATTTATTACAACAACATTAATTATAGTGAGCTATATTCAATATGTCAGAAGTCAAAAAAAGACCTTACAAGTCAATAACCAGAAATACACAAGCAGCACAAACAAGAGGTCGCATTCTCGCTTCAGCAAAAGGTCTTTTTGAATCAGAAGGGTTTGAATGTGTGACGATTGAAAAAATCGCGCAAGCGGCCGATGTTTCAATACCCACTATATACTCGCTTTTTCAATCTAAGCGCGGTGTCCTACGGGCTTTAATGGATGAGGCACTTCCCACAGATCAATTCAATGAGCTTGTGGAAAGGAGCAAGCAGGAAAAATCGCCAACAGCACGCCTCTGTATTTCTGCTAAAATTGCACGTCAAATGTACGATGCAGAGAAAACGCAAATGGATGTTTTTCGAGGTGCTGCCCTCTTGGCTCCTGAATTCAAAGAACTCGAAAAAGAAAAAGAGAGACGTCGTTACAATCGGCAGGAAGTGACCATAAAAGCAATGGTAAGGGAAAAATCCCTGGCTAAGGGGCTCAGTCCAACTCAAGCTCGAGATATTCTATGGGCTTTTACAGGGCGCGATATGTACCGTATGTTCGTGATAGAACAAGGATGGACATCTGATGAATATGAGAAATGGTTGTCCAAATTACTCATTATTACTTTGACATAAATATGGAAATCTTTCAAAAGAACAAAGGACACTTCCCCTTACGGGAAAGTGTCCTTTGATAATGCCCAGAATAGGACTCGAACCTACACACCTTACGGCACCAGAACCTAAATCTGGCGTGTCTACCAATTTCACCATCTGGGCAAATAGAATTCAAGATCCTATCACCAACAAGGGGGAAATGTCAACACATTTCATTTTTTTTAAAGAAAATGTCCCAAAGTAGAGATTCCAAAGGCAGCAAAAACAGGCACACGCGTAAGCTTGCGATCATACAACTTATAAATAATGTTTAAAATGCTCAGTACAATTAATCCTGGGCACAAAATTTGCAAGATCGGAGACAGCATATTGGCAATGCCTGTGAATCCTAGGTTAGCAATCGCTCCTGAAATTCCGAGAGTTAACAAGATAGGAAACACATCGCCGCCTTTGCCCTTGAGCAAATCTTGCTTAATGTATTCACCGCATATAGATGTCAATGGGATCGCAGTAGTCAAGCAAGCCATAGCAATCGATAAGCAAGAGATAAAAGCCCCCTGGGTTCCCAAAAGATGCATGGCGATACCAGAAAGACGCTCTTCCGGAAGATGCCCTTCCGCTAAAAGTGGGGTGTAATACGAAGCAACATAGGTTAATCCCACATACATGGCCGATAGGAGACCTGCGGCTAATAGACTTGCTTTTAACATTTGCGCAAAAATTTCTTTGCGCGCTGAGAGCGGATTTAAGTCCTCTTGCTTACGCATAAAGTGAGAGAGTACAAAAGGAGCAAACATGAAAGATGCAATGAGGTCTAGGGTATTATATCCCACATTTAATCCGTTCACAAAAGCCTCTGTAGGGGCTATTGACATAACTTCCGGTGTTGGGTGATTGATAAATCCCAGCAATAAAATAGCTCCTAATGAGAGAAGGAGAATGGGAGTCAAAATCAAACCTAACAGATCAATAATCCGACGCTTCTTAATCGTAAAAAGAAAAACAATGGCACTCGCCAATACACTGAAGGAAAGGAGGGTAATTCCATCCGGCAAGTAGGGTTTTAATGTGGCAAACGAGAGCGTATACAACCGGGGGATCGATCCCAAAGGTCCTAAAATGGCTTGGATCACAAAGATTAAGATGACTCCAGGGACTTTGCCGGCCCGCTCAAAGAAGGCTCGATAATTGCCTTCAAAAAGGACCATCGCAATTAATCCTAAAAGCGGCAAACTCACACCTGTAAAAATTAAACCTACCATGGCAAAGAAATTCTTGTCGCCTGATGCCCCCCCAAGAATTAGCGGCCAAATCAGATCTCCAGCTCCAAAAAACATAGAAAACAGGGCTAGTCCTGCAGCGAGGACGTGCGATCGTTGTTTAGTAATAGATAAAGACATACAATATTCTCCAACATTAACGGTTAAAAACTTATCCCTGGATTCCGCCGAGAGATGAATTGACTTGGATTAATGAGGAAAAGAATGATCAAGGCGGATCAGAATGATTATTAGCACAAGCCCGTGCAACCCAAACCCGTGCCTGTAGTAAGCACAACAATTCCTTGGCCAAGGCCAAAGCTGCTGTCACAGGAGGATGTAAGAAAGTTGCTTAATGCGTACATATGCTTTTTATTCTTGCCTATTTGAGTATAATCACACTATTTGTGATTTACTTAAAAGATACTTAAAAAAAATATTCAAGTCAATTGTTTTTCACCAGACAATCGGCAATGTGTTGGATTTTTCTTGAGCATCTAACAACAGCTCGATAAATTCCCGCGCCGCCCCCCGCCCTCCTGCGCGTGTACAGATGTAATCTGAAAGGGTTTTAATGACTGAAACTGCATCTGAAGGGCATACTTTAATGCCGCAGATCTTCATCGCCGCCTCATCGTTAATATCATCCCCCATATAGGCTACGTAGGGTAACTCGATGTTTAACTTCTGGACCAATTCTTCAACAGCTTGCTTTTTAGCCCGACAGCCCAAGATGGTATGTTTAATACCAAGTCTCTGAGCTCGAGCAGCAACAATGGGAGAGTTCTCACTGGTTATGATGGCGATTTCGATACCTGCGCGGGCTAAAAGGGTAAGCCCCATGCCATCTTGTACATAAAAACGCTTCATAAAATCCCCTTGAGCGGTATAGTACATACTACCGTCCGTCAATGTTCCATCCACATCAAAAATAACACATTGAATTTGCTTTAACTTTTCTTGAATATCCATAGTTTACTCGATGGCAATTTTGATGATGAATTTGCGAATGTGTGACTCTGCGACAAAAGGGGCATGGGCATCTTCTGGGAAAAAAACCACAAACAAGTCTGTTTGCATCGGAAGCCAAAAGCTAGGCCGATCCCCATAAAATTCTACATCTTTTTCAGGATCGTAAGGCTGTTCGATTTGGATGCACTCGCGGGTGTCTTTCCAGCCAATTTCTTCTTGGCCTGAAATGGTATACTGAATATCAATGTAATTACGATGCGCCTCTAAAAGCGCTTCTCCTGGCTTTTTACCCGATCGGCTTTCAACAATGGCAATCAAACGTTCTGCCTGTAGCGGAATTCGGCCGGCAGGCAGATCAATCCCTTTATTTTCCCGAATAAATTTAAAAGCTTCAGGAAAAAGGGGGTGCATATTCTCAAAGCGATGAGAACTCTCAAGCTTGGCTAACAACATGTTTAGATCTTTCTTTAATTCTTGGAAGGAGAGTATCTTTAATTAATAAATTTATGGTGTTGGTGCACCATTCCATTTGAGTGCTTCTTTTATTTTCGTCCAAAAAATCTGTTAATATCCTCTTCAATGAACGCAATTCAGGTCTTCCCATTCGGTCTAAAAAATAAGTAGTCATAGTGAGAATCTGAATCACATCTAATTGAGAATATTTTGAAGCACAACGTCCCAGTATCTCATTAAATTCCCTAGGAAGTTGAGATTTAATGCATCGGTCGTATAATTCATCCCTTTGAAATCCTTTTGAGATATTAACCTCTATTCCCGCTAAAATTGAAAGAACGTCATCGAATAAATTCCTAAAAACCTTCATATTTCCTTCGACTTGACTACCCTTACCTCTTTTTGGTTCGCGCGTTCTTCTTTCAAGTTCAATAATCTCCTCAGCTGTTTTTTTCTTTCCCTGAGAGGTTTTCGGCACTCCCTGTAAAAGGGCGACTGTAGAGGATATCGAAGATCTCTTGCGGATCAAGGAACATTTCTCAGTAAACAGTTGGTTAATTTTTTCATTTGAACTATCTAAAGCCATTTGAAAAGGGGTTTGAGAAATTTTATCGTATTCAAGAGGGCTTGAACCTGCCTCTAAAAGAATCCGACAGCATTCAAACGATTCCGACTGTACTGCCAAATGTAAAGGAGTTGCTCCATTTGCATCCCTAGCATCTATTTTCCATTCCTGTTTCAATAAAATTGCTAGACAGCTTGCTTGTCCTTTAGAGGCTGCAACATGCAGAGGAGTCTGTAAGGAATCAAGTTCTTTGAGAGGATACTTAAGAGAAATCATGTAGTTTAGCAACCTTGCATTGCCTCTATCCAGCGCATAGTAAATCCCCTTTACTCCCTTTGAACGATCTCTGAAGACATAATTTTGAAAATAGCTATCCACCCTTTGCTGCCAAATTTTACAAACTAACCTTAGTTTAGCTAACTGTTGATTTTGAGAGGAATCGAGATCACGCTCCGGATTGGAGGTCAATTGAACAAGAAAATTGGGGAAAATTTCTTCCTGCAGATTAGACCAGCTAACTTCCAACATGCTCATATGCATACCTAAAAGATTGGTTGATTTTAAGTTTATTTTGCGTCCACACTAAAACACCTTCAGAAAAAAAGGAAGTAAATCTTCTTATTTTTTTGGTAAGCGCTGTGCGTTAAGGAGCACAATCACGCTGCTGGCTGTCATGGCAAAAGCCGCAAAAATGGGATTTAAATACCCGATGGCTGCCAAAAACATTCCAATCACATTGTAAAAAAACGCCCAGAATAAGTTTTGGGTCACAATGCGCTGCCCTTTTTGAGCAAGCAGGCGCATTTTTTTAAGCAAATGTAAGTTATCAGATAGCAACAAGATGTCTGAAGCTTGCATGGAAACATCGGTGGCATTGGCTACACATAAACCAATATGTGCATTTGCCAAAGCTGGCGCATCGTTGATGCCATCTCCTATCATAGCCACAATCTCCCCGTTTTTTCTAAGAGCGGCAATATGCTCTTTTTTTGCCATAGGCGATACAGCGCCTTTAAAGCCTGTGAAGCCGCACATATGCGCCACAAAAGATACAGCGCGGTCGCAATCTCCCGATAATAAAAAGGTTTTTAGAGGATGTAACGACTTAACAACTTCTTGAATGTGTTCTTTTAATGAATCGCCTAAGGCAATGACTGTCAGGCACTGATTAGCTTCGGAAAAATAAGCCACACTGTGGGGGTGCTCAGCATTTATTTCAGCGGTCGAAATGTAAGCGTCTGCCAAGTATTGGCGGGAACCCAAACGATAGCGCTTCCCTTCAAATTCTCCCTCGATCCCCTGACCTGCGTATTCCTTAACTTGGGAAACGTGCACAGGCCTGCCTGGGATAGCCTGTGCAATCGCACAGGAAATGGGGTGGATAGATTGACTTGACAAACCTTTCAATAGAGCTTTTTGCTGTTGTGACAGGGAAGCTAGCCCTCCTAACACTTTGAATTTTCCCTCGGTGACCGTCCCTGTCTTATCAAACACATAGAGAGTTTCTCTTCCCAAAAATTTAAGACAGCCTCTATTTCTCACTAACGCCCCCAACTTAGCTAAACCTTGGATCAGATAAGATTCAGCCAATGGGGCCGCGATCCCGATCGCACAGGGACACGAAATCAACAAAACTGTCATAAACCGAATACACGTGGCTTGTAAACGAGATTCATCGGTCGGTGGAGTTCCGAAATGATAAAATAATGCTGCCGCCAATGCAGCAAATATAATGACAAAAGGGATGAACCATTTTAACACTTGATCGACGGCTCTTAAATGGCGAGCTTTGTGTTGCATATCTTCCTGCACACTATGGATAATTTGATGCAAAGCCGTTTGTGTTAGGGTTGTGGTGACTTGAATCACACAGGCCCCCTGTTGTATCAATGAACCTGCTACAACCGCGTCTCCAGGCTTTTTTCGAATTAAGTAAGGCTCTCCAGTCATCAAAGATTCATCGCATGCGACATCCCCTTTGACAATGATTCCGTCTAAATTGACTTTTTCGCCCGTTAAAATTTGCATATGATCCCCAATCAGCACATCGCGAATCGGCACAAATTTGAACGATCCGTCCGCATGTTTTTTTCTAGCTCTTTTAGGCAAGGATTTAACGAGGCTAATAATAGACTCTTTGGCAGTCAGCTTGGCTTTATTTTCAATCATCTTGCCTAATAAAACAAAGGTGATGACCGCTGTCATGGAATCAAAGTAAACGACAGCTCTTCCATGCCATAACTCATAAAGCGAAAGACCAAAAGCTGTCGAAATCCCGATCGCCACCAGCGTTTCCATCCCTAAAATTTGGACGCGCATACCAGTCCAAAAGCGACGCAAGATGGGCCAGCCGCTGTATAGCACAACTGGGAGGGAAGCGTACAAGGAAAGCCACGCAAACAACATCCCCCATCCCTCATCATTTTGATCGAAATAGGACGCATAGATCGGATAAGAAAACATCATGATATTCAGGGTAAAAAAAGCCGCAATCCCAAAACGAATGTAGAGGTCCATGTGGTTTTTTGCTCCCGCCGGATCTTCTAGACTTTGTACCTGGTATCCCAAAGAGGCCAAAATTGAACCAATCTTTGCTTTCCCGATCAACCGCGGAGAGAATTCGAGAGCAACAAGATCTGTGGCATAGTCAACGACACATTTGCGGATTCCTTTCTCTTTTAAGAGAATCCATTTGATCACTTCTGCACAGGAAGAACACCACATGTTCGGTATTTCAAACGTGTACTTTTCCCATTCCTGAACAGGATGTGCTGGTTGCTGATCTAACTCTTCGAGTAATTCAGGATTTGAAATTAAGCCAGATTTAAGCGCCTGCTGAAAGAGGGGATGAGCTTTCCAATCCACCAGTTGATTTTGCGTTTGAAGAATTGTAAAAACAGCACGACACCCAGGACAACAGAAAGTTAAACCATTCTCTTCAATTATTGAATGATCTGCTGCTAAAGTGCATAGTGCACACTTTTTTTCTTCTATGACACCACTCATGCATCTCCTTTTCTAAAAAATGAGACTATATAAGAAGAATCCGTATATACACAATGCTATTCTCTGTGCCTCTGCGGTGTGTTTTCAGCTTGTGTGACCAGTGACATCTAGAATACATCCCCCTTTAGAACACCCTAGAATTTGGCTCTCTTTGTTACATCCATCTTGTTAAAGTTTTTATGCATTGTGTATATTACAAATAAACCTTTGATCAAAGGAGCGTTATGTTATTGCCCCTAGCTTACTATGGAAGCCCCTCATTGCGCAAGAAGTGCGTTCCTGTGCCAAGCATCGACGAAGAACTCAAACAATTTATTTCCGATATGCATGAAACCATGCTGGCGCATCGCGGCATCGGCTTAGCTGCCTCTCAAGTCCACCGTCTAATCAATCTTTTTATTACGCAGGTCCCAATCGAAACAGCTGAGGACAAAGAAAACGAAGGTATTTTTCGGGTATTCTTAAATCCTAAAATTTTATCGGTCTCCTCAGAACTGCATCGCCGCGGCGAAGGCTGCCTATCTATTCCAAAGGTCTATGGAGAAGTAGAAAGACCGATCGCTATTAAAGTGGAATTCACTAATCTAGAGGGGAAAAAGTGCGTTGAGGAATTCGAAGGATTGGAAGCGCGCTGCATCCTTCATGAAAATGACCACATTAATGGAGTTTTATTTATTGATCGCATGAAAGGGCGTGAGCGACAATTATTAGAACCGTTATTGAAGCAGATAAAAAAGAAGTATCATCCAAAAGAATAGGCCTCATTTAAGAGGCCCGTTCGGAAATTAATCGCGTTGCTCAATCGTATAAGGATTGTAATCTGGAACTTGAGAGCGACCCATCGCCGCCGTCCACAAGGAGAGCAACACACAGGCTCCTAAAAAGATAAACGCCATCCAACCAGTCAGTTTTTTAAGAACATCTGGCGTCGAAGTTCCAAAAAGAGAATCAGAAGTATCTCCCCCAAAAGAGGCACCTAACCCTGAGCTTTTACTTTCTTGAATTAAAATAACAAAGCAAAGCACGATACAAAGTAATAAAAATAAAGCGATGGAAATAAAGTACAATGCCATCATGTGGACACTCCAGAATTAAAATTTTGATATTCTATAATTTTGCGAAAGCTAGCAACCGAAAGCGAGGCTCCTCCAACTAAAAGACCGTCAATATCTGGCTGCGACATGAGCTCATTAGCATTTTCTACTTTTACGGATCCCCCATATAAAATGCGAAGATGTGTGGAAACTTCTTCCCCCCACTTAGCCAGAATGACTTCTCTAGCATGCGCATGCATCTTAGTTGCCACCTCGGGACTTGCCGTCTGACTTGTGCCGATGGCCCAAATAGGCTCATAGGCTAAAATAATATGTGCAAATTGTTCCTGAACAACATCCTGTAAACTCATTTCAATTTGCTCCTTAAGGACTTCTTCAGTTTTCCCAGCATCCCGCTCTTCGGCTGTTTCACCAACACACAAAATAATATCTAAGCCATCTTTCAGGGCGCGTTGCACTTTTTGATTCACAATCTGACTGGTTTCATTGAATAGCCGACGTCTCTCTGAGTGTCCCAAAATTACAAATTGCGCCCCTGCTTCTTTGATCATCTTCCCGGCAATTTCTCCCGTAAAAGCCCCCTCCGCGACACTATTCATATTTTGCGCACCTACGATAATTGAAAAGGGATGGGCGGCTTCTGCAGCAGGAAAGATCGCCGTAAATGGAACAGCCAGATAAACCGCTGGATGTTCACTCGTCAAAGAGGGCCCTAATTGATTAATGAAATCAACCGATTCCTGGATCGTTTTATGCATTTTCCAATTCCCTGCAATGATGGGAGCTCTTCGCGAATCAGTCATAAAAACGCAACCTGCTGTTGAAAATTTTACTATTTACCTATAGCTTCATCTTGAAAAAGATTATCATAGAGAGATTTTGGTTGCATTTCAACAGATTTTTTAGCTGGAGGGTATTTGACTCTCAATCTGTTTTACTGTATAATTTATTATTGCATACTATTTAGGTTTGTTATGATTTTACCATTAGATTATTTTCAACAGGAAGATATTTTAAAACTCGGACAAGATCTATTGGGTAAATACTTAATGACTGAAATCGATGGGGAATTAACCGGGGGCATGATTGTGGAAGTCGAAGCTTACCGCGGTCCCGAAGACCGTGCGTCCCACGCCTGGAATAATCGCCGCACGAAAAGAACGGAAGCGATGTATCGCATCGGCGGAACTTGTTATGTGTACTGCTGCTACGGCATCCACGCCCTCTTTAATATCGTCACTCATCAAGCAGATATTCCTCATGCCCTGTTAATCCGCGCCATCCAACCGGAGATAGGCATTGAAGTTATGCTCAAAAGACGCAAAAAGCCAACTTTGAATCGCACCATTGCCGGAGGCCCAGGTTCGCTCACCCAAGCTCTAGGCATTAAACTTTCGCACTCAGGTTTTTTACTGAGATGCCCTCCCATTTGGGTGGAGGATAGAGGGATCTGTCTAACGCCGGCAAATATTTTGAGCTCCCCCAGAATAGGAATTGACTATGCGGGTGAAGATGCTTTATTACCGTGGAGATACCGCATCAAAAATAATCCATGGACCTCTCTACCTAACTAAGGATGCTAAAATCTCATGAAAAAATCTTTTATCACAGGCCTTGTGATACTTTTGCCTTTGGCGACGACTCTCTTTATCGTTGCTTTTGCGTTTAATTTTTTAACAGGACCTTTTGCAGGGATTCTTAACCCCATTTTTAATTACTACGGTTTTTTTAAAAAAGGGTTTCTATTTCTAAGTCCAGAGCAAACGCAGCAGTATGTCAGCCAGTTGTTAGTTTTTATTTCTCTTTTTCTCTTTACCGTAGCGCTGGGGGCTATTGCGCGCTGGTTCTTTATCCATTACCTGATTCAATTTTGGGACTGGGTTCTCTACCGCATTCCGATTGTCAGAACTATTTATAAGACTTCCCAGGAAGTAATGAAAACCATCTTCACCACTGAAACCAATTCCTTCAAACAAGTAGTGATGGTCCCTTTTCCGAATGCAGATAGCTATGCTTTAGGTTTGATCACAAAAGAAGAACTTTTGATCCATACGCAAAGCCCATTGGTGGCTGTTTTCGTCCCTACTACCCCAAATCCAACCTCAGGTTTTTTACTGATGCTGGATAAAAAAGAGCTAATCTACCTAGATATGCGGATTGAAGATGCTTTTAAGTATATTATTTCGTGCGGGGTCATCCACGCTCCTTTTACGCCGCTGTCGCCAGTGGTACCCCCTGAGCCCCAAGATCTATCCACCATCGCTCCGGGGGATGCCAGATGATTAAAAAATATTTCTTCACAGGCCTGGTTATCTTACTGCCGATGATTGTCACAGTCGTTTTCGTAGGCTTTGCATTCAATATACTTTCTAAACCATTGCAGGGCATTATTGCCGGACTGTTTAATTATTATGGACTCGCACAGTCTATTTCATTTTTGGGATCTGCGAATGTATTTTTTTATGCGAGTAAAATTCTCAGTTTTGTCATTTTAATGACTTTGATTTTGATACTTGGAAGTGCAGCGCGTATGTTTTTCGTCCGCTCATTTTTAAGGTTTGGTGACTTTATTATTCATCGGATTCCGATAGTCAACAAAATTTATAAGGCTTCACAAGAAGTCGTCCGCACTCTTTTCGTGTCGAGTTCAAACAATTTTTCACAGGTCGTGCTTGTCCCCTTTCCTCATGCCAAAGCTCTTAGTATTGGATTTCTCACAAATGAAAGCCAAAACTTAGACCCTGCTTTGGAAGGAACCGTGACAGTTTTTGTACCAGGAACCCCAAATCCGACCATTGGATTTATGATCATGTTTCAAAGAAAACAATTGATCTTTACTGATATGTCCGTGGAAGAGACATTGAAATTCATCGTTTCTTGCGGGGTTGCTCTTGGGGCCAAGGAGACACCCTCGATTCCTGATTTAACTTTCCCTAAAATTCATCCTTCTACCCAAACAGAGACCACAACATGTTAGTTTCCTTTTTGCCTGCTCCAAACAATCGCACCAAGCTCGCTTCCATTTGCCAAACTATCCACTATCATTTTCAGAAAAAAGAGCCGATCCTCATTAAAGTTCCGACTGAAGAAGCCGCGAAATATATTGATGCACTTTTATGGAAATACCCTGAAGAGAGCTTCATGCCCCATGTCCGCTCCGAAGTTCCCGTAAAGGAATGCGTGGTCATTACATGCTCCAAGGAAAATCTGAATCAAGCCGCAATTTTGCTGCATCTATGCCCTATGGTGCATCCTTCGCCGCAACAATTTAGCTACATTTACGATTTATATGATGAAACTGATGAAGATAGACACCAGGCTTCCGAAGCCCGCAAGAAGTATTATATGGAATTGGGATATCCCATTAATTTTATTGTTGAAAACCAACCCATGTTTTAGCTACAGCTTGATGTGCGCATTCTCCAAAGAAAAGGCGCACATCGCATTAAGTCATGCCGCCGAAAGATTTTTTACGAATTCACCGAAGAGCTTAACAGTGGCTGCGACTACTTTTTTTTCATCCGGCGCACGTTCAACATCGATTTGATCCATAAATTCTTTAAAATCTTTAGTGCCAAATGACTTTAAGGCTGCGCTCATGTGCGCTTTTAAATCAGAAGGTTCCTTGGGATTTCCCAAAGCCACTTCGATCATGATTTTTGCAAAGGCAGCGCTCATGATTTCCCGATGCTTCTTGTAGGCTGCATGTCCCTCAATAGTCTCAACTAAGGAAAGTGTGGCATTGATATGGCCTTTAACGAAGGTAGGCCCTAATTTTTGTCCAAGCAAGGCTTTAAACCAATTCTGTTCCCAGTTTTTTAATTTTAGCATGGCATGTCTTAAAGAGTCTGGATCATGGAAATAGTGTGTTAAATTCATCACAGAACCGATAATACTCCCAATCAATCTCAAACGCATCCCTTCATCCAAACGAGGTTTTTTGGTTTTAGAATCGATTCCAAAAACAAACTCAATAAACTCTTTAACTTTATTTTTTTCGTCAACATCCATACCCGGTCTATAGGCCAATAATGCTTGAATCAAATCATTAATCATGGAGCAGATAGTTTCATTATGTTCTACTTTCGCCATAGCATTACTGATGGTTGAAACAACTATTGCCATTTGCTGTTTTGATAACTTAGCATCAGTTACACCGGACATCTGCAGATTCGGCGTCTTGACAGCCTTCTCTAAATAGCGGTCTTGTTTATGCTTCGTAATTTTGCGCTCTTCTTCTGACCCTTCATCCAAATCAATCGAGGCATTGATCTTTCTTAAAACATCTTCAAGAACCTGCACAGGATCTATTTTCTGCCGCGGAATTTCGGATGATGGCACGTCTGCTGGTTTTTGCTCATCCGGAACCTCATTAAG
The DNA here is from genome assembly GCA_002786175.1 of Parachlamydia sp. Taxonomy (GTDB): domain Bacteria; phylum Chlamydiota; class Chlamydiia; order Chlamydiales; family Parachlamydiaceae; genus Parachlamydia. The sequence continues at coordinate 25,693 of PEQL01000003.1, forward strand.
TTCCACGAGGATGGCAGCCTTGGTTTCATTTAACTTAGTAATGTCTAAACTCACCTGTTTAAGCTCACCGGAAAGTTTAAGCGCATCTGCTTCTAAAGTTTCAATTTCTTTTTCAATGACTTGGAGGGCAAGCGTTCGTTCTTCCTGGGCGGCTATTCTCTGTTCTAAAATTTCCTTTTGCTCTAAAAAGGCTTGTTTTTCCTGTTCGCAGTTTTCATAATCAAAAGGAGTGTCGATGTTAGCTCTTTTGAAAACTTCTTCCATGCGGCTTTTGTCGTAAGTGGTATCTGTAAAAATCACCCAACTTGTTTTTTTGGGCGCCTTAACGAACTCATCAATTTCGTGTAAAACTTCTGCAAGAAGTTGAACTTGATCGACCCACTTAATCTTATCTTCTTCTGAAACTATTTCAGCTTTTTTAGCTTTTGCTTCAGCTGTTTTTTGATTCAGCACCGTATTTTTTTCTTCTAATTGCTTTGTTTTCTCAACCTGTTTCGTATTCAGCTGGCTGATTTGGAGATTTAGCTCGTCCAATTGCTGCAACTTTTCTTTGGAGCTGTCATTCGATGGCTTAGGCTTCACGGGTGGTGATGGTACTTGAACTATTTTGGAATGATAAATCCGATAGGCGCGAACGATATCTGCTACAGCAATTTTAAATTTTTTTCTAAAAGCAGGATTGAAAGCATATTTTACTTTTAAGCGTAGACGGGCACAGGAAAAAATTCGCCAGATCCTTTTGCGTTTATCGACATCCCTTGCAATAAAATCATCGCTAAAAGTAGCAATGATTCCCCCATGCATCACACTGCGCAATGCTTTCCGCATTTCGGAGCGCTCTAGAAATCGTTTTGAGGTGTATAAAGCTTCTATTTGACTTACAGAGGGAATTTTCCTATTTATAGAGCCGGCCATAGAGTTCCTATTATTTATTAGGGGCTAGATTTTTAACAAAATTTCCAAACAACAACATACAAGCATCCGTCATTTCTGCGGGACTAAGGGGCTCATCAAAAGAGACAACATCCATAAATTTTTTATAGTCAACAGTTGCTAACTGATGAATCGCCTTTCGCAATTTAAACTTGAGCGGTGCTGACTGCTGATCAATTGGATCAAATAAAATCTTTCTTCCTATTGGTAAAAATACTTCGATAAAAGTTTTAGCTTGTGCTGTCCGTGCCGGATCTTTTTTCAAAAAAGGCACCTCCAAAATAGAGTGAGTCACATGCTCTACTTTACCATGGAAGAGCTTCATACCTAATGATACAAGCCACTTTTTGACAAAATTGCCCCCTTCTAACTTTTTAATTCCTTTGAACGATGGCTCTAGAGAAGCTGGATCAAAGAAGTAATGGGACATACTGACACCGGATGCAAATAAAAACAAAATAATTCGATAGCGATACCCTTCATCCAAGTTTGGCTGACCATCAGAGGCAAAACCAAATACAAAGCGCATGAAATCACTTATAGTCGCCTGCTGTTCTTTTGTGATCGCAGGATCTAAGCTTGTAATTGCTTCAAAAATATCAACGATAAGATTCCGCAATTTTTCATTATTCTCAGGTTCGCACATTGCTCGCGAAAGAGTTTGTATCACTACTGCCATTTTTTGTTGAGACATTTCTACCGATTCGAATCCGCCCAACTCTAATTTAGCAGTTTTGACATTCTTCTCCATATAGAGCATTTGAGCTTCACGTTGGAAAACTTTATCTTCGTAAGAAGAATTTTGAGAATCTATCGATTTATTAATCTCAGTCATGACTTGGTGGAAGACTAAGCCTGGATTAATCTTTTCGACTTTTTTTGCTTCACTTTTTGGTGGGATTTCAGCTTCAAATTCGGCATATTTAGGCAGGCCTAAACTATGCTGTTGATCCATCGCGCGTATTTGTGAAACGACCTCTCGCACTTGTTTCTCTAAATTCTGTTTTTCAAGTTTTTTCGCCTCGAATGTTTTTCGTGCATCTGCCAGATTCACTAAAAGTTCTCTGGATTGTTCCGCATCTTTAATTCTTTGGTTCAGGATACGAATATCACCCATATATCTTTCAATCTCAGCCGGGATATTGGCAAAATCAAATGTTAGCTGATATTCTTTCAAAATTTTTTTGGCGTCGGTTAAGTCATAGGTTTTCTTAGAGTACAAAAACCCCAGAACTTTTGTTTCTTCCGAGTTGTCGTATGCCTTAGCATGGGCGACAATGAGCTCTTTGACATCAAGCTCTGCTTTCCACTTATTTTCGAGGGATTTTTCAAGAGGAGTTTTTTGTTTATGTTCGAGATCAACCATGCGCTCTTCTATTTGCTGCATCTCTTGAATTAATTCAATGCCCGTTTTTTTTAGAGCAGCATAGCGGTTGTTTAAATCATCAAAAGCTTTGAGGATTGCAGGAGAAACTTCTGGTTTGGGAGGAGGAATGGGATTAGATTTATAAAACTGCTTAGTGGTACGCTCACAAATCGAGTGGCGGAAAGCTTGATCAATAATAGAGGCTGCGCCCTTAAACTTATCTGGGTAGGAAGGGAGAAACATCAGCATTCTGAGCTTAAAACGTCCCCAGATCGCAATGACGCTAACAAACACTCCCGTCTTTTTATATAAAAAGACTTGAGGATCGTCAATGGAGATTTTTGTTTTTGGATCACGAAGAAGGCCCCTCAGGGCTTTCTTCATCATGGGTCGCTTTAGAAATTCTCTATTTGTATATAAAGTATAGACCTGAATCCTTTCCAAATCATTCGTCATGCGCGCTTGACTCCAATTGATTCACGTTATTTGGTATTCTCTAAATTCCTTTCGAAATTTTTAAATAGCTCGCAACACGCATCAGTCATTTCTGAAGTTGAAGGGAGTTTTTCGAAGTCTATTAGATCCATAAATTTTTTAAAATCTTCGTTTGCAAATTTTCTGGTCGCTGCATGGATTTTTCTTTTTAAGGGTGTAGGGGAGTTTGGATTTCCGCCTAAAATTTTAAAGACCACTGGCTCCAAAACTTCGATTAAATTGTTAACTTTGTCTGCTTGCTCCTTGCTCATTTTGAGCACAGGCACTTGTTTAACAGCTTTCACTAATTCATCTTTTTTTGAGTTGAAGGCTATTTTTCCGATTGCTCTTGCTACAGCTCTTACTAATCCGTAATTCGATTCTAAATATTTAATCTTTTTCATATCAGATCTGAGTGAATCTTCATCAAAAAAGTACTGAGCCATCACTAAAACGCATCCATTAATGCAAGCGAGTCCACGTAAACGATAGTCTTCATCCATACGAGGTGTTTTTGTTTTCTCATCCAATCCAAAAACAAACCTGACCAAATCGCTGATATTCTTTCTTTCTCTTAGGGGAATATTCTCGTCTAGTTTTAATAAGCTGTCCAAAAATCCAGCAACCGCATCACATAATTTTTTATTATTTTCAGGCTCAGCCAGAGCTGTAGCCAATATTCTGACAGCCATTGCGCTTTTTTCTTTGGCGATTTCTTCATCTTGAATACCAGACATGACAAGCTTATCCGTTTGCTTTCCTTTAGCCAGATATCGTTGGTGGCGTTGCCAATTCGTTTCTATTTCTTCTGGAGTTCCCTCAGAAGCCCTGATTGATTTCTCCATTTGCGCTAATACATAGACCAAGTTTTCCTTCGCAGTGCCAAAATCATATTTAGGTTCTTCTTTGACAGGCTCTTCTTTGACAGGCTCAGGTTTAGGGGTGTTTTTTAACTTGTCGAGGAGTTCTTTAGCGGTATTAAGACTTTTCGCCAACTCAGCACTTCTACTTTGTAATCCTTGAATGGAAGACGCAATTACTTTTGACTTTTCAGCAAGCTTTTCTGAGAGTTCTTTTTGCTCATTCACTTCTTTTTCAACATTTACACATTCTTCTGAAAGCTGAGAAATGTCTCTTTCTAGCTTTTCAATCTCCCCTTCAATCATCGGAATTGCTTTTGGAATTTCGCTTAAGTTAAAAAGGGAATCAAATTTTTTGATCTTTTCTGCTGCCGGATCAGGTTTCCAATAGGATAGAAAACCTGTGGGAGCTTTGTAGGCTTTAACATCTTCGAGGTGTTCCTTTAGCAGGGGTAGTTTGGTCTGCTTCGCTTCCAGTTCGTTTTTCTTTGCATTTAGCTCTAATCCATTTTTAAGCGTATACCCATCGTCGATCTTTTGAAGATCGTCAAGTTCTGCCATTTTAGCGGAGATCTTGATTTGCAGATCTTCCTGTTCTTTGAGAAGGCTTTCTACCTCTGCCTCAGCTTCTTTAATAGGATCAATTTTAGGAGCTGTAGGAATTTTATGCTCTGATTCCGTTTTTCTAGGCTCAGTTTTCACTTTATTAAGGAGGTAGAAGGCATCATCAATTTTGACAATAGCCGCGTTGAACTTTCTCTTGGAACTTCGATTGAAAAAGAATTTAACAGATAGGGCGAAGCGTTCAAAAAATATAGCAACCCTCTGAGTACGCGACGTGCGATCTCGAACGGAAAAATTAGGGGATAGTTTAATGTCTGTCGCTTGAATATTTTTTGTTTTAACAACTTGCTTAAGCACCGACTTCATTTCTGAGTGGTGCAAGAAATCTTTAGAGGCATAAGTCTCTTTTATTGAGGGCATATTTGATCTCCCAAATTACATTAAAAAATTATAATAGTTTTCTTCTATTAAGATAGTATAAAGATCTAAATCATAGCTATTTAACTTCGGCATTTTTTTAAAATACGTGAAGTTAATTCGGGTAAAAGCTCCATTCCATACCACGTGAGTACTCGAATCCAAGCGAATAAAAGACGGAGCCATAAGATAAAGCGTATTGTCCAAACAGTTCCGCGTTCAATGAGATGAAACGTTAAGTTCATCGCTTTTTTGGCTATTCGACTCAACTTCCTTTTGCCTTCGCGATAGGTATTTTTACCTCTCTCCCAAGAGCGCTTTAAAAAGCGATAAAAAGCTTGCGCAGCCGCCACCATTTTGTGCTTTAAGGAAAGCGCTTTCAAAGTGAGAAACTTTAAGGTTTTTTGAAGTTGCTTGAAAAACTTATGTCCAATTTCTTTACCTTCAGAAAGCCAGGAAGCGATTGTTTGAGGCAGAAGACGCAGGAAATTCTGTGCCATATTCGATGCGATTTGAAAAGCTGGCGCCAGCTGAATTTTCCCCCATTGTATACCTAGTTTGCTCCACTCCACACATTTAGCTAATCCTTCAATGACCCTTTCCTTAATCGCTTGGTTAAATTCGCGCACTACTGCCCAGGCACCCTTAAGGCGAGGAGCACTCCATTCCTTGATTTGAAAGGTTATTTGCTGAACAACTTGCACAACTTTTTGTTGCACTTCTTGGATTTTCTGGAGAGCTGTTTCGGCATACGGCTTCAAAGTTTCTTTAATTTTTTCGACAATTTTTTCAGCCTTTGCCTTAGTGCGCATATTTTCATTTTTAAGAACACCTAAAACATCGCGGCTCTTGACATCCATCCATTGCTTAAAAGATTTGAGTAAAGTAACGACCGGCTGAGGTGCAATTAAAGAACGACTCTTGCTCGAAATTGCCTTCACAATTTTAGCTGCACTATGACGTATGTTCTCGAATTTTTGCTTAATTCCCCCTTGACTTGTTGAAAAAAATTGTGAAAAAGCTTGCGCACTACGCTGGGCAAATTGTCTTACAGGATCAAGAGTGCGCTCTTTGGCAAATCGGCCAAGGGCTTCAACACGCGTTTTAATCCGCTCAAAAGCTATTCGGAGCCGTTCGATCCCTTTCCGACATCTAGCTTGGGCAAAGACCTGCAAACGCTTGAGAGGACGCAAGACTTTACGAGTAGCCTGGACAACTAAATTTAAAATAAGTTCCGTCATTTTATCCCATCCCTTTTTAAGCTCCTCAAAAGCTTTGGGGAATAACTCCATGACTAACCATTTTGGAAGGGCGTAGATCACAAAGTAAGAGGGAAAAATGACAATAAAGAAACTAATTTTTCCTAATATAGACATAAAAAGGAGGAAGCCAGTTGGTTTTTCCTTCTTGAAGCGCTCTTCAACCTGTTTATCAATTTTTTCTTGCGAACTGATTATGACATCACGGGTCAAAACTGTTTTCTCTACCTTAAAGGGGGTGGAAGAACCGATGGGTGATCCAAATAAATGTGAAGGCTGATCACATTTACCCAAACTATCTCGATAAGAATAGTTATTTATAGGCATAGTTCCTCATGAATTTAAATAAGTTAAAAAAAATACTACATTGTTTATTTATTAATGTCAAGGGAAATGCAAGGGATACCAATGTGAATTGCCATCCATAATGACAATTGGACTCTTTGCACCTTTGTGCTTTACGTTAAGCGCGATTAAGGAACCATAGGGGCCAGACTCGAGTTTAGCATTTTTATGCTGTGTTTTGCTTTTTTTAAAAACTTGTGAGGAGAATTTTTAACGCAAGAGAAATCAAAGAGAAACCTAGTTTTCAAGTATCCTCGGATTGGACATAGAGACAGAGAAGAGTGAGTAGCTCCCCCTATTTAAAAAGTTTGGACTAATTTCATTTCTTGAACAGGGGGAAATGAGAAACTCAAGTATTTCAATGTACGTAAATTTTTTTCGGAGATGTCCTTAGGGAGTTAGGGAGGTGGTATCATTTTGCTGAAAATGCTCATAGAGAAAATGCGCCACTAACGAAGCAGCCAGCTTGGCTGTCATATCCTGCGTATCTAGCGGGGGGGAAAGCTCGGCAATATCAAATCCTACAACGCGTCCTGAATGCGCCAATTCTTTAAGACATAGCATCACATGCCATGGAAAGAGACCTAGAACTTGCGGGGAACTGACTCCGGGTGCAAAGGCTGCTGCAAAAACATCCATGCAGATGGTCAAATGAATCGCTGCTTTTTTATGGGTAATTTCCCGAATGAGCTCTAGGCTTTTCTGCGGCCCATGGGCAAAAAAATCTTCAGCAAAAATAACCCTAGAACCTTGCTGATGCGCAACATCAAGCAAGCTCTTAGTATTTCCAGTTTGCTGCAACCCTAAGCAGACATACTCAAATTCTAATCCCCGTGCTTCATATGACTTGGCAATTTGTAAAAAGGAAGTGCCGGAACTTCCAAGAACCCCTTTGAGTAGGGGCCTCAAATCCAAATGGGCATCAAAATTGATGACAGCCACAGGATTGTTTGGTTGAGCGGCCACAATTCCTTGATGCATCCCCCAAGAAATTTCATGTCCACCTCCTAATACGACCGGGAAGATGTGTTTTGACAATAGATCAGAGACTATTTCTCCAAGAGCTTGCTGGGCTTCTTCCAGATTTTCATCTTCGCACAAGATATCTCCCACATCGATAAAAGAAGCTTTTTCAAGGTGATGCAACGGAAAATTAGCCAGCGCTTTGCGAATGGCTTCCGGTCCTTTGAAGGCCCCTTTGCGCCCTAAGTTGCGTTTGATGCCTTCATCGGAAGCAAATCCCACAAATCCATAAGTTTGAGCGCTGCTTTGCTCTAAAGAAACTTTTGATAAGTCACTAAAGATAATTTTTTCGAAAAAACGCTCTTTGATCTCGCTGTCTTGACGTCCTTTCCACAGTGATGCCTGTGGGGGTTTATACCGATTTTTCCAAACTGGATCACTCATTTTTTACTCCAAATTGTTTGGCAGTTAAGACTCTCGCGGGCTTAAGAGAACCTTGATGGTAGAGGATTTCGCGAAAATCCCGACAAGGATAAATGGCGCAATCACAACGCATGCCGGAGCTTAATTGCCCACGGTCTGTAAGTTGCAAAGCCCGTGCAGCCCGAACGGTAATCGCCGCCAGGGTTTCCGCCATGGTCAAATGCTGTGCCATTCCCATCACTGCGGCTTGTAAAAGTAAATACCCCATGGGGGCCGTGCCAGGATTCCAATCAGAAGCCATGACCAACGAAAGCCCGCAATCTAACATTTGCCTGGCGGGTGCCATCGGTCTGCCCATCCCCAAAGAACATCCTGGTAAAACAATAGGGATTACATCATTTTTTTGCATATTTTGAAAATCCTCTAAGGTCGACATTTCTAGATGATCCGCACTTAGCGCTTTGAGCTCAGCGGCTAGAGCAGCTCCTCCTCGACTAAATTGATCCGCATGAATTGCAATCTGAAAACCTTGCGCCTGGGCATGTTGCAAGTAACCGCGGGCTTCTTCCACAGTAAAAAAACCTTCATCAATAAAGATATCCATGCGCTTAGTTAACTGCTCTTGCAGTAATACAGGAAACAGTTGAGATTCCAGATAGGTTAAGTACTCTGTAGGATTAGTGAAAGGAGCGGGACAGACATGTGCCGCCAGGCAAGTGGGGATGAGCTCTACGGTTTGTTTAAGATTCGCCTGACGGATTGCCTGAAGGATCTTAATTTCATCTGAGACGGTCAATCCATATCCGCTTTTGACTTCACAGGTGGTCACTCCTTGACTCTGTAAAAGAGTGCACCGTTTTAACAACTCCTGTTCCAGGGTTACCTGCGAGGCTTGGCGAGTGTGGCGCACCGTATCTAAAATTCCCCCTCCCTGTGCTGCTATCTCGCGGTAGGTGAGCCCTTCTAAGCGCCTGGCATAATCTTCATAGCGCGCTCCCGCCCAACACAGATGTGTATGGGCATCAATATATCCTGGCAAAGCAACGGCGGGGAAGTCGATCTCAATGTAAGCCGCCGCCTCTTGTCGGAGTGAATCGAAGTGCGCTATTGCCAAAATGCGGCCATTGGCCATGAGTATGCCTGCATCTTTAATCACATGCAAATCAGCATCGTGCAGAGGTCCATGTGAAGGTAGATTTGCCATTGTTAAGACCTGGCTAAAGGGACCGATGAGAATAGAATTATTGTGTGCGTGGATCATACTGCCTAAGAATAAGATGATTTTTTTCCGCACAAGCGATGGCTTGCGGATAGCCTGCATCGGCATGGCGAATAACCCCTAGAGCAGGATCAATGGTTAAAACCCGCTTCAAACATCTCTCGGCTCTCTCAGTTCCATCTGCTAACACCACCATACCCGCATGCTGCGAATAACCGATGCCGACGCCGCCGCCGTGATGAAAAGAGACCCATGTGGCCCCACCCGCACAATTCCCTAACACATTTAGTAGAGGCCAATCAGAAATCGCGTCTGAACCGTCGCGCATATTTTCGGTTTCGCGGAATGGCGAAGCGACCGAACCCGCATCCAAATGATCTCGACCAATGACCAGTGGAGCACTCACTTTCCCCTGCCTGACAAGTTCGTTAAATTGCAAGCCTGCCAATGCCCGTTCTCCCATGCCTAACCAGCAAATGCGTGCAGGCAACCCTTGAAAGGCAACTTTCGCTTGAGCTGCTTTCAACCAAGCATGAAGTTTGGTATTTTCAGGAAAAAGCTCCATTAGAGCCTGATCAGTGGCATAAATATCTTCGGGATTTCCGGATAGAGCCACCCAGCGAAAAGGTCCTTTTCCTTCACAAAAAAGCGGCCGGATGAATTCGGGGACAAAGCCTGGAATGTTAAAGGCATCTTTTTCACCCCCTTCCAAAGCAAAGGCACGCAAATTATTGCCATATTCAAAAGCAATCGTCCCTTGCTTTTGCATCTCCAACATGTGCCGGACATGATGCGCCATGCTGGATAGCGATTTTTGCATATAAAGTTTGGGATCGGATTGGCGCAAGGCCTGGGCGGCTGGCAAGCTCAATCCTGTCGGAATGTACCCATTCAACGGATCATGTGCAGAAGTTTGATCTGTCACTATGTCAGGCAGGATTTTAGCTTGCAGCATTTTTTGCAAAGTCGAACCGATATCGCCAACCAATCCTACTGAAAGCGCTTTTTTTTCAGCTTTAGCATCCACAACCCAATCCAAAGCTTCTTCGACATTGCGTGCAATTTTATCTAAATAGCGTGTTGCTAAGCGTTTTTGAATACGAGCAGGATCTACATCAACCCCCAAAAAGACCCCTTGATTTAAAGTGACCGCTAGCGGCTGAGCCCCACCCATACCGCCCAAGCCCCCTGAAACGGTCAGTGTTCCGGCTAGTGTATTGTTAAAGGATTTGGCTGCCAGCGCCGCAAATGTTTCATACGTCCCTTGCAAAATCCCCTGTGTGCCTATATAGATCCAGCTGCCAGCGGTCATTTGACCATACATGGTTAACCCTTTTGCTTGCAGCTGCTGAAAATTTTCCAGCGTAGCCCAATGCGGCACTAGGTTGCTATTGGCAATCAACACACGAGGGGCTTCAAGGTGTGTTTTGATAACTCCCACAGCTTTGCCGGATTGAATTAACAAGCTTTCATCTTCACGTAAATGTAGCAAAGAGTCAATAATCTGCTGTAATGCATCGACATTTCTTGCCGCTTGACCAGTCCCTCCATAAACAATCAGATGAGCTGGGTCTTCGGCAACTTCAGCATCGAGGTTATTTAATAACATCCTGAGGGGAGCTTCCGTTTGCCAAGACAAGGCATGCAACTTAGTGCCGCGGGGAGCTTTATAGCGGGGATGTTGCGCATACTCTTCCATAAATGCTTTTGTGAGCATATAACCTCTTATAAGTCGTTGAAAACTTCTAATGCGCGTTGTACATCTTCGGCCACAATACGATCTTCAATTAGGACCGGCACCCTTTTTCTTAAAGCTAAATAGGTGCGTTGCGTCCCTTCTCCTAGATCATGGGTGCGTTTGCGCAAATCAATCGCCTGGGCTGCCGCCAACAATTCCACCGCTAAAACGACCGAAGTATTTTGCACTAACTCTCTTAACTTTCGAGCTGAAGTCATCCCCATTGAAACATGATCTTCTACCCCCACGTTACCAGGAATGGAATCTGTGCATGCCGGATTAGCTAAAAGTTTACCCTGATTAACAAGCGAAGCACTTAGATATTGAGCGGCCATGTAACCTGAATGCGTCCCTTCATAGGGTGTTAAAAACGGTGGCAGGCCACTCAAATGAGGGTTTAATAACACCTCTAAACGTCTTTCAGAGATATTCGCAATCTCTGATACGGCCATAGCGGCAAAATCATAGGCCAGAGCTAAAGGTTGACCGTGAAAGTTGCCGCCACTCAAAATCTGCCCTTTCTCAGAAAAAACCAGGGGGTTATCCGTCGCAGCATTGAGTTCGCGTTCAACGACTTGAACGGCATAGGCAATGGCTTCTTGACTCGGTCCATGTACCTGAGGTGCGCAACGCAAGGAATAGGGATCTTGAATCTTGGACTTGCGTTTTTTTTTATTCCACAAAGCTGAACCCTTCAGCTCTTCCCGAATTTTTTGCGCAACCTCGATTTGTCCTAATTGTCCGCGCACTTGATGCAGTAATGGATCGAGAGCATCTGTATTGCCGCACAGTCCTTCATAAGTCAAGGCGGTAATTCGATTGGCTTTTTGGATCACTTTTTGAGCCTCTATGAGAGCCAAAGCTCCCACCGCCAACATGATTTGCGTCCCATTAATCAGCCCTAAACCTTCTTTGTAAGACAATTCGATAGGTTTCAAGTTAGCACAGGCCAGTGCATATTCCGCTGTGGTCACGGCCCCCTGATAATGCACATCCCCCAATCCCACGAGTGGTAAAGCCAAATGCGCTAAAGGAGCTAAATCCCCGCTCGCCCCGACAGAGCCAAATTCAGGAATGAGTGGATAAATTCCAGCCTGTATTAATTTCAGAAGAGCTTGGCAAAGCTGATAGCGGACACCCGTATATCCTTTGATTAAAACATTTAACCGCAGGGCCATCGCCAAACGTGTTTCTGCAATAGATAACGTCTTGCCGAAGCCTGCCGCGTGGCTTTTAATGAGATTGATTTGTAGAACTTTGAGCTCATCTTCGGAAATTTTATGGCTAGCAAAGTAACCAAAACCCGTGTTGACGCCGTAAACGGGAGTCGCTTGCTGCGCACAGCGACTCACAAGCTTGGCACTTTTTTCAATTTTGACTTTGGTCGCAGAAGAAATTTTGATTCTAGCTCCGCGAGCGATCAATTCTGCTTCAGCTAAAGTCAGATGTTGACCATTGAGGGTGACTAGAGATTGCTTTTTTTCTTTTAAATGCATGGTTAACTAAGAAAGAGTGTTACAAATTTCTATATGTAACCAAAATCCGTCAAATTAAAAAGAAAAATATGTGTGTTGTTGATTTAGTCTATCTTTTAGGGGCCTAAGAATGCTGGGGCAAGGGTGCCTTGCATACAAGGCAGGTATAGAGAGTCATTTGATGATTCTTATTTTCTTCAAGACCCTTTTGGATCATTTCCGAAATAAACGCGAGCATCTCTTCTTCCGTCAAGACATAGCATCCTGAGATCGAATCATACACTCGATAATTGGGATTGAATTGCAGAGTGATCGCATGCCCTGGATTCCCTGTTCCCACTAAAATAAGGGCTAAATTTGAACTATATGCTTTTAAATTCACAAGAATATTTCGAAGGATATTTAATTGAGCACTTATCGTATCACTTCTAAATAAAACGGCCGGTAATTGATAGCAGTGATACTGTTTGCTATAACTATTTATAAGTTTGACAACGGCCATCATTGTCAGTGCATCTAACTTCTGGCCTGGTTGCTTCATTTTAATGATTAATTTTTGAATAAGATGGAAAGCTGCAATTCGCCGAGAGGACATGCCTTTCACTGTTCGAGCATTACTTAAGGTAGGATCCTCGAGAATTTTTAACAAGAATTCAATCGCTTCTCCCAGGCATGATCCTTCTTCACGAATTGCATTTGTCCATTTTTCAATTTTTCTAGAAAAATAAGCAGAGAGCCTTAGTCCTTCAGTTTGTTGGTTCCAATTCACCTTTAATATTCTATAGAGACACTTCCAATGCAATTTAAACTCTTTTGCGGTAATTTGCGGGAAAGATTCAAAAGCAAATTTGCTTGGGTAATTGGCTGCATCCTGTAGAACTAAAGGGTAATACATCGTGATCTCCCGTCAAATCTAATAAAAAATAATGATTTGATCTTGACCGGTAAGCACAGTTGAATCGTGATATTCATGGCGAAGAAAACGACCGCCGGGAACTTCGTCAATCGAAAACAGAGGATTGACTAAAAAAATGTCCCCAAGGGGTGTCATAAAATACTGGCATCCAAAATGAGGCCCGGACATTTTAGTGGCGATAATACAATGTTTGTAATGCGCAAAATGAGTGAGCGCGCCGTTATGGATGGCCAATTTTTGAAGGAATGGAACAACCACGATTGAACGCGCTGTTTTTTGATCAGCTTCATCTTCATTAGGATTTTTTAGCGCTTCTTCGACGGAAGCTTCATGAATAATTTCTGACTCTCTCTCGCCATCAGCGAGTTTTCGGTTTTCCAGATAGGTTGAAAGCATTTCTTCGCCTTGCACAAAAGTGGCTTCTTCTGTGTTTTCGGCGTGTATTAACGGAGTAAACGCTAGTAAACTAGCAAAAATCAAATGCATATAACTTCTCATAATAAACCTCAATTTTCCATAACTATTATTAGTAAATAATAAAATGTTATATTAAAGATTAATTACAATCAATTATAATCAATAAAATAAATTGCTACTTTTTACGCGCAATTAAAGTCATAAAAAGAGGAAATTCTGCGCGGCTGCGATCTTCCATCTTCGCCATCTTCCCTTCACTTTTCTTATCCGAACACCATTCTTCTAAAAGTTCAATCACAAAACCCGCTTCATTTAACCAGCGAATATACGTAGAAAGGGGATAGTGAAATGACCATGTTTCACTGGATTGAACTCCTTCGCTGGGATGAGCTTGGATTGGAATCTTTTGCTCAGAAAGATAGAGATCAACGCGCCGGTATTGGATTTTTTTGTTTTCATCCACTCCCCATGACGACTGCCGCGGAATCCGGAAATAGGGATGATTAATCACCATTGCAAACATCCCGTTTGGCTGCAGGATAGCCGCAATCTGCTTAAAAACGCTATCCGGCTTGGCAAGATTTTGCAAAGCTAATATCATCGTGGCATGTGTGAAAGCCTGCTTCTCCAGTTTGAGTGGTTTCGCAAGATCCCCTACAAGGTAGTTATGTTGAGGATTTTTATCCAGGCGCTTAGCTTCAGCAATTAAGGAGGGGGCAATATCAATGCCTAAATAAGGCACCTTCGCGGGAATATGCCTTGCCAGTATTCCTTGACCACAGGCGAGATCCACTAAAGAGGAATTGTCATTTAGATTGAGAAGTTTCAACAATTTTGGTAAAATGACAAATTGATGGTAATAATGTCCGTCTTTGCCAACACTCTGGCTATACCACTTACTCACAGGCTCCCAAGAAGTAGATGTTGTTTTTCTTGGATAAGGCTTCGATCGCATATTACTCCTTTAAAAATAGGCAAAGTCAATAAATGATCCACAAGGTTATCGAATGCAAGGGATTTTTGTCGATAACACTATTAACCTGAACTTTGATGCTTATCTCTAGCAAAAAGAGTTTATCCTTGATTTATAAACGAGGGTCACATATAATTGTCCTTTAAACCAAAGTAAATGATGTTGAAAATAGTAGCCTTTTTGGCTTTAACCAATGGGAGATCTGTTAAATGTCTCTAGACCAAGGTACAAAAGAAGAAATCACAAAGAAGTTCCAGCTGCACGAAAAAGATACGGGCTCCGCGGATGTTCAAATTGCAATTCTAACAGAGAGAATTACAGAATTAACCGAACATCTAAAACGCAACCCTAAAGATCATGGTTCGCGCTTAGCCCTCCTTAAGCTTGTTGGGCAAAGAAGGCGCTTGCTGGACTACCTTAACTCTACGGATACAGTTCGTTATCAGAATTTGATTACGAAGCTTAAACTAAGAAGGTAAAGTAAATTTCATCAAAGGCAGCAGTACGCTGCCTTTATTCTTTATAAAGGGAGAGTTAGAAATCAGAAATCGATCTTCAAATTTTTTGAGGTTTGTTTTCTGAATTCTATAATCCCTTTCCACATTCCAGCTCCTCTTTTAAAGAGGATGGATCCAAATCTAGTAAGCACTCAAAAATCCTTTTGACAGGGCTTTCTTTTACGACTCAACTCTTCAACACTCAGCTTACAAGACTGAAGACGGAGAGGCAAAAAAATTTTTAGGAGATGAATTATGGAAAGACGAACAACCCGAGTAAAAGTGGGTGAGCAAGAAATTATTTTCGAAACGGGGAAAATCGGACGGCAAGCCGGCGGCGCGGTCTTAGTTCGCGCTGGTGAGACCATTTTATTTAATACCGCTTGTGCCGATTACACCAAAGGTGAAGACGACTTCCTCCCTTTAAGAGTGGATTATCAAGAAAAATTTTCCTCAGCCGGTAAAACTGTCAGCGGATTTATCAAAAGAGAAGGGCGCCCTTCTGAAAAAGAAACACTGATCTCGCGCCTGATCGACCGCCCTCTACGCCCGATGTTCCAAGAAGGGTATTATAATGAAACACAGGTTCTCTCTTATGTATGGTCATACGATGGCATTAACGCACCTGAGCCTTTAGCAATCTGTGGCGCTTCAGCGGCTCTCGTGATCTCAGACATTCCTTTGATCAAACCCGTCGGTGCAGTGCGCGTCGGCTTTATCGATGGTGTTTTTGTTGTCAATCCTACTTTCGAACATCAAAAAAAATCTAAGCTTGACCTGCTTATTGCAGGGACAGAAGATGCTGTTTTGATGATTGAAGGATATTGCGATTTCTTAACTGAAGAACAAATTCTGGAAGCCATCGACATTGGACATGAAGGCATTCGCGCTATCTGCGAAACCTTATCCAACTGGCAAAAAGAGTTAGGCAAAGAAAAATGCACATCCACATTGCGCGTGCATACGCCTGATGCTTTAATGGCTGTTGAAGCCATTGCTAAACCTTTGCTTGAATCTGCTTTGCGTATTCGCGAAAAACAAAAAAGAGAAGAAGCATTAAGTGCGATCAAAGTCGCTATTGATGAAAAATTATTCCCTAAAGATGAAGAGCCAAAATTTTCTGAAAAAGAAGTCGCCATTGCGTTCAAAGAAATCCAGTCGCGCTACATGCGCCAGATGATTCTTAATGAAAAAATACGCAGTGACGGCAGAAATCCGGAAGAAGTGCGCTTCATCGACATCGAACAAGGCCTCCTCCCCCGCGCTCACGGCAGCTCCCTCTTCACAAGAGGCGAAACTCAAAGCATGTCTGTTTGCACACTTGGCGGTGAAAGCATGGCTCAACGGTTCGAAGATTTAGATGGAGAAGGCAGCCGCACTTTCTATCTACAGTATTTCTTCCCTCCTTTTTCTGTTGGCGAAGTGGGCCGTATTGGAACACCCGGACGGCGTGAAGTCGGACATGGCAAATTGGCCGAACGTGCTCTACAAGCAGCGCTGCCTCCGAAAGAATCCTTTCCTTACACCATTCGTCTCGAGTCAAATATTACAGAATCCAATGGTTCATCTTCTATGGCCACCGTTTGCGGCGGCTGCTTAGCGATGATGGAAGCCGGCGTTCCTATCAAACGCCCGGTCGCTGGGATTGCAATGGGGCTGATTTTAGAAAAAGATCGCTTCATAATTCTTTCCGATATCCTAGGCATTGAAGATGCTCTCGGTGATATGGATTTCAAAATCACAGGAGATGCTGAAGGCATTACGGCCTTCCAAATGGACATCAAAGTTGAAGGAATTACTCCTGCGATTATGCGTGCAGCCTTAGCTCAAGCCAAAGGCGGACGTCTGCACATTTTGCAAAAAATGTTGGATGTATGCCCGAGCTACAAGAAGCACATGTCCGTCTACGCACCTCGCATTGAAACAATCCAGATCAAACCAAGCAAAATTGCGACTGTCATTGGACCCGGTGGGAAGCAAATCCGCGCCATTATCGAGGCCACAGGCGTGGAAATCGATATTAATGACGATGGTTTAATTAGCATTGCCTCATCCAACTTAGAGGGAATTGAAAAAGCCAAGGCCATGATCAATGGCTTAACCAGCGAAGTTGAAATTGGCAAAGTCTATACAGGTAAAGTCGTCAACATCGCTCCTTTTGGAGTTTTTGTTGAAGTTCTACCAGGTAAAGAAGGCTTATGCCATATTTCTGAATTTGACAATACACGCATTAACAACCTCAATGACTATGTCAAAGCCGGTGATATCATCAGCGTTAAAGTGCTCGAAATCAACGAACGCGGTCAACTCAAACTCAGCCGTAAAGCAACTTTATAAGTTCCAAAGGCACCCTTCCCGGGTGCCTTTTCCCTCCCCTTTATCCTTTCTTAATAATTTTAAAGTAAAATAATACTTCATTTATTATTAAATTAATTAGGTCATTATGGTACTCCCTAAAGTTGCAAGTCATCAGCCCCCAGTCTCTCCTCTTGCGCCAAATAAAGCACCATCAAAAAAATCACGCAGTAAATTTTTAGGTTTTGTGTTCGGTGTTTTAAAAACACCTTATCATGTTGTCAGAGTACTCTGCTTCTGGAGAAAAAGACGGGTTAAGCTGCTTCCAGAGCAAAAAGCCATGATGACGACTATTCTGACTGACCCCTCCTATTTATTGACTAAACAGGTCCGTCCCATCCCTCAAGATCCACCAAAAACACCCGATATTGCCCTCGAAAAACTGCATACATTTACAGAAGGTTTTTGCACTAATTTTGCAGATTGCCTCTTTGATGAAAAATTGAAGAAGCCTATTGAAACTGTAATGAATGGAGCTGATTCCTACGAAAAATGGATTAAACCCGCTCTCTCTTTTCTAGTTGACATTGGGGATAATGTCATTTCCACGTTGACCCAGTCGCCTAATCTTGTGGAAGATATTAAAAAATTTCCCCACACCGAAAACATCGATGAGATTTTCTCTTGGCTCTGTAAAGACCATTCAGGAAAAAATCTGAGGGAGGAAGTTGAAAAAAGTTTAGCTGTTAAAGTCGCAGAAGTGGCGATGCAGCACAATATTGAACTGCCGAAAACGCACGATTGGATGAAGCAATATGATGGGAAAATTCTAGATTGGATTTTTAGCTCCGATCATGCTTTGACTGCAGTCTTTACTGACCAAACAGGTAAAAAAGATAAAGCTCTTTTCAATGTGGTGATCAAAGCCGCAGTGCAGCTTCTGCTCGAAAATAAAATTGAATACTTTAAAGGCAAAGTTAAAGATGTTTTTAAAGATAAGCTCGAAAAAATTGTACGCGAACTCCTCAAAAACTCGGGTCAAAAAGTCAGTACAATCGTGTCCGATCGCCTCACTCCTAAGATGCAAAATCTTGATTATTCAGGCATGTTTGACTCCTCTTTAAAAATTGTCTCTAAGCACGTCGAAGCCTACATCTCAGCTGAGAAAAAAGTGAATGAAATAATCCGAAAAGCTAAAAATATCAATTCGGTTAAAGCCAATACCAAGGGACAGCAAGTGGCACGGGCCCACTTAGAACACATCGCTGCAGCCCTTAAAACTGAAGATGAAGCCGCTGTTAAAAAGAAGTTAATGGTTGCTGCCTTTGCCGAAGAACCAGCTTGCTCTGAAACTGTCAGACAAATGATAATCGTACCCGATGAAGCCCATCGTGAAAATACGGCAAAATCAGCTGAAGATCTCTACCATGCAAGCCTATCCGATGCCCTGCTGGAATTAGTACTGCCCCCCCCCACTTACAACTCGGATGGATCTGAGAAAAGCGGCCTGGAACACATCTGGGACACTCTTCTAGCCCCAGACAACCTTCCTCAAGAGATCAACATTCTATTAGAAGAATTGAAAACAACCCTTCAGCAGTTAGTTCCTAGCAGCCAAAAAGAGCAATTTATTAAAATACAAGACTCTTTCTTCTCTGTCGCTAAAACAGGGGCTTTAAGCGTGGTGGAAAAATTAGTGAAGCAACAAATCCATAACGCCACACTCTTGATGGTACACAAACTTTCCAACCCCGATGCTCTGGAAGAGCTTTTAGCCTACACCATGCTACCTTCCCTGTCTGGCATGCTGTTGGTCTCAGCAACACGTCAAGCGATGTTTAGCAGAAAAAATGCCAAAAAAATAGCCACATTATATCTTAAAGCTTCTAAAGAGACTGACCCCACGGCTGTAAAAGCAGAAATCTCCAAAGTTGCTTTTGCGATGACTAAAAAAACTTTTCATTCCTTTAGCAGCCAAGAAATTACCGAACAGGAATTCCATAAACTCATTACCCCGCTCATTAATGAAGTAGAAACGATGCTCAAATTAACCATACGGCCAGATAGCTCTGTCAATGAAGTTGTCTCCCTCATGCAAGAATACTACAATGGGATCATGGTGGAAAAAAATTCAGACTATGAAAGTCTCATCATGAATGCGTGCTTTGGCGTTGGCTCACTCAAAATTTTTGGCGGAAAAGGCCTTTCACGTGCCTTACTCAATAGGCTTAAAGGCCCAGTCAGCCAGCAGATTACTAACGCGGCCTATACCGGTAGCCACTCGTATGTCAGACCTCTTTACACAACATTGACAACGGCCCAGGATACTTATGGCACAAAAGAGCAAGTCAAAGGACTTTTTTTTGGCGAAGTCAAACGTCCCGATAAAAGCGTAAGAGAAGCCAAACTCAAACAAGAAATTAATAAAACAGCACGCCTCGCTCATGATATCCTACGTCAAGGTGTAAAAAATAATGCCGGCTCTACTTTCCTCATGTTTGTACCGAGCAGCAAATCCTGCGACCGTTTTCTTACCGATCTTGTGCAAAAGCTCTTATTGACCGACTCTTCTATCAACAAAAGCCTTTTATTTCAGATTCAAAACACCGCGCTTGAAAGTTTAAAGAATGGCAATAAACCTAAATAACCATAACAGACGTCATCAAAAAATTACCTAGACATATATTTCAAAAAAAAGTAAAACAATTATTCTCTTAATCTAAAAAAGCTTAGAATGATCAGGGCCATCTCCGCAGCAGAAGTCCCCACTTATTTTGCCAATGGCTATAAAACTCGCACTATCCCCTCCAAAAATGGACCACCTATTGTCGTCTTAACTAAACACTATAAACCTCTAGGTCGAATAACCCTTTTGTTTATAGTCACTGCCAAAACGATTGTGACCATTGGAATTTGGGTATTCCGTTCAAAAAAAACGCAAGATCAATGGAAGGCTGTTTTTACAGCCAAAATTTCAGTCTTGCCTCCCGCTAAAATTCCCAGTAAGATTCCAAGCTTAAATCCCTCTAAACCAAAATCAAAACCCTCTTCGCCGCCATCATCCCCTGCAAAAGACTTGGCGGAAGAGAATGTCTCAACCTTTCAAGAAATATTCGATTCCCCTCCAGAAGAACTTTTCAAACAACTCATGGATTTAAAATTGATGAGAAGCCTACCGAAAACGGAGCATTTTAAACTATCTTTAAAAGCCGCAAAGATGGGTCATCAACCCTCCATGGAAAAAATTGCCAGGATGTATTCTGGGGGTTACGGGACGGACAAAAACCAAACTGAAGCTATCCATTGGTTCACAGCCGCTGCAAATGCCGCCCTAAATCCGCATCTAGTTATCTGTGAGAAAACTGGGAACGCCTATTGGTTTGGCCAAGGAGTGCCTCAAGACAAAAGACGGGCCAAAGAATGGTTTTCTAAAGCCATCCAAGCGGGTGAAGAGGTTTATTTAAGGGATGCGGATTCTCAATTACAGGGGATTCTTCGCACACAAACAGATCTTGACAACCTCACCTAATTTTTATGCCGCTTTTGATTGTCCCCCCATCCTGCCTCTCCAGGCGCCTGCCTATCGTGTTTTCGATCCATTACCAAGACTAATTCTGATCTCGAATGATTGGCTAATTTTAAGAAACACTGAAATGCAAAAAGAATTTGTGTATTATTTACTGAATTATACCGATTGATTAGGGATCTCAATACAAAAATTGAACTTTGAAAGAATTCTATTAAAAATTAATTCTTTCTAACAATTGGAGATTATGTTTGAATTTATTCACTTGCCTTCCATAGGTAGCGCGCTATTGACTCATTCAACATTTGAAAACACATTAAGGACAAGTCATGCCCATTTCAATTGGAATATCAGAGCGAATCTTTTTTGATCCTCCTTCCCCTAAAAATCCCCCCCCCAAAAAATCTATTATTCATAAAATAAATGGCAAGATTGCTCAAGTCAGTCGCAAAATCTTCTACTCAATTTTTTTCTGGAAAAGGCCATTTAAACTGACCCCCAGAGATATGCGTCTTCTCGGCCATGCTGCTTATCAATTTGCTAAAAAACAACCCTCCCAAAAGAATCCTACAGCAGCCCCAAGTGTCAAAGTCAGACCTGTTTCTCAAGGGATTTCCTTCCCTTTTATTGATTTAGATCATCCAAAAAATTACGAAGTAAAACCCTCGATGGAATTTGATGCTTCTTTAAAAGATATGCGCGATTTTTTCGGGAATTTTGCGGGGCAGATTTTCGAATGTTATTATGATCAATACGCCAAAAAATCATTCGATAGTTATCAATTGGATGTTTTGCCTGAAAAACTTAAAGCCATCGCTAAATCTCTTGTTCAAATTGGCAATAAAAGTTCTAAGCCTATTTTTAAGCTCATGGAAGAAAAAAAAGACCCTTTGCTGGACCAACTAATTGATAAAGGAAAGCCTGGAATTGATTCTTCCGTGGAAAATATCCTCTTGTGGCTGGTTGAGGGAGAAAAGCTAGAAAGCATTACTAAAGATTTAAAAAAACGCCTTAAGAAAATCCCTGTGCCGGCCGGCGAAAATCTGGAGAGCCACTATGTCTCACCCTTGCTAAAATGGTTTTTTAATCCTAAATCCAAAACACATCCTCTGCAAGGCCTCAAGTTTGATCAAGCAACGCTTGAATGTGTCCGTGAAGAGGTCTTTCTTCTCCTCATCGAAAAAAAAATTGACGTCTATTTCCAACTGCTCCAAAAAACGTTAGGGAAGCAAAATCTCTTCCATCTTGTGCATAACATGTCTTCTAAAAATGTCAAAAAAATGACGGACATTTTGAGTGATAGGCTCGCCCTTCTAATCCATCATGCGGATTATCCCACCAAATTTAATGATGTCATTCAACAATTTTCCACGCACATAGAATCTGTTTTGGCCGTTAAAGCGACCCTTAGCCAAAAAGTGACTGCAGGAGAAATCCCTAAGGTAACGGATAAAGCCTTTGCCCTTGAATTCGCTAAAACCAAACAAGCCTGCCATCCTACGGTGCAGGAAATAATTCTCGCTAAGGATGGCCCGAATTTGGCAATGCTTAGTGAGATGGAGTACTACTCTTCACTCGCAGAACGACTTATGGAAGTTTTGTGCCCTCCTCAAATTGTTTATACACCAGAAGGGCATATTGTCGAGAGAGACGGTATCGCCTACTTATGGGACCAAGTGGTGATTCCAGACGAATTTACACAGCTCATCCAAAAAGGGCTGCGGGTAATGGGACAGATTGTATCAGCTGATTTCATGAAAGTGATTGAGCATACGCAAGGCACAATGATTTCCTATACTGAAGAGATTGTAGTCAAATTAGCCAAAAAAGAAGCCAAGAAGTTCTTGGTGGAAAAACTCAAAGATCTTGTGGATCGTCTCATCACACCTGCAAGGCGGGATGAGCTATTTGCATTGCAGATACTCCCCTCTATAAGTCACCTGCTAATCTCCATTTACGTCCGTCAGGTCATTTCGTCTCCTGAAAGCCTCAAAGAAATTGCTTACTTGTTTGAAGACATTGGAAATGAAACCGCTGAAGTTCCTCCCGAAAAGCTCTCTGAACTTAAGAAAAAGTTTAATGAAAATGTAAAACTTAATTTAGCTCAAACGTTTGACGAATTGTTCACCAAATATAAAATCCCCCCTTCTCAGCTTGACGGCTTATATGAAAAACTGATTGCGGACCTGCAAAAACAGTGGCATAAAAATCCTGAACAAAGTGCGCTCCAATGCTTTACCAATTTTTTTGCTTCCGCGGAGGCCACCGAAAAAAATGAGCTTTATGGGAACTTAATTATTAATATTGTTTTTGAAATCGGAAAACTCGAAGCATTTCCTGGGAGCAAAAAATTGGCTAATTCAGCTAAAGATGGCATTAGTCAACTCATTTCAAAAGCATTGGGCGGCATTGCCTCTTCGCATCAACTTGCTATTTCTACGTTGATACAGGCCAGTTCCAACGCCTATGGAAATAAAGAAAAGGTAAACGAATTACTTTTTGGAGAGGCTAAACCGTTAACTTCTGAAGAAAGAGAAGGCGCCTTAGAAAAAGAATTAGGGTTGATTTCGCTTTTAGCTTACAAGGCAATTTGTTTGGGTGTCAAAAATCATGTCCACTCTATCGGCGAATTTTTTGTTCCTAAACAAGAAGCTATTCATAATGCCATTCGCATGATTTACAAAGAAATTCTAAAACCGGTGCCTCTGAAGAGTTTGATTTTTACAATAGCCTCGACAGGGGTTGAAGCCCTTCAGGGAGCTTCCGTTCAAATTCAACGCCAGAAAGATCGCGCGGAAACTAAAAAAATGAGCGAAGAAGAGAAAGAAGAGGAAAGTTCTACAAATTCTTCTGAAAAAACTAATTAGGGTTGGCAAAAAAACCAAAACCATCAATAAAGAATTCGAAATCGATTTCAGATGGAATGAGCTAAAGTTATGTTTACAACCCACACAAAGCGTCCTCGCAATGTTAACACATATAGAGCTGCCGCCATTCTTTATGGAGACTGGGGCACCAGTAAAGCATATGTGCTAGGTTTAGCATTTGCGTTGGCCAGCTATAGCTCATTTTGGTTTATTGCTTTGGTCGGACTTTTAAATATTTTGGTCGGAATTAACTACATGGCCATCTGCCGCCTCTATCCAAATGGAGGTGGCGTCTATGCAAGCGTCAGAAGTAAGTCGGAAATCCTAGCCCTGGTCGGTGCCTTTTTTTTAATCGCCGACTATCTTGTAACAGCTTCGCTCAGCTCGCTTTCTGCTTTTAATTATTTGGGTGTGCCCCATCCCGAAAAATGGGCGATTATATCCATCATTGGAATTGGTTGTTTAAATTTTTTAGGCCCTAAGCATTCCGGCAGTTTAGCTGTTCTTGTTGCGATCCCGACAGTCATTGTCGTCATTCTCCTAGGGATCTTCAGCATTCCTTATTTAACAACCGCTGTTCATCATCTTCAGCCCTTGAGCGGAGATTTCAATCTCAACTGGAACCATTTTGTCGGTGTCATTGTCGCGCTTTCGGGAGTGGAGTCAATTGCCAATACAACAGGAGTGATGCCTTTAAATCCTGACTCCGATGAAAGTTCTCCCTCGGTGAGTAAGACCTCTAACTCAGCCCTTTTATGGGTGATGATTGAAGTTTCTTTCTTCACTACGCTACTAGGACTAGCCATGCTAGCCTTGCCAGATTTGAAAGTGATGAATGGTGAAGTTTATGCCGCTGACCAAGCAAATATCCGAGACTTCATGTTGAAATACATGGGAACTCACTTCTCTTCGGCTTTCCTGGGCCCCGAGCTTGGCCATTTATTTGGGATGGTCGTCGGGATAGTCTTCCTAATTTTACTTTTGTCCGCCGTCAATACGGCGATGGTAGCCTTAGTCTCGCTTTTATTTGTAATGTCACGCGATGGCGAGCTTCCTTACAGTTTTCAAAAATTAAACGGTATGGGAGTACCCTACGTTCCCTTAATCTTAGCGATGGCGATTCCAGCTGCACTGGTTTTTTATTTTAATGATGTCGCAGAATTGGCTAATCTTTACGCTGTTGGATTTGTGGGGGCAATTGCCACCAATTTAGGATTTACTTCAACCAACTGGAGTCTTAACCTTTCAAAAAAAGAAAGGGGGCTCATGATGGTCACGTTCTTGATCATGGCTGCTGTGGAATGCTCCTTGCTCATTAATAAACCAAATGCGCGCAATTTCGCCATCTCTATCCTAGCCATAGGCCTTTTATTGCGGGGGTGGGTGATCGAGGGACAGCAAAAAAAATGGAAAGCCCGCAAAGCTTCATTAAAAAACGAGCCCGTAACAGAAGAATCCACTCACATCCATGCCGGATCCAGTCTTTGTGCCGTTACGCACATCGGCAAAACCTTGCACTTTGCGATCCAGGAAAGCAATAAAAGCAAGCAGCCTCTCAATCTCTTATTTATTCGAGAGCAGCAAGTGATTACTGAGGATGATCGAACTCGCTATTGGCTCGAAGATGAGGATGCCTGCGAGATCTATGACTTTACTAAAGAGCATTTAGAAACCGGTCAACTTCATTTTATCTATGTCGTCAGCGATGACCCTGCTAATACAATTTTAGATGTCGCCACGAAACTTCACTGTGCGCGTATTATCCTTGGAATGCCACGCAGCAATAAATTTTTTCAATTTATCAAAGGAAATATTGTCCGTGAAATCGGCAAAATTCTCCCTCCTGAAATCGATCTCCTAGTCATTTGTTAAATATTTCAGAATAAATTAACATAAACTCCCTTAATGTAATCTTTATTGAAATGTATTAGAATTAGTCTCTAATAATTTAATAAAGAGAACATATGGTTAGAATCAATCATCTTAATCTCAATGAACGCACTCTCGCAGAACCTACCCCTGCCGCCAAAAAAAATAAATTCTCTCGTTTTTTTGTTAAGGTGTTTAGAGCGCTTTGTTTTTGGAAGAAAAAATCTGATCTTAATTCCTTTCTCGATAAAAATATAACGATTCTGAGTACAGCGGATCACTTGATCCATCAGCCCAAACCCGTCGAGCCCCCCAAAAAATCCCGCATTTTCTCTGTGAAGCTCGCATCGACCAAACCAACTCCGGATGTAAAACTCAAAAAATCCACTAAACATTTTTCACCAGCCCTCGACCAAATGCAACTTTCCATTCACGAATTGATGGAAAAAGTTTTTAATTGCATCCATGATAAATATGAAGTCAATGAACGCATGCAATATCTAGATAAAGGGATGGCAGTTCTTCCTGGCTACTTAAAAGCGTTCGCTAAAATTCTGGTGCAAACTGCTAATAAGGCTTCTCTTCCACTCATTCAAACTCTCAATAATACAGATATCCCTAAAGAAGAAATCGAAGCTTCTCTGAAGCAAGTTTTTAACTGGTTGATTGATCCCTCTCATAAAAATGTCGTCTTTAAAGAAGAAATTCGCGAAGCGATGAGTAAACGGCTAGCCAAACTTCAGATTCCTCCAGGGCAAAATCTCGAAACAAACTATATCGCGCCTCTTTTAGATTGGGCTTTACTATCTGATTTTTCCCAACACCCTAAGAAATTACGCACTGACTTTCACGAGGAGACCTTTAATGCTGTCTTCGAAGAATTAGGAATCCTCTTACTCGAGAAAAAAATTGATACCTTTGATCTGATGATGAAAAAAACATTAGGGCCAAAATCTCTTTCAAAAATTGTCGATAAGATGCTGCATGATAATTTCATGCACATCACGGATTTTTTAACGGAAAGAACTGCAGATCTGATTCATAACGCAGCTTACGCAAAAGCTTTTGATGCAGGGATCAAGGCTATTGATGAACATATCAAAGCCCAAATTAATTCTAAAACTCCTCTCGATTTTGCTAAAGATCCTGCGTGCCATCCAGCCATCAAACGTCAAATTACAGGCATGGATAAAGAAAGTGAAGTCGCCTTTTTATCCTTAATGATCGATGAACTTTACCAATTGCTTCTCCCCAGCGTCCCCGGTGAAAATCCAATTGCTAATCTCTGGCGTCAAAAAGTAATTCCTGAAGAATTTCGATTGCTGCTTTCAGAGGGAAAGATTCTGTTCGATCAACTGTTAACGCCAACCATGATGCAACATCTTCATACTGCCAAAGCTGAAGGGAGTACACTCATTGAACACGCCATTGGGCAGCTTATTGAAAAACATGTCAAACAGCAAATTAAAGCACAGATCCAGCAAGTTTTGCATAAACTAGAAAATAAAGCTGCGTTGGATCAATTGATGGCCGATCAAGTTTTTTCAGCGATTAATCAGCAGCTCGTTCAAGCTTGCCAGCAACACGAACTGGAGGAAGAACAACATCTCAAATTAATCGCTGAACGCTTCAATCAATTTTTTATTACTACCCCCTCCCCTGCTCCGGATGAACTTTACAAGAAAATTGCGGGAGATTTAATAGGATGGACTCAAGACGTTTTGAATATTCCCGAAATCTCACAAGAAACCAAGCAAGCGAGTGCGCTTAATCTAGCCGAAAAAATCCATAAATTCCTAGGCGATACCCAAAGCACGGATGAACATCTTCCTATGCTTGATCGCA
This sequence comes from Parachlamydia sp., assembly GCA_002786175.1. Taxonomy (GTDB): domain Bacteria; phylum Chlamydiota; class Chlamydiia; order Chlamydiales; family Parachlamydiaceae; genus Parachlamydia. Next base: position 52,934 of record PEQL01000003.1, read on the forward strand.
TCAAAAAATTTAATACGGCAGGACCTAAAGAAGCCCTGAAAGATATCTATGGAACAATTGCCGTAGATGTTTTATTTAAAATGGGCAAAATCGACGAGAAAATTCTCAAAGCTCTTCTAGGACAAACTTTCGGAAATGCAGCACAAGGATTAGGGGGTGGAGACGCTATCGTCTACTTTGTCAAAGATACCCTTTGCCAGGTATTAAGCAATAGTTTAGCTCCTTACAGCAACTCTCCCGACAAATTACTGTCCACCCTGACCGAAAACTTAGATAAAAAATTCAAGAAACAAGAAGATGTAGAAAAACTCTTTTTTAGTAAACAGCCGCCAACTCCGCCCGTTAAAGATCCTCAACAAGAACTTAAAAAGCAAATTGAACTCACTTCAAATCTGGTCATCACCCTCTTGAATCAGAGTATGAGCACACAGAATGCGCTTAAAAAGAAAGCTCTTAGAGTAGCGCTGCCTCCAAAAGTTTTACAGGATTCTATCCATACAATTTATCAAGAGTGCTTTGGTGATCCACAAAAACTCAAAAGTTTGGCCTTTACCATCACCGAGCTTACTGTCAAAACGCTTAGAGAAAGTGATAAAAAAATCAAAAAATAGCCAAAGTGCACATACCACTTAGAGGCACTGCGGCCTATTCGGCTACTGTGCGCCTACAAACATGGCTATATATTTGGACCGTCCAAAATTGCCAATTCTAATCCGAATTGGATTAGCTATTCTGCACCGACAATCACTATCTTGAAAACGATTAAATGTCCCAATCCCCCAGTCTGAGGTTTTTAAATTAAGATCCTGCCCAAGAGTATTTTAACATTGTAATTAAGGCATTTTAACCTTACAATTCTCGCAAAAATCGTTTTATAGATTACTAATTCTCTAATTTTTAATTATGTGGGTCCTTATGGAGTGTAAAGAAAATTATCACATAAGCTCTTCCTCAAATCATTTAGAAGAGGGGTCAAATCCTTATGCTTTTAGCTCGGTTCTCCCCTATGACGATAATAGGCCTGAATACAGGGAAATAATTCCTCTCCGATTTGCTGAGATGATTAAAGAGGCCTATCTCAATTGTCAGAATAAAACGACTAAAACTCAAGATGACAATTTTACTGCATTATCAACAGTTTATATACGACTCGAAAAAAAGCCTGTTTTTATTACTGAAGATAAAATTGATTGCATTATAAGAATAAAAATAACTTCATTGACTCACAATTCGTATTTCCATATCGCATCTGCTAGAGACTTTCCCACACTTAGAGAAAGATGGACTTTTTCCATTCTTAGCGAAGGTCGGTTGATCAAGGAACATTATGTTCTTCAGAAAAAAGAGATGCCGCCTTTGAGTAGACTTATTCCCCTTCCCTATCTAAGTGGAGATGAATATGAATATTATGAACGCCCATTTAACGGCCGGAATGATGAAAAAGTCTACAGCCCAGAGCACTGGGACATTTGGAAGGAAACCGGTGATGATATGGTGTCACATTTTGACAACGTCATATATCCTTGCTTTGTAGCAGGAGTAGAAAAAATACATCATATTATGCAAAAACAACTGACTATCCTGGAACTTGGCGCCGGAGATGGCAAGCTAGCCAGCCGGCTGCTTTGCTGTTCAGATTCCACAAAGAATGCAATCGCAGAGTACCATGCAGTCGACAAAAATGAAGCCTCTTTACAAAAAGCCAAGCAACTTTTAAGTTGGACAAGCAAACTGACAATCCACGAGGACGATTTAATGACAGTTGATTGCAAACCTTTTCTTGACCAAGCAGATGTCATTATTTTGTGTTCAATCGTTGCTTACACTGTTTTTCCTAAGTCTAAGTCAAAGGATCTATTACGCAGATGCAAAGAATGGCTAAGTCCAAGCGGAGTTATTCTAATCACCTCTTATGCGGCCCCTTATTTTGATCGAAAGCAGTATGAAGGTTTAGGGTTTACTGTTTTAAATACCTCTGTACCCATCCCAAATCGTTCAACATTCGATGAATTTAAGCCTTTTTATATCCTGGGACAACCCAAATCTGCGGCCAACTGATCTCTATTATCGGAGAAGAAAAGAAAGAAACACGAGGATAGCAAAGGAATTCTCTGAATAGGATGCCTCCTCTTTGCGTCCCTGCCTCCTTTGCGCTTCTGTGTTGAATCTTTTACAAGCTTTTTTACTTCGTAGATAGCTTAACTCAAGTCTACGTCTGCGTGGTTTCACCCCACATTCCCTTAATCTTTCTTGTACTCTATTCTAAGATCCCCTATAGAATAGTCTGCATAAACACAAAACGCAAACAGCTTAACAAGACGACTACGAGGTGTAGAAAGATGCAAGTTACTTACGATACAGATGATGACTATCAACCCTTGATTCCCGAAACATTAGAATTCCGCATTTCGGAATCTCCTAAATCCAACACGTGCAAAACAATTACTACCATAGCTTTACTGGCATTAAATGGCGGAGCTATCGGCGTCAAAATATGGAATATTTCTGCGTGGGATTGCCACCCCTTGGTTGAGTTAGCGGCAAATATTGGCATGGGCAGCGGCACAGCTCTGCTATTACGGAATATCCTTTCCACGGAACAATTACATAAGCTAACAAATTTTATTAATAATTATTCACAAGAAGGATTTATTGTTGCCACCGAGGCCTATCTCAACACGGCTGACATTATCATATCTCCCTCTCTGGCAAATCAATTGATGATCTTTCCCATCGAAGTTTTTTTAAGTTTTTTAACGACAGATGCCCTTTGCAACGCTGTGACGAGCACTCAATCTGAAGTCCTTGACAATAATAGCCTGGGCATTAAAAAACCGATTCCTATGTTACAAGGGGACCCGCGAGACATTAAGCATGTTTTATTGCTTACCACCGCTAAGAGTGTCGCCAGCGTCGCAGCCTTATACTTTGGAACTACCCTAGACTTGCCTTACGTCTATGATTTTGGCATTTTTATGGGTGCAAATGCTGTATTCAATCTCTTAAGTATGCTTGCGCGTAAATGGCGTGACCGCGAACGTTTGCGGATTGCTCAACAAAATATGGCAGATAGCCCTGTAAGCACTTCATGTTCACTTTCACTCATCAACACCTCAGAAAAAATCTTGAGTGTAACCTTTCCCATCGCCATCGCCATTACAAATGCGATTATTCCACGCTTTCTCACAGGAAAAATCGCTGTTTGGACACGTCCGGATGCGATGATAGCAGGTGCTTTGGTGGGAGCTGTCAGTGCGGGATGTCGGGAGAAATTCCAAGATGAATGTTCTTTTGAGCTAGCTCCTGAGGATTCACAAGCCATTGATACTGAGAGCAACAGTTCTGAGATTACTTACAATGACGACCATTTCAGTGTGCGTGAATTTCGAAATATGGCGGAAACCACTGCGATTAATTCCAATAAAAGTCCTTCTACACCCCTGTCAACAACACGCAGGATTATCAATTATATGAAAGACAAAGGGCAACAGATCCTGGCTCTAGGTGGTTTTCTCTTGGCAACAGTGGCTTTTGCTCTTTGGACCTTTATTACAGGAAGTACGCGCGATCAAATTTCAATGGGTTCTATTATAGGCGGAATGCTCGTTGGCTACGTTTTCACCTATCTCGTGGGCAAACATTTGGATCCAAGGAAACGACAGAATACACCCATACCAGTTCAGCCCCAATCACTTATAGTAAGAGCAAGCACAACCATTGTACGAGCAACAAGCAATTCCACCTACTACTACACCAACGTTTTTCCTTTTTATGTTGTTCTAGCCTATTTCTTAGCGAGTTCAATCGCGGAAAATCTTGACGACTCAGGTTTTCAAGATACCCCTCTAGGTGCCTATATCATTCAAAATCTCGCATTAGGTAGCTGGGGGGCAACCTGGGGAAATAACCGCAGATTATTAGATACCAGCCAAGCGCGCAAAGTTGCACCGCCATTAATTTTTACGAGCTCGGCAGCGACAACCGCCGCGTTACAAGGATTAGGGGCATACCAAGTTAGTTAACTAATTAATTAAAAAAAATTGCTTTTAAAAAACTAAATGTGCTAAAAATATATTTAGGGAATTACAAACAAAGGAGCAATTATGAAAGTTTTAATTACACGTTTCTTGACATTGTTTGCTGTAATCGCTGGATTGACTGCAAGTATTCCAGACTCTGTCCATGCTGTTCATTTTGGTCCCATCCCAGGGATAGAAGACGAACATGAAGGTGACGATGCTCCTGATGAAACTCCTGATGAAGGCGTTAGATAATCAAAAAGCATCCTCTACTCTTTTTGTAGGGGATGCTTTTCATAATACCTCGATTTTAGCATTGCAAGCTGCCAACAAATTAACTCGATTGTAGGTAGCATTGGATAAACGACGGTGAATGAAACATCGGGAAGCTCAGTCAGAAAAACAATCACTTCATGCAGCCGCTTTTCTTCTCCCCCTAGCCCTTCTTCACAGGGTGAGATAAATTCCTCAGGCGCCGCAAAATCTTGCTTCGGCTTTTCCCTTTCTTTACCTTTAACACTCTCTTGAACTAACGGCTCAAAGAGGGATGGGCTGCGCCCTGATTCTTCAAAATTACACTTATACTTCACGCTCACTGAGTAAGGGACTTCGAGATCTAGCTTGAAAAAATCTTCCAGAACAACAGATTTATTCTTAGAGACTTGCGCAATAAGGTCGGAGGCCAATTCTCTATAGGATTCTTGAAAGATCACCTCCTTTGGATCCAAGGAACCTGGGACAAGTGAATACACACCATTTGCCACACAGACATTTCTGCCTAAAACCTTTTTTTCTGGAAACGATGAGGCTAGCCGCAACATGCTTTCTCTGGTACCGACTTTCAAATCATAACAAAATTGATACAGACTGCGGCTAATCTCCTCCTTGTCATCAGCTTTATAATCCTGCCAAAGAACTTTGATTGAATCATCAACAGTCTTTGATAAGATGTCCTCCAGAGAAAAAAAATTTTGCCTTCCCCCTACCTCTTGAACATTCTGTTGAAAATCATCGCACAAGTAGGGAAGCAAAATAAATAAGAGCTTTTGAAGTGTCTCATCCCATTCTATTCTCCTCCTGGAAATATTTAGAGAGACTTCTAAGCAACAAGAGTGCGGAAAGCGAAGAGAAGCTAAAAAAATAAAGGAGAGATGGAAATATTCCTGAGCTCTTTGTTGTTTCCAAAAAGCATCCACCCACATTGTTCTGGACTGAAAGGTCAATTCTCTTAACACACAGCGATGCTGAAAGCCCCATTTTCTTGCTGAGACCAGGGATAAATCGTCTAAATTCAACATCAAAAATACGTAGGGAAGGTAGCATTTAGGAAAACATTCAGGGATAAGGGCATAGCTTACGCAATCCCTTAAGGACTGAACTGAACGCTCAGCGGATTCAAGCATTTGCTGCCCCTCCACTCCAGAGAAGTCTGGGCCGTTAGGAAACTTGTAATACTTAAGAAGTCCAGAGATTTTAACTTGCTCAACAATATTCCAAGGAATAAAAAACTGTTTGAGATAATTCTGTGAAATTTCCCGCTGGAGGCGCTCCATATGATCTAAAAGATCATTTTCATCTTCTTCCACATATTGCCACAACAAGCCAAAGAAAAGGGCATCTTCTGGGATTGCACAGTGCGAAAATTGAGCAATTCTCTCCAGGAACTGGTAGCAACCCGCAAAATCCATAGGACTATCATTTTTTCCACCCCCAGGCTCTGTTCTTAAGCCTAAATGAAAAAGCTCCATTTTAATGATCAAAAGAGCTTTGCGTTGGTCTGAAAAATGAGACTTCACTAACACGTCGCTTATACGGCATCCTTGCAAGATTTTTCTGGAAGGAATTTGAAGCAAACAATCTGCATACAAAGCCTTTTTTTCCCAGCGGCTCATTTTTAAAATACCTTGAAGCATCTGAAGCTTATCCTCAATGGAACATTTAGTAAATAACTGACTAAAATGCATCATGAGCAAACAAGACAAAAGCAATTCATGAAGCGCTTGCTTTTCGACTGGCAATTGATACGAACTCTCTACCTTTGGGTGCTTCTGGTGGACATAAGTATATGTGAGGTGTTTAATGAGTTTCAGTTGATCCCGCAAAATTCCTCTGTAAGGTTCATAGGTAAAGTTGCGCGGTTCAACTTTGGGGATTTTTTGATAAGATTGAATCATCACACTGACGAAAAACATCAAGGCCTGACGATCGGCTTCTTCCTGAATATAATTCTCGAAAAGAGAAAGCAGAAAGTTGTCCAACTGAATCGATTTTTCACGGAGCAGATCACAGATGATTTCTGCAATAGTTTTAGTAAGGATAAACGTATAGAAAGAGTCGGCTTCATTAATCATACTTGAGAGCTCCATCGTAAAATCATTGTCACTTTTTTCCGATGTCTCTTCTTGCTTTAACAAGGGGGTCAGATGATGCATCTTCAATAACTCCTGAGCAACTCTGACAATTTCAGCATTTTCGTCCTTTTCTTTAGCCCATTCTTCGATGCATAGCCTCCAGCTTGGTACATGTGGGGATGCGCGGCATTTTAACAGAGCCATTTCATGATCAAGCACTTCGTGCAGATAGAATGAGAAATATAAAGGCTCGCGAGGGGGTTTAGGCCCCAGTATTTTATAAACTTCATTGATAATTCGAATGCGGTTATCTTGAATTCTTTTGGCATAAGTGAAAGGAGCTTCCCCTTCCTTTTCAAAAGGCAGAATTTTATAAATGCGATAGTGGCACGCGAGTTGATAGGGAAACGGATGAAGCCCCAAGTACTCTTTAAGGCCAAGGAGTACCTGTATGCGCAGGGTTAAACTGCTACGAGATGCGAAAGAAGAGCGGCTTCCCAGGCGTGAAGCTCGCACCGGCTTTAGATTCCCGCCCTCCCTTAAAACTTCAAAGTACTCGCGCATAAATTCGACAAAATCGCCTTCAATTTCAGCATATTTTTGGCTGACTTTACTTCCCGTAAGACCTTTCACACGATTGAAGTTATTGCTGCCAAAAATTTGCAAAATTTTAAGAGGGAATTCTGGCAGCTTCAGGAGCATTTTCCAACTTGGTCGTGTGAATTTTTGATCTTTAATAGTTTTGGCAAGCTCAATCGCTACGACATGAGAAGGGGGGCGTTCGAGGGGTGGAGGGCTAGCATACATTGGAACTTCTCGCAGGAATTAAATAGCTGAGAAGGTACCAGAGAAACTTTTGTTTGTCTAGGGTGCAGCCAATCGGAAAAGATGCAACGGCGTCTCTAATGTTTTCGAGACAGGGCTATTCATAATCCGGCGCTTTAAATTGCTTCTAAAAACGAGGCTAGGCTAAACGATTTTTTTATTAAAAGCAGCAATGAGCTGCGTAAAATACGTTTCTTCTTCACAAAAATCGTCAGTTTTAGGGTTCCCCATGCCTGTATTGTCCAGGATTTCATGATATTGTCCGGAAACGAATTCTTTAATCTTTCCGAAATTTTCTTCATAAAAATTGTCCAGCTTGACACAGCTATCTCTTTGTAATGTCGATACGACTAGATGTCCGTTGCAATGTGTGAGAAAAGCTTTGCACAGTTTAGCATACATAACATGATCTATGCGTTCACCAAAGGGAATCAAAACAACAATCTGGCAAGGTTGCTGAAATTGCACACTTTCTTTAATTTTGTATGGTTCTGTTGTGCACAGATCTATCTGCGAAATGTCGATGAATTCTATGTGTGGAAATCTATTTTTGAATTTTGGGCGAATGCACTCCACATCATTGTGCGCAATAAAACAATACAGATTTTGGGGCAGGCCAGGATCTATCACGGAGATCGTTTGCGTTGGGTTGGTAGGAGTCGTAGTGGCACTAGGAGGTGGTGTTGGCGATGGGCCAGGAGGTGGTGTTGGCAATGGGCCAGGAGGTGGTGTTGGCAATGGGCCAGGAGGTGGTGTTGGCGATGGACCAGGAGGTGGTGTTGGAGATGGACCAGAGGGCGAAGACGGCGGCGTTGCGAATGCTTGATTGATTTTGGCGGCAAGTTGATCCACCTGATCGTCTGAAAAATTCATCAAGGTTGTTTTCAACTCAGCTTGGTTCATCTGGGTCAAATATGTTGAAATAAGATCTTGTTTATTTTGATCGACTTTTGTCGTTAGCTTTGCAGCTAACTCTGTGGATAATTTCTGCTTACAAAAGGCGTATTGGATCTCTTCATAAACTTTTATTTTGCTTAGAGCCTCTGGAGAGAGGGTCGGTCTTTTTAGTGTTTGCAAAGCTTTGTTCAATAGCATCCATTGCGTAGGTTTAAGTTCCAAAATATGCTTTTGGCTAAATTTTACGAGGGTTTTGGCGACAACTTGGGGGTTTGTGAGTGCAACGTAGTTGCGGAAAAGAAGATTGACAATCGGTATTGCTAAAACAATGCGGCGAACGAGCTCTCCAACAGAGCTGTGTTTTCCACTGATCTTAAAGCGAGAATTTAATACTTTTTTTTGAACCGTTTGAGTCGATAGCTCGCCACATGATTTTTGTAAGCGATTAAATAGAATTTCAAAATTAGACATGTGTTCTTCTTTTAGAGATTAAAAAAATATTATAGCAAAAAATGTTTTGTCCTGTTTTTTTTGTTTACAACTGCTCACAAAATTGCCGTGGAACTCCACCTGGATCGAAATTTGGACTGATTTCACAAGCTTTCTGCAAGTGAAATCAGTTCCCTTTCATTAGCTGAGAGGGGTTAACAGAGTTAGAACCTTTGTCATGATTGAGTTTTTCTCAAGGTGGTTATAAAAACCTGCTGGGCTGATCTTATCAGAATTGAGTTTAAAAAATCTCATTTGTCGAGCTAAAAAAGCACCTTCTCTTTTAGCCATGGCTTGAGACCATTTAGAAACCAACTGTGCTTGTTTCTTTACAGAGGCATTTCGGGTGTTAGCAATTAAATCATCCAATGAACTTTTTAATTCAGGTTTTTCTTGAATCATTTTTTCCCAAGCTTGAGCGGCCTCTGCTTGTTGATAAACGTGAGCGACAAACATCGAGCAAAAAAACTTACGCGGTTTTTTTCCCCGCATAGAGACTTGAGCTTTGGTGGCTTCCTCAAAAATTGATCTAAACACCTGCGCTTGTTCTTTTCTTTTGAATTTGAATCCATTTGACAACATGGAATATATCGCTTTCATGAAGGAAAATGGGCTTGTAGCAGGGGGCAAAGATTGAACTTCATCTTCGCCAAGAAGGGATTTATGTTTAATTCCCAAACGGCTTCCAACTTCTGCCGCACGCAATGCAATAGTGTGGCACGTGGGGTCCTTGGGCCGAAAAATGTGATACTTGTAAGCCGCATCTTCATGAACGCGTGCTTCACTTTTGAAAAAGCTCACCGTGCGTACTTTCTCACCTTTGGCAGGCATACATTCAGAGATTAATATCTCTCCTTTTTGCTCATCCACTCCAACCACGATCGAAACATGGTCTGTATTGGTATTGTTAAAAGAATGCGAGGGTGTTCGTTTAAAAATACGAGAAAATTTCTGCATAAACACAATACCGTATTCGATATACTCATCTGGCTTACCGGTAAGCTCTAAGAAAATTGTGTCGCCCACTTTGACGTTTTTGGCAATCGCTTGTCTTTCTTCAAGATTTGTCGGAAAATGCTGAGAGGGAACCGGGCTTAGATCGGCAGGTTTTAAGCGGGTGTCGACCCATTTCAAACTTTTACCCACAAAAGACTTTAAACTCAATTCGCGAGGACTTTTTTGCTGGCTAAATCTTGAATGTGCGGCAGGTAAAATCGTCCTTTTATCTTGTTGGGGTACTGTAATGCGGTGAAAAAAGCTTTGCAGATTACTAAAAATTTTAATCACAGGGAACTCACTCTTAGTCTTGTTTTTAATAAAAATAACATTATTTGGCAATTAAAACATAACAAATTTGTGTTAAGATTTTTTAAAGAAAATTGACTTGCAATCGCCCCCTTTTCACCTGAAAATTTCTACTTGTTGTAAATACTTAGATTTTTTACCATAGAGCCATCTTTGATTACATTGTAAAGTGTTTTCAAGCTCATAAGATGGGTCAAGGGTTTCGATCCCCTGTTCCTTTAAGACCTCTTTAAATATTACAGGTAGAAAAGATGATCATTGATGGGAGCAAAATTGCGGAAGAGATTCAATTAGAACTCCATGAAACCATAAAAAAATTATCTCTACGCCCTCCTGCCTTGCATGTGATCATTGTAGGCCACCACCCTCCTTCTGAAATTTACGTGAAACGCAAAACACAAGCTTGTTTTAAAATTGGAATTGTGTCTGAAACTCATCAATTCCCCCCTGATATTGCTGAAGAGGCATTGCTCGCTCACATCCACCAGTTAAATCAAGACAGTGGCGTGGACGGTATTTTAGTCCAACTGCCTTTACCCCAGCATATTCACGCAGATCGAATCATGCTCGCTATTGATCCTGAAAAAGATGTCGATGGCTTTCATTTATTGAATTTAGGCAAGCTATTAGCTGGTGATTCCACGGGCTTTGTCCCTTGCACGCCCCTTGGTATTCAAGTGATGTTGGAACGCTCTGGCATCAAAATCGCAGGTAAACATGTTGTCATCCTAGGAAGAAGCCAAATCGTCGGAAGACCGTTGGCAGCTTTGCTGATGCAAAATTCGCCCCGTGCCAATGCCACCGTCACAGTGGCACATAGTCAGACAAAAAACTTAGCTGCTTTATGTCGAAGTGCAGACATTCTGGTGGCTGCTATGGGTCAGCCCTGTTTTGTCAAAGCCGACATGATTAAAGAAGAAGCTGTCGTCATTGATGTGGGGATCAATCGCGTACTAGCGCCGCATCTGCCTAAAGGATATCAAATTGTGGGGGATGTGGATTTTGAAGCAGCCAAAACACGTTGTTCCTTTATTACGCCCGTACCAAAAGGCGTGGGTCCCATGACAATCGCAATGTTGCTCAGCAACACCCTAAAAAGCTATTTACAACGTATGGACAAACCAACCTCATGAAACGCTTGTCATGGCGCTTCTTTCTCATACTCTTTCTTTTTTCCTGCCAGAAATCCCCTCAAACTACTCTTTATGAATTTACCGGCAATGCGATGACCATGAATTATCGCATCTTGATCGGCCACCCACTTTCGCTTACTGAAAAAAATTTCGTCCTGGAAGCCATTTCGCAAGTTTTTGATGAGGTCAATAGGACATATAATAAGTGGAATCCCCATTCCGAATTAAGCCATCTCAATCGACAACCAGCTGGAAAGCGTATTTTACTCTCCCCTTCTTTAGAGAATTTTTTAACGGAAACTGGCTGCATCGTTCATTTAAGTGAAGGAAAGTTTGATCCTACCATTGAAACGATCCAACAGATTTGGCGTCAGGCATTTGCCAAAGGTGAGCTGCCCGCACAGGAAGAGCTCGCAAGCGGGCGCGCCGCGACTGGCTGGGAATCCATTCATTATGCTGAGCATTATTTCTGGAAAGATAAAGATCAAACCCAACTCGATCTAGGGGGTATTGCTAAAGGGTTAGCCGTGGACCTTTTAGTGGAAAAGTTGAATACGCGATTTGAAAATGTATATGTCGAATGGGGAGGAGAAATTCGCACAAGCGGCCAGCATCCAGATCAACGTCCCTGGAAAATTTTTGTGAGTGGTTTCGGCAGCTGCGATCCTGCTAAAGCGCTCGCCACAATCGAAATCCATAATCAAGCCATCGCAACCAGCGGAGATTATCTGCAAAACTGGACCATTGGCCAAACAACATATTCTCACATTATTGATCCGCAGACAGGCAAGCCTTTAATCTCATTGCCAAACCGTATTTCCAGTGCCAGTGTACGCGCTTCAACTTGCGCGCGAGCAGATGGCTTGGCAACAGCTGCCATGCTTTTTGAAGATTTGCCAAGTGCTCAAGCATGGGCACAACGCATGGAGAAGTTTGACCCCTCACTCACTTTTTGGCTGATTGCGCAAGATGGTTCGACTTATGCAACCGTCTCAACCATGTTTCAGTAGTAAGGAACGTGCAGCCAAAGCCTGCTCTTTCAGATTGGCATATTCAGGCAGATCATCAGCGTAATCGATGGCCAATTCAATCGCTTCTAAAGCGCTCTTGCGATCATGCACAGCGAAAAGACATTTGGCTAAATAAAAATAGGGAACAGGACTATCAAGGCGATTAATGGCAGCCATTTCGTAGGCATCAATGGCGGCTTCCCAATTCCCGCTCAATTGAGTCGCCATGCCTAATCCTAGCCAATAATCATGATTATGTGGATTTAGGGTCGCTAAAAATAGAAAAGCATTAGCCGCATCGGTGTACTTTTTTTTTTCAAAAAGAAAGTACGCGGCCTGATAAAATTTTGCCATGGTTTCGTTAGAAAATTCTAGGATATCTTGAGCGGTTTTTCCTTCAGCAATCTGTTTTTTCAGCCATTCTTGATCCTTCAGTTTCTGTTTTACTTTTTTGGAAAGTGTAAATTCATTGAGACCATCATTCATAAAAAAATCCCAAAACCTTATGGAAACTATAAAAAAAGCCTACATCCTGCCATCAGACGACACAATCTCACTCACGTTGTTCAAGTTAGCAAAGGGCTGGACCTAAAACCGACCCGCCAAAAATCATAGCGCCTGTCTAACTGCAGTATGGCGTTACGTTAACGCAATCATAGGTTGCTGTAAAAGAAATTTTGCGCATAATAGCAAGTCATTTACTATCATTTACTTCCATTTCGGGTGGCACCGCTGGAAAGCTTCCTGTATCCGGGAGCGGCTAACCTGAGTATAGCGGTCCGTGCTACTAATATTGGCGTGGCCTAATAATTCTTGAATAATGCGCAAATCGGCCCCATTATCAAGCAAATGAGTCGCAAACGAATGACGCAAAGTATGAGGGGAAATATTTTTTGTAATGCCTGCTAAACGCGCATAATTCTTAATTGCACGCCAAATGGCGATTCTATGGATCGGTTTCCCCTTCATAGTGACAAATAATGCGTGCTGATTTTCACTATCCCACTGCCATCGATATAAATTCAGATATGTATCCACCGCTGCCACGGCCATTTTGCCTACTGGAATCACCCTTTCTTTACTCCCTTTTCCATAAACTTTGATGAAATGATCATCTATGGAGTAAAGAGTCAATGCACAAACTTCTGAAACTCTTAGACCTGATCCGTAGAGGAGCTCTAAAATAGCCCGGTCGCGTACTCCTAGTGCCGTTTTAAGATCAGGTTGGGAGAAAAGACTTTCGATTTCATCCTGGTGGAGAATTTCGGGTAAAAGCTGCCACAATTTAGGACTTTCGAGTAAAAGTGTGGGATTTTGCGTAATTGTCTGTTCGCGCTTGAGGAAATGAAAAAAAACTTTAATCGAAACTAAGGTCCGACACAAGGTAGACGTCGCATATTCCGCTGATTTTAAAAAACTTAAAAAAGCAACGACATCTTCCGCCACAACTTCGATCATTTTTTTGGAACCCAGAAAGTTGGCAAAATGCGTGATATCACGCAGATAAGCTTCAATCGAGTTTTCTGAAAGCCCTTTTTCCGAGCGAATATAGATAATAAAATCAGCGATTTCTTTATTATTTTCTTCACATGATGATGATTTCATCTATAAAAACTCTTTCATTGTAACAGATTAAATAAATGTATTATAATATATTTAATTATGGAGGTTTTTACTATGGTTTCCCCTATCACAACACCACGTCTTCTAGAAGCCTACAGCGTCTACATAAAAAGTTTAGAAAGTCACGATGAGGCAAAAGAAGTTAAGCCTGTGAATTTTTATATTAAAGGGACTGAAATAAAGTGCCTTCCCATTAACGAAAAAATGACAGAGAAAGGATTTAAAAAAATTTCAACCGCTAAAGTGGTCAATGCGCTTTATAAACACGTGATAGAAGAACACCAACGCCCACGCAATGCAGAATTCAGAACTTTGGTCCAAATTCTAAACGAAGGCCTTCTGAGCAAAAAAGCAGGCCCAGCAAAAACTTTTTTCTCCAGAGTTCAAAATTTATTCACCATCCATCGTTTTAAAACTTCGGCAGAATTAATGCGCCACGTGGACAAAGAAACACGCGAGTAGCCACCTTTCTAACGTAGCGATTTAGCCAACCTCGCCTGCAACTCTAACACTTTCTCATTGCTGAGCGCGATTTTTCTGACAGAGAAAGTTTCTTCAGTTGCCGGATCTTCATATAAATAAATTTCTTGCCCGCTCTGATCGTGAAAGCAATGGCGTAAAATTAACTTTTTCTTTCTAACTAGCCACAGAGCTAAAATGAACGCATCATCGTCGCTATTTTCTAGCATAGCCTGCTTAAATAATTCCAAAGCCTTTTCTTCGTGAGTGCCGGTGAAAGCATTTTCTTTCATCTTTTCTTGAGGAACTTTAGATTTCCAGTAACTCACGTTGCCATCTGGAATCTTTCCTTCTTTTTCCCAACATTTTAGACAATAATCCAAACGTTCAAAATCAGATGTTTCCTCGTTTTTAATCAGAATAGAACAATAATTCATGCCTGGCACGAAAGGCTCAACCCCTAACATACAGGCTTGATGGCGTTTCGGGACTTCAATCACAAAAGGGAGTTTAATGGCCATATTGAGACTCTATTACCTTAAGTAAGGGTATCGAGATGTTTTAAAAAAGCTTCCCCAAGAGGATATGAGTAATGTGGTGTTTTAGTCGATCCTTTTCTTGCAGCGAAACACTCCAAGACTTGATTTGCTAAACGTTTACCCAGTTGCACCCCTTCCTGATCAAAAGAATTAATGTTCCAAACAAATCCCTGAAAGACGGCCTTATGCTCAAAATAGCTTAGCAAAGCCCCTAAAGAATAAGGATTTAAGGTTTTCCCCAATAAGATGTGCGAGGGTGTGTTTCCTGGGAAAACTTGATTGGGATTATCGCTTTGCTGTCCTAGAGCTAAAGCTAAAGCCTGCGCAAAAAGATTTGAAAGCAGCTTTTCATGAGATGAAGTTCCATTCATGATAAAATCCTTGTCGCTCTGCCCTTCTTTATACCCAATAAATTCCAAGGGGATGGTCGCCGTTCCTTGATGGATGAGTTGGAAAAATGAATGTTGGGCACTACTCCCAGGCTCACCCCAGATCACGGGAGCGGTTTGAAAATCTACTGGAAGACCCTGTCGGTCGATTCTTTTGCCATTTGACTCCATTTCCACCTGTTGAATATGCGCCGAAAAACGAGAAAGGGGCTGGGCATAGGGAATCAAGGCCAGCGTGGGATAACCCAAGAAATTATGATTCCAAATAGCTAATAGGGCTCCAATTAGCGGTAAATTGTGGTGTAAATCCTTAACCAAAGCCACCTTATCCATGGCGTTGGCACCTTTCAACAGCCCCCAATACACTTCAAAGCCAAACATGAAAGAAAGTAAAACTCCGCCCCCCATAGATGTGGCAGAATAACGCCCACCAATCCAATCCCACATATGAAAGCATTCTAAGTATTTATTGCGGTCATCTAGTGGGCTTCCTGGAGTACTGATAGAGACAAAATGTTCTTCCGGCTTTAGGCCGCTTTCCACAAAATGCGCCCGCACCAGAGCTTCATTCGTCAACGTCTCCAAAGTCGTGCCAGATTTGGATACAGTCAACACCAAACTCTTCTTTAGATTAACTCCTCGCAAAGCTTGAGCAGCATCGTCGGGATCTATATTGCAAATAAAGTGAATCGACCGATCTTCCTTTTGCAGATATTGCAAAGCCAAATAAAGCGCTTTAGGCCCTAAATCAGAACCTCCAATTCCGATAACAATCAGATCATTGAAGGTGTTGTCACGATCGATTTTCTCCATAAATATTTTAAGCTTATCAACCTCCTTGCGAGCCAATTCTGCGGCTTCGCGTGCTTGAGGTGCCATTTGCGGCTGTTCGAAAAAATCTCGCGTAGCTGTATGCAGTGCAGCTCTATCCTCTGAGGGAAAACCTTCGATACGATTCACGATTTCGCCAGATTGCATCCTTTGCATTTCCTCCAGCACGCACCGTTCCTTAGCCAAATCAAAAAGAGCCTGCATCACCTCTTCCGTGACTTTTTCAGTTCCATACAATAGCTTATAGCCGCCAGCTTCGGTTGAAAATTTCATCAGCCTTGCAGGAGTCAATACACCTTCTTTCCGCAAATCTAACGGACTCTCAGCAAATTTCTTCAAATGTTCAACGCTTTTTAACTGATTAAATCTAACTGTATGAATGACTTCATCACTACCTTGAGCCATGCCGATTCTCCCTTTAAATGTGTTACCCACCATGCGGAAATGCGTTATTTTGATCAAGAGCAATTAAAACTGATGTTGAATCTCTGAGTTTTTGAAGAAGAGATCTTGAGGATTGCGATTAAAATTTGGAAGACCATTCTTGGAAAGAAATCTCTTCTGGCAGACCCAAATGCTCCCCCAGAGAAACAATTTGTCCGCCCGCAGCACAGAAACCCATCAATTTACGCTTTCCTTCCGCACTTAAGCATGCAGGCAAGACAAACAGCAGATCCAGTTCATCCCATTCATGGGTCATGGTGTTTTCAAAAATTAAGCGGAAAGGAATTTGCTGTTGATTCAAGGTGTTGACGGCTAAGCTTAAACGTTGACAAAGTGAGGGTTTAGCTTCTTTCAAATCGGGTAAACAGATAGCCATTTTTTCTCTTCTTTCAAGAGACAGAGTCCATCCATTTGAGTCCCACTCGAGGGGGAAGTTTCCAACTAAAGAACCTTTGACACCTAATTCAAAACGCGCAAATCGCTCTTTAAAAAGCATCTGTATGTGTGCCGCCGGATTGGTTAGCCCAGATGCATCCAGCAGAAGATAGAGGGGCAGGATCTGGGACATATTTCCCGCCAGTAAATCAAAGTAATCGGCAGCTATATCTCGACAGTAAAGCGCAGCCAATAAATGCCCTTCAGGCTGTTGGGGATCGACATCAGTGAAAGATCTCACGGAAAACTGCATTTCCCGATTTAAAACTTCCACATCTTTAAAATAATCTCTCAGCCATTCGTGAAAAAGGCTACGATCTTCATCTCCCCATGGAAAACAAAGACTAAAGTCTGCACTTCCCCGATAAAGACAAATACCTAAACTATGGGCGTGAAACTCTTTCCAAGGACCCTGCAAAAAATGTTCGAGAGATAAGCCCAGCGAAAGAAATTGCGTTTTGTGGGAAAGCGGCATTGGAAGCTTATCAAAGAGGCCTAAACGAATTTCCCACAGAATCGAAAGACCTTGCTGGATGCATTTTGAAGCCCATTCAAGTTCTAACTTCCAATTCAGATTTCCTTTGATTGTCCCATCTAACGAAATCAGTACCGCTTGATAACCAGCAGGAATCTCACAAAACAATGCTGGGCACTCATATATTTTCACCTGAGACATTTAGCTAACCTGCTTCCTGAATTGATGATAACGGATGACCTTTCCTTTTTGCCTCCATAACTCTTCAAAGTACGAAGACCCGTAATTATCCATTTCTTGAGTATAGTAGGGATCGGGATAACACGAATCAAAAGCAGGGCACTGCCGCAGCACTTCGATCATTTGGGTGGAATAATCAGGTGCATCTGTCACCAGCGTGAGAGAACCGTTTTCAGCCAGAATGCGCGCGACTTCCGCAACAAATTCTGGTTGAATTAAGCGATGTTTAGCATGGCGGCATTTCGGCCAAGGATCGGGGAAATTAACATAGACAGCGGCAATACTTGCATTGGGGAAAAAACAGCGTGTTGCATTTAGAGCTTCTCCTGATAGGACAATTAAATTTGGCAGCTCGCGGTTTTTAATTTTGGACCAGATTTTTTTAACCCGTTCAAATTTTTTTTCAACTGCTACCCAGTTGATGTGAGGGTTTTCACAAGCTTTTTCCGCGATCCATGTGCCATTCCCGCTGCAATATTCGATATGGACTGGATTAGTATTGCCAAAAAAAGTCTCACATCCCCATCCAGGAAATAAAAAGTCTGACGGGGCTGCTCCCTGCAGTGGGACATACCAAACTCTATCTTCGA
Organism: Parachlamydia sp.; assembly: GCA_002786175.1. Taxonomy (GTDB): domain Bacteria; phylum Chlamydiota; class Chlamydiia; order Chlamydiales; family Parachlamydiaceae; genus Parachlamydia. Next base: position 70,988 of record PEQL01000003.1, read on the forward strand.
TTAAAACCTTTCTTTCACCCAATTTAAATGGAGATTTAAGATTTTCAGGTCTCATTGGATTGACTCATTAATAAAATAAAAAAGGTAAATCATAGCTAATTAGATCTTTAGAAACAATCAAAAAGGGGATTCTCAAATAGGAAACTTAATCCTGCGGAGGAAGACACTCGCGATATAAGTCGCGTTTAGAAATACCGCGAAGATCAGCCGCAAGTTTAATGGCTTCTTTTCGAGTAATATTGAGTTGGTTTTCAAGAAATTGCACATGCTCCACCGGAGTCAGCGTCTCCCACTTCTGGCTTTCCCCTTCTGCCTCTCCTTGAATCATTAGGACGATCTCTCCCTTGATCACTCTATCTTGCCAATGCTGTAAAAGCTCTTGGGGCATGCCACGGCATACTTCCTCGAATTTTTTAGTCAGCTCCCTTGCAACTACCACTAAACGTTTAGGAGCGAGTTCATGCAAAGTTTTAAGCAAGTTCAAAAGTCGATGAGGAGACTCATAGCAAATGGAAGTGCCTTTATACGACAAAAGCTGCTGCAGATGTTTCTTTAATTCTTGATTTTTACGCGGCAAAAATCCGCAAAACTGAAAAAGGTCTGTCGCTAATCCTGAACATGTGAGCGCTGCTATAGCCGCACATGCGCCTGGGATAGAAAATACTTGAATTCCTTTTTCCACACATTTCTGAACTAAACGACTACCGGGGTCTGAAATGCCCGGAGTTCCTGCATCTGAAATTAACGCCACTTTCATTCCCTCAGCCATAGAAGCCAGGATCTCATCCTCCTGTGAAGCTTCATTGAACTTATGGAAGCTTTTCAAAGGCTTTTGAATTTCATAATGTTTGAGTAAAATCAAGCTGTGGCGCGTATCTTCGCATAAAATAAGATCACACTCTTTGAGTAAGCGCAGCGCGCGCAGCGTGATATCTTCTAAATTTCCAATGGGAGTTGCAATCAGATAAAGCATAATAGCAGGGAGTTAGAGAGAAAAGAGAAAGGTGGCACCCAGATTCGAACTGGGGAATGGAAGCTTTGCAGGCTTCTGCCTTACCACTTGGCCATGCCACCGATCATAAAAACTAGGTTATACCTGAGCGCGTATCATCCCGTCAAGCGAAAGTTTCCATCTCGCGCATTAAATTAATTTCCATCTCATTTTTTTCAAATTAATCTTTTAGCACCAGACCTTTGGATAAAAACAAAAGGATTACACCCTCTTTCAATTAAGCTTACAGAATAATTTTCAAATGTTCAAAAAGCTTTTAAATTGACCCTAATTCATGTAAATTAGTTTGATTACTTAATTAAATTTTATAATACCTTCATTACAAAGGAGCTCCCATGGAATGCCCACCAACAAGCTATCAAACCCCCACCATTTACTATAAGACTGAACATACAGCTAAAGCAGTATCTGAATCACGTAAGGAGTTACTTTCTTGGTGGAAACAAATAGAGAGAACGGAACCATTCACAAAATTAGTGGCAGATCGCATTGATAGCGAACCTTATGCCTGTATTTTACGCCTTAAATCACAAAATATCAATGAGGGAGAAAAAATCTTAAATATCCTGCAAAAAGCAGGGATTTTGTGCAAAAATGTCCCTGAGACAATTCAAGGTAATGTAGTAGAGTGGATACTTGACAATCGGCATAGAATCTATCAAATTGAGGGACACTCTTACCAAATTAAAAGACTTATCAGTTCTTCGGGCTGCTATGGAGACGTTTTTTTAGCCAAAGATCAAGCAAATGGAACAAAGGTAGCTATTAAAATCCTTAGAATCGAGAGCGATAAAGAACATAAGCAGTTTGAAAAAATACAAAAATTGGGTGGACACCCAAACATTGTCCATTACTTAGGAAGTGCCACTCTTTTTGGAAAAACTTGGATTGCCATGGAGTATATTGAAGGGGAGATTCGAAATAAATACTCACCCTGGACAAAAGAGTTAGAAGAACAATACCGAAGTGCCATCAGTTTTTTATGTAAAGCACAGATCTATGAACGCGAAAATGAAGGCGAGAATGTCATGATCACCTTGATTGATGGGGTTCCGACAGTCAAATTAATCGACTTTGGAACTTTGGCACGCGCCTAAATCTATCCCGGACCCCACAGATTTTGGGGTCCGGTATACCTTAAACTTCGATCGGCTTCAAATGTGTGAGTGAGGCACAAAGATGCTTCCAGGCTTTCCAGTCATTGCGCATTCTTTTTCGCAGTGCTTTAATTTCCAGATGCAATTCCTCTAGCAATTCAGAGCAGCTTGGCGTTGTTTTTTTTAAGTTTACGTATTGCTCTTTGAGTTGATTAAAGGCTTGAATATTATTTTCAATGCGTCCTGAGATCTCGTGAATTTTAGCTTCAATTTCATCTTTCTTGACATACCAAAGTGTTTTGATTTGTTCTAATAAAAGGTTTTTCTTTTCACGGACCATGCGTTTTTGAATCGTAAAGGAATCCACTTGACGCAATTGAGTTGCCAGCCCAAAAAAACTGAGACTCCAAATCAACCATTTAGTCGGATCAAAATGATACCAGCGGATCCCATTGCGATAGTCGTGCGCAAAAGTATGATGAAAATTGTGATACCCTTCCCCAAAAGTTAAAAAGGCTAGGATATAATTGTTCACGGCGGACTGTTCTTGGCAAAAAGGTTTATCCCCCCAGGTATGGGCCAGGGAATTGATAAACCAGGTAAAGTGATGCAACAGAAAAAAGCGCGTCCACCAAGAGAGGAAAAAGGCTCCCCAAAAATCTCCCATGAGCCAGCCAACGCATAAGAAAAGGAGGAGGTTAGATCCAAACATCAAAACTGGATAAAATCGATGCTGAAACATCACGTATTTATTTTGAATGAGATCTGGCACAACTTTTGGATCAATAGGTCTTTGTTTTTTAAGCATCCACAAAAAGTGGGCATGCCAAAATCCCTTTTTGATTGAGTAAGGGTCATCATCTGTATCCACATGTGCATGATGTAAACGATGGTCAAAAGCCCAGCGTAAAGCACTGCCCTGGCCGGCTAAAGTTGAAAAGAATAGCAGGATGACTTCTAAAAACTTACCGGTACGAAAAGAACGGTGAGAATAATAGCGGTGGTATCCGCCAGTGATGCTTAAGCCTGTTAAATACAGAAGCACAAAAGAAATTCCACACATCCCCCAAGTGGGCGAACCAAAATAAAGGTAGAATGGCAGTGTGACGAGTAGCAGCACCTGGTAAGCAATCAAGAACCCCCCAATCGCCCAGCTAAATTTTTTATTATCAAGTGACATAAGCCTACTGAGTTTAATTTTTTAGAGATAAAAACTATTCTAAATTAAATTAACAATTATAGCAATACACTTAAATACCTTAAATATTAATGGCTTATATTTTATGGTAACAGAACAATCTGCACCATCTTAAAAAAATCATGAATAGGTACATATTGCAAGAATTAATAATCTCGAACGTTAAACCAAAAATATACTTCTATAAAAAATTCGGCGAAGCTATTTTTTACTTTTCTCTGTAGCGAAAACCTTACTGTGTCGGGCTGCTTCATACTGTGATAGTGACAATCTTTTAGGTTTCATGAGAATTAAGAGGGATACAGTTCCTGGCAACCGCAGGCGATATTTAATTAAAGAGGGAAGCATGATTAATTACATTATTTTAGGCTTCGAGCTGCTGATTTTTCTATGGGTTATGTCCTGGGCATTTACTAGCCAGGTCATGAAAATTTACGCGCTTTTACAACTTGAAAAAAACAAAAACACAGTAAGAGCTTTACACACAGTCGGAGATTTACAATGGGAAATATTTACTTTTCTAGGTTGCTTCGCAATTCTATTTTATGTACTACAACGGTTGCTTTTCTCTCCGGCAATGTTTGCACTCCAATCTTAGAGTTTAGCCAACCTAAACCAAAAACTTTATGAAGTCCTGCCGTTATGGGATGTCACTTTTAAGTCACCTTGATTTCCATTACCAGCAAACATCGCCATATATCCGAAAAAACTCCTCGATATTCACGGGAAAATTGATTTCGAGGATGGAAATGATCAAACCACTGGCTTAAATGAAGCTGTTGCCCTGATAGACCAGTTTCAATGGGAATTTGGGCATAAAAAAGCCGAACATCTTGTTATTTCAAACAAAAACGTTCGGTAATGTACCCAAAGGCAGAATCGAACCAACGACCTTCGCATTACGAATGCGGGAACTATTCAGACAATCCGGTAAGAACCAGTGATAATAGAGCTAAAAGGCATAAAAGGCTATTGGATTTTACCGGATTTTATTGGCAAAATATTTTTTCGTTGCACCGCCACTGCACCGCGATTTTGTGCAGAATGCCCAAACCTTTGATCTAATCACCAACGATAGCTTGAAACTTAAAGCCGCCGTTAGCGTGATCGAAATCATATACACGGAGCTTGGGGTGCACCTTGGGGAGCCTCTCTCTTCCACACATAATAGCAATCGGTGCTGGAACTGCGGGGAATACTGAGATCGTCTCGATTAAACCATGTTCTTTAGTGATCATCCCTAATGTTTCAAGGTAGACGGATCGAAATGCATCAAGATCTGCCTTTTGACTTAAGAACATCGGGTGCGGAATTTGTCCATCTAGTGTGATTTCGTAAATCGACGCATCTTCTTTATAAGAATCTGGAAGATTTGCAAAAGGAATAGTTCCACTTAGCGCCAAAATCAACACCACAGGGGCTTTTGCATTACAGTACTTAATTTTTGAAAGTTTATAGGATGCTAACCTGCCTTCCGTTTTCCACTTCCAATCATCCGTATCTCTATGTTTTTGATAAAAACTAGTTGGCACTTTATTGCTGAGTGCGGCTCCAAGAAACATTAGCTGAACCATAGGTCCAATACCAAAGACTGAGAGATGCGAAGCTTTTTCAATTTCACCGCCGACATCAAATAGAGATGAAACTACACGCTTTATTTGAGACTTTGCAATTTCCAAAAACTCAGAAGATTCTTGCGATTCCTTTTGATTAGTTAAGTCAATACGAGAACCCTTTGATGAAACAGGATAATAAGGAAGCATAGCTTGCCGAATATGATTTTCATCAATTGAAACATCCTGACCACGTATAGGAGCTTTGAAAATAAGAATGGCACTTTTCATTCCAGGACCCAGCTCTGTTACTATTTTTATCCGGTCTTCGTGTTCTCGCTTGAAAAATTCCAATTTTTCGCGAGGATAATCAGTAGGATTATCATCTATTAATTTATGACAAGGAGCGCAGAGCAACATTAAGTTTTCGATGCAATTGATGTCTTTTGGGCGCACTCCTTCTCCTCCACGTGGACCATCTTCTTTAAATGCAACTACATGTGCCATCTCGCCGAAATTTCCCTTGGTCTGGGTCAGCTCATGTTGCATTAGGTCACGATTACAGCCCATAAATTGGCACCGCCCACAAGCTTTTACATAAAGATTTAGACGCTCTGACGGCTTAATCCCACGGACCAACTTAATAGGACTCTTAACGACAGTACTTTTTATAGTTATTGATTTATTCCCTTTACCCATACCTTCAATTCTATCCAAATATGTGATCCCAAGATGTTGCCATAAGCGCACTGCCCGCAGCAGCTTTAATTTTTGTTCGACGTTCCATATTGAGATCATCCGCGAGAAAGTTATTAGTGTTCGCAGGGTCTCTCAATTGACAATTGATAATGTTATCTTGGATATATTTAAGAGAGCTCATTACCTGTGTATGATAATCATCAGTCCTAATTCCTTTGCAAGCTTCGATGGTCATTAGCTCTAATAAAAATGACTTTTGAAAAGGAACCTTGCGCCTTTCCCGCCATAGCTTCATAAGTCTAATTGCAGAAATGCGTTCGCTAGCTTCAACTGTTTTAATATGTTTTTTTAAGCTAGTTTTAAGAGTGGTTTTCGTGTCCGTGCGATATAGGTTTGCCTCATAGTATTTGTCATCCAATGCACGGCCCGGGACAACATCTATATGAAATCCACTTTTGAAGGGCAATTCCCAGCATACTGTTTTAGAATTAACGCTAGTCCAATATTTTTTTAGAACATTTCCGGCTGCATCATAAATTTCTTTAATTGTGTAAGAGGTGGTATGGGGCCAATAAACTACTATATCCAGATCGTAACGGGCTTTTATCATCGTTTTTTTGCCATATGAGCCAGCATAGTAGAATCTTGGATCACCTGACAATGTGGATAGCTGTCCTTGAATTTGATTACGAAGGTTTTGTAAAGCCTGAATTTCTGCGGGTGTAAGATCTTGAGATGAGAGTAAATCATTCAAATATCGCGACATAAAAGTTACTTCCGGTTATCTCTTCAACAGCAATAGTGGATTGAATTCAAGTACCAATTATAAACTAATCTTGAGCAAAATGCTATTGGAATTTATCGGATTTTAATGGTTTGAGCTGATAGCCTTGTGAAGTGGAACCATCAGCAAAGTGTCTTGCCTGCAATAGTCTAGAAGATTTTTTCGAATATTAGTATGTGCAGGGTTTTGAGGTAATTGAACAAGCTCTTGATCCTTACATACCGCCTCCGTGCCATCGCCTACAGCAAGGTGATCGTGCTCACACTTTGCCTTAAAAGTACTGGCACCACCTTTTTTATGCTGTAGCTTCCCAAAAATTCGGGATGATAGATGGTTTCTTCTATCACTTTTTTTAGGTCGACAATGCGGGTAAGGAGGGATCTGATTGACTCAGCATATTGAGGAAAGTCACTAGCGAGCTCTTTAAGTTTGGTCATTTCGTAGGTTTGATGATACACAACGATTGATCCCGAAGAGGGTAATACTTTGAGCATCTCGTTGATAAATACTTCTCGAGGATCGGCATTAGCATCAAATAAAAATTCATGATGCTCTAATTCGGATTCAGAAGATCTTTGTATGTGGCAGTAAACTTGAAAGGCAAACCTGATAAGGGCGGCTGTTGTTGTAGCGAGGAATCGGATAACTAACGGCCTCAAGATCAAAGTAGCTGAGCGGATAGGTCCAAGTCTCCAATATAGTATGAGTCTTCTGAAGATCATAGAAAGGTTCGTTCGTTTGGTAACAACGAAGAGCCCGTTTTTGCTTTTCAGAATTAAAATCGGCTTCAACAAGATGACTAGCAGAAACCCGATTCTCCTCAAGAAGTTTCATTTGTTGAGCGCTCTTGGAATGTTGAAAACGCTGTACGTTGGAAGGCCCTTCCAGCAGACTGCACTAAATTGACAATCGCGCGGTTTTTCACAGTGTTGACCTATGCCAATAATTTTCACAGTGTTGACCTATGCCAATAATAGGGTGCTGCTGGGAGATTAAAACATTTTGCAGCTGCTGAATTTCATCATTAATATTTTCTAAAAACGGTTTGACTTCCGAAGTATAGTCAATGACCTTAAAAAAAGTTATGCATTTCCGGAAATACACACTTATGATTGAGGTGCATGAGAAAAATTCCATTTAAATCGATTTTGCATTGCTCAAGCACCCATGTTTGAATAGCGAGGTCTCGGCAGTACTCGTTCTTTGAAGAAGGATCTATTGACCGATAGGTGGTTGCTTTAACTTCATAAAGCTGCCAAGGTGAGCCAATTGATGTGCGTGTAAGGATATCTGCGCGAATTAATACGCCTTGTGTCATGAAAGCCGCTTCATATAAAGTAAGAGCACCCTTCTCTATTGCTTTTCCTGTTTCGTCCAAGGCTTGATCCGTGTCTAACGTTTCGACCAATACACCGCCCGGAAACTGCAACCTTGCAGATGCTCCAACTTCTGCCCCCTCTCTTTTAGCCTTGCTGTCTTGTGAGGACTCAAGTTTACTTAATTCAGGCGATTTCTTTTGGAGAAATAGAGCCTTGGAACATCGTGTTCCGGTCACATAACAAGATTTGGTTAATAAGCGGTTTTTGACCCCTTCATTTTTTCTTCCCTTGCTTTGCGGTCAATTTCATTTAATAGAACTGTTTTTCCTAGACCCCGAAGTCCTGTAAGCAACATGCTTTTTTCAGGCCGTTTTCGTTTGATTCGGCCTAAAAGAATAGCAGCTTCTCCAAGGATTGGGTCTCTACCCACCAATTCAGGGGGCGGCGCACCAGCACCAGGAGAAAATGGGTTTTTGATACGATCCATGCATTTATTCCTATTTATACCTGAAATCAAGAATAAATGGACATAATTTAAAAGTCTTGAATGAATGAACAAATCGTAAAAACATGCTTTTTCTGGATAAGACTCCCTTTGCTAATGTGTATAGAAAATCGCCATTTTCTATACATGACAGGCTGGTCATATATAGAAAATGGCTGTTTTTTATGCATGATGATGTGCTACTATTGCTCAATGCCTGCTTTTGTACCTGCGTTCAGCAAAAGATCGAATAAGGATTCATTTATGTAATAATTTTCTTTTCCTTTTTTGTGTTTCGAGAGAATCCCAAGGTTTACAAGTGCGTCTAGGTATTTCGTAGCTGTTATGCGTGTGACCCGCAATTCCTGCATAACAAAATCAATTTTTGTATATGGGTGACGAAAAAGGTTATTCAAGAGGTCATGGCTATAAATTTTGGGAAGCTCTTCTCTGATTCTGTGCTTATAGGACTGCATTAAGTCCCTGATGCCTAATATCAAATGCGTAGTCTGATGCGAAGTTTGTTCTACACCTTCGAGAATGTAAAGTATCCATTGTTCCCAGCCTCCATCATCACGAACACTTTGAAGAAGTTGGTAGTATTCACCTTTGCTCTGGTTGATAAACCGAGAAAGATAAAGAACAGGAGTATCCAAAAGACCATATTTTACGAGATAAAGAATGTTAATAATGCGCCCTGTTCTTCCATTACCGTCATAAAAAGGGTGTATGCTTTCAAATTGATGATGAATCACGGCCATCTTTGTCAGAGGATCCCAATCACAGAGATTGTCGTCATTGATGAATTGCTCAAGGTTGTTCATTAAAGTACGGATTTGTTCTTGATCCTGTGGAGGGCTATAAACAACTTCCCCCGTTCGGTCGTTCTTTAGTACAGTGCCTGGAAGTTTGCGAAAACCTGCGCTATTTTCTTCTAAAGTCTGTTGAATTTCCAAAATGAAGGTGTTCGTCAATAAGCCATTTTTTTTAACCTTCTCATACCCATTTTGAAGAGCCGTTGCATAACTGTAGACTTCCTTTGCCGCGTAACTGCTGAACTGGTTAGCTGAAAAGTCACTTTTATAGAGTTCATCATGGGTCGTTATAATGTTTTCAATGGCAGAGCTATCTTTGGCTTCTTGCAAAGAAAGAGTATTAATAAGAATGCTTTGATTGGGGATGATGCCGGCAACACCCTTCAATTCAGCCAAAGCTTGATGAGCTTTCGCCAATTTTTTTAAGACAGGTTTTGTCTCTAGATCAATCGAAAGGGGTAATTTGGGAATAACGTAATTCATAATCTTCTTTCCTAGAGAAGGACTGGCATTTCATAGCCACATTCTTTGCATAAGGCTTCTAATTGCTTTCTAGCTAGTTTTGATGGTTTTGTTTGTCCATTTTCCCAACGATTCACGCTCGTAAAACTTACGCCAAGCTTATGAGCAAGTTCTTCTTGACTCAATTTAAGATGTTGCCTGATTGATTTGATCTTTTTTGGTAATTCTTCCGCCTTGCCAGTCACACAAAGCCCTCACAGTTGGGATTATTGTAAAGATGATATATATAGCACATGCTATATTCTATGCAATAATAAATCTTGGAGTCTATGTCTCGGCAGCTTCCGTTCTAACAGTCTTGCTCTTTTTTTAATCAAGGGTGTTTTGCCTCTTGTTACCACTATCTCCCCCACCAGTCCCCTAATCATCAAATTGTCTGGATATTTCTGAGGTGAAAAACATTCAAAAGCTTGCGCAGGTTAGGTTGTGGAATAATTACCGAAAGCCGGAGTCGAACCGACGACCTTCGCATTACGAATGCGGCTCCTCCGGGCAATGTAAAGTCATCTTACAGTAGCTGACACGAGAGCAGGATAACCCATCTTTTCTTTAGATTCTATCGCCATTTGATGTAATTTCGATTGGGTTGTCGTCCGTATTTGGTCCAAGGTTGGTCCATGGAAATAGGCATTATGAATCTTTGAAACTTCTTCATTTTTGGTAAAAATGCAGTGATTGAGATTCATGAGCGAGTCGACACGCCAAAGACTTCTTCAAAATTTTAGCTAAGTTTATACCAAGTTATACTTAGATTTAGATATAACCATGTATAAGCGTATATAAGTCGATACATCCAGGAGTCTCTATAGGATTTCTTGTCGCAACAGCTAAAAACATTGCACATTTAGCTTATACATAGTTATACTGTTTTTTGAATATAACTATGTATAACCTCATACAACTGAGTATAACAATGGATCTTATTAAAAATCCTTATTCCCCAGGTGCTGGCTCTCCTCCACCCGAGCTTGTTGGTCGAGATCCCGTTCTAGAACAAGCCAGGATTCTCATTGGTCGAATCAAAAATAAGCGTTCTGAAAAAAGCATGCTCCTTACTGGACTGCGCGGGGTAGGCAAAACTGTATTGTTGAATGAAATTGATCGCATGGCTAAGGAAAGTGGATGCCATACAATTTCAATCGAAGCGCATGAAAATAAAGCCTTAGGACCAATGATTGCTCCATACTTAAGAAGTTTGCTATTTGATTTAGATCGAATGGCTGGGGTCCGTGATAAAGTCAAACGAGGATTAGCAGTTCTCCGTAGTTTCATTGGGGTTCTTCAACTCACAATACACGATGTAACATTTGGACTTGACATTGAGCCTGAAAGAGGTGCAGCGGATAGCGGTGATTTGGAAATAGATTTGCCAAATCTTTTTATGGCAATCGGTGAGGCAGCTGAAGACAGAAAGTGCGTAGTAGTAATTTTGATTGATGAAATTCAGTACTTTAACCGAGTAGAACTTGGTGCACTTATTATGGCAATGCACAAAGTTCAGCAACGTCAGCTTCCTATTGTTCTTATTGGAGCAGGCCTACCTATACTTCCAGGTCTAGCAGGAGCGTCTAAGTCTTATGCAGAACAATTATTTAGTTTTCCAGACATAGGAGCTTTATCCGAGGCAGATGCTACAAAAGCTTTAAGAGAGCCTGCACAAGCCCAAGGGGTTACTTTTGAATCCTCTGCGCTTCAGGAAATATATCGTTTAACAAAAGGTTACCCATACTTTCTTCAGGAATGGGGTTACCAAGCTTGGAATCACGCAATCTCTAGCCCTATTACACTACAAACTGTTCAAGACACTACTGAAACAGTGATTTCAAGGTTAGATAGTAATTTTTTCCGAGTTCGTTTTGATCGATTGACACCTAGCGAAAAGCATTTTCTGAGAGCAATGGCTGAGCTTGGACCTAATGCTCATCGTACTGGGGATATCGCAGGTATCTTAAATATCAAAGTGGGATCTTTAGGCCCATTACGAGCCAGGCTGCTCAAAAAAGGGATGATTTATAGCCCAGCATATGGAGACATGGCATTTACCGTGCCATTATTTGATGAGTTTATGATTCGCGCAATTCCAGATTTGAAATAGTAACGAATTAAACATCTTAAAATAAGAGACTTATTCGATCAATGCCAGTAGAACCCCAATGAAAAACATGCAAAAGCTTGCGCAGGTTAGGTTGTGGAATAATTACCAAAAACCAGAATCGAACCAACGACCTTCGCATTACGAAAACTCTGGCAAAAGAAAGTTGCAATTCCCTTGAAAATCTGGCTAAAATAGACTTGAATCAAAGCTCACCTTGCTTTCACGTGCAGTTCATCGCTTAATTTGAAGACAATCTCTAAGGAAATTCTATGACAGCGCGCCACCTACAACTAGCCGAAGTGATCCAAATTCTAGCTCCGCATCGCCCGCGAACAAATTTCGACATCAGATCGGTAGTCGTGGACAGCCGCCAGTTAATGCCAGGAGATCTTTTCTTTGCTTTGCCAGGAGCCTGCGTAGATGGGCATGATTTTCTTAACGACGTCGCGCAGCTTGGAGCTTGCGCAGCTGTCGTTACGGAGACATTTTTTGCGCAGCATGCCCAGCAGTTTACTTTGCCGCTGATTCCTGTTCCAGATGTCTTGCTGGCACTGCAATCTTTGGCTCGCCTATTCTTAAAAAAATATTCCAAAGCCAAAATTGTGGCCATCACAGGATCTGTGGGAAAAACGACCACTAAGCACCTAACGACCCAATTGCTTCAAAAGCATTTCTCGATTTCTTCATCACCCGGCAATCATAATTCGCAAATCGGCCTTCCTCTGACACTGCTCAATCATGTGCAAGGGAATGAAGATCTTCTCATTCTCGAAATGGGGATGACAGGCAAAGGCCAAATTCAGCAACTGACAACGATTGCGCCGCCTGACATTGCCGTTTTGACAGCTGTCGAATTGGTGCATCTCACAGAACTCGCCTCTTTGCAAGAGATCGCCGTCGCTAAGAGTGAAATCTTTTCTCATCCTCAAACACATCTCGCCATCTTGCCTTTAGATGTGGCATACCGAGATCTTTTCTTAAAAACGGGAACTTGCACTAAACGCTCTTTTTCACTGACCTCTCCGCAGGCTGATTTTTTTCTAGAGCAACAAGGCTCTACATGTACCATCCATGATGGGCAGCATCCTAGCCCGTCACTCCCCTCTTTGCCATTTTTGGGAAGACATAATTATCACAATTTTCTCGCTGCTGTCAGTGTATGCCGCACACTCGGTATCGACTGGGAGCAGATCAAACAAGCAATGCCGTTGCTCACCCTTCCTGAAAAACGTTTAGAGCAAGTTATGAAAAAAGGTATTCTTTTTATCAACGATAGTTATAATGCTGCTTTAGCCTCAATAAAAGCTGCTTTAGATTCTTTGCCGCCTCCTCAACAACCTTCTGGGAAAAAGATTGCCGTTTTGGGGGAGATGCGTGAATTGGGAAAGTTTTCCGAAGCTTGCCACAGAGAAATTGGAACGTTCGCGCTTGAGAAAGTCGATCACATGATTTGTTATGGAAAAGACTGCCACCCCATTGAAGAAGTTTGGCAAAAGGCACACAAACCGGTATGTCTATTGACAAGCTTAGAACAAGTGGTCGAAGAACTCGTATGCTGTGCCAAGAGTGGAGATGTGGTTTTATTGAAGGGATCTAATAAAAAGCAATTGTGGGAAATCTTAAAGTATTTTTAGCGGAGCACTTCATGCTTCTTTTCGCGATCGAATTTCTGAAAGCACATTATGGAATCAAACTTCCAGCCGTTTTCAGCTACACCTCTACACGCATGATTTTGGCAGCCATCACCTCGCTGATCATTTGCATCTTCTTAGGACCGCGTTTCATTAAAAAATTATATGAGTTAAAAATTGGCCAGTCCATTCGCACAGAAGAATGTCCGCATTTAGGGGTCCTCCATCAAAAGAAGAAAGATACACCGACAATGGGAGGCATTCTCATCCTATTTTCCATGGTCGTCTCTCTATTTCTATGGATGAATCTCACTCATATTTTTACCCTCATTCTTTTGATCACTACTCTTTTTTTGGGGCTTGTCGGAGGCTGGGACGACTACCTTAAACTCAAGTATAAAAATCCTAAAGGACTGGCAAGCAAAAAGAAATTTATTTACCAATTGTTAATTTCCTCGCTGTTGCCCCTTTACCTGTTAAGCCCTGCACTCACTTCCCATGTACCTTTCAAGCGTTGGTTCGACCCGCCAATTGTCAAAGAACAGTCTCAATTGAAGGAAAATGCCGAAGGGAAAGCGACACCCGCTTTGACTCAGATTTCTTTAAAAGAGTATGCCACACGCTTATATATTCCCTTTTTTAAAGACCCTATCCTGTCTTTTTCAGGAATATTCACCGCCCTCTCTTTTCTTTTCATGGTTTTTGTCATCACGGGAGCTTCCAATGCTGTCAATTTGACCGATGGCTTGGACGGCTTAGCTGCCGGCTGTCTTATTTTAGTTGCAGGCTGCTTAGCCTTAATTGCTTTTGTCTCAAACAACATTGATCTGGCCCGCTATCTTAACATTCTATACATCGAAGGAAGCGGAGAAATTGGAGTCTATTTGTCAGCCTTGGCTGGGGCTTGTCTTGGATTTTTATGGTATAACAGTTTTCCTGCGCAAGTTTTTATGGGGGATACCGGTTCGTTACCACTAGGAGGCATTTTAGGGGTATGCGCTATTCTTCTCAAAAAAGAAATGCTTTTAGGTATTATTGGAGGCATTTTTGTCGCCGAAACAGTTTCCGTTATCCTCCAGGTCGGCAGCTATAAGCTGCGCAATAAAAAACGCATTTTTTTATGCACCCCTCTCCACCATCACTTTGAATTTAAAGGGTGGCCTGAGACTAAAGTGGTGATTAGATTTTGGATTGTAGGGCTTCTCTTAGCCATTGTAGGCATTGCCTCTTTAAAGTTTCAATAAGAAAGGACCGGATATGGTTCAAGAATATTTCCAGAAAAAAGTACTCATTATCGGCTTAGGCATGAGCGGCATTTCAGCTGCCCGCTTTCTACTCCAGCAAAAAGCTTTTGTTTGGGGAATCGATCAAAATTATCCCAAGCTTTTAAGTAATCCCGCTATCGAAGAATTGTGCGCATTAGGGCTTCAATTTGTTCAACAGATCTATTTACCTCCTTTAGAAACTTTCCATAAGATTGTCATATCCCCGGGTGTGCCGCTTACCCACCCTGTTTTAAAAATGGCAAAAGAACATTCGATCGAAATTCTTGGCGAAATTGAATTAGCTTTTCGCTCCTTAAAAAACCCTCTGATTGGCATTACAGGGACTAATGGGAAAACGACTGTTACCTTATTAGTCACCCACATTCTAAATGAATCAGGAATAAACGCCAAAGCCGTAGGAAATATTGGAGAACCTTTGAGCGAAGAAATTTTCGGCAATCCGAAAACTGTTCTTGTTGTCGAGTTGAGCTCATTCCAGCTGGAGACATTGATGTCACCCTGCCTGGATGCAGGAGTCATTCTTAATATCACGCCAGATCACCTTGACCGCTATAATACCATGGAGAAATACGCAACAGCCAAAATGCACATCCATAGATGCCTGAAGCCTCACGGAAAACTCTATATGGAAGAGCGCGCTTATCAAACTTATGGCTCTTTAATACCGGATTTCTCTCCAAAACTCTACGGCTACAATGAAACGAGTGACCTATACACCGATCTCCATCATTTATATATGCAAAAAAATGTTGATAGTATGTTACCTCTCGACTATAGAGGAAGCAAGAGCCATATACTCGAAAATTTGATGGCAACTTATGGCCTATGCAAGGAACTTGGAATAGATGCCAAGCAATTTTGGCATGGTGTTTCTACTTTTAAGCTTCCTCCGCACCGAATCGAAAAAATTCGCTCGCTTGAGGGTGTCTCATACTATAATGATAGCAAAGGCACCAATATTGATGCAGTCATTCGTGCGGTCGAAACTTTGAAAGGCCCTGTGATTTTAATTGCAGGAGGAATTGACAAAGGGACTGATTTTTCGCCCTGGATCGAAGCTTTTGCAGACCGGGTCAAACATATCTGTGTGATCGGGCAAGCTGCAGACAAAATTGCGAAAACCCTTTCCCATCAATTCACTGTGCACAAGTGTGAAAGTTTATCTGATGCAGTAAAATGTGCATCCTCTCTTGCATATCCAGGAGACAATGTGCTACTATCTCCAGGGTGTGCTAGTTTTGATATGTTTGAAAATTATGCCCATCGAGGAATAGTATTTAGCGATACCGTGAATGCGCTAACGTGCATTCAAAAATAAAGGGGACCCAAGCGATGAACAGACGTGACACCATCATCGTTGCTGTATTAATTAACTCTGGACTACTGGCAATTCTATTTATGATGGCGATCCATCCTGATGGAGACTCACCTTACGAGCACCCTTCGATTCCGCTTGCCATCTCCACCCCTTTAATGGAAGAGATCCCCTTAAACTATTCTTCCTCAACCTCCTATGTTCAAACAATTCCGGCAGATGAAGTCGATAATGCCATCAAGGCCTTTGTGGCTCAAGATCCGCTTCCTCTCGCTTCCTTTCATTCAGATGTTGCCATCGCCGAGCCTATTCCTACTTTTTCACCAACTCCAACGACGCCTATTTCCGGGAAAGAATACACCGAAGTCAAAGTTAAGAGAGGCGACTTTTTAGAAAGAATCGCCCGCAACAATGGCACTACAGTCAAAGCCATCATGCAAGCAAACGGGTTAACTAGCGAACGATTGAATGTGGGACAAGTTCTAAGGGTTCCAGGAAGCTCTAAAGCCGCAGAGCCCTCTGTAGCAGTGACCGCTGAACCCCCTAAAAAAACACCCCCTAAATTGCCTGTTTCAGAAAATGACAGCGATTTTTATGTCGTCCAGCGCGGAGATAACCCCTGGAAAATCGCTAAAAAATTCCAGGTGCGTTTTGAAGACTTATTAATTCTTAATGATTTAGATGAAGATAAGGCCCGAAACTTAAAAGTTGGCGATAAACTGCGAGTGCGTTGATTCTTCATGATGCGCTTATTTTTACTCTTATGCGCTGCTTTAATTTTTACTCTTGGTCTGATCATGATCTTCAGTACCACTTCTGCTGAAGTGCTCGACCATGACTTACAGCGAAGCACGCACCAAGCCCTCATGCGTCAAATGGCTTATGCCATCGCGGGTTTTCTCATGGCTTGGAGCGTCGCTAAAATGGGGTATCAACGTTTTCTAAAATTAAGTCCGCTGCTGCTGATTTTTTTTTCCTTCTTGCTGGTCTTAACACTCATCCCTGGCATCGGGCGCGAAGTGAATGGATCGCGCCGCTGGCTAACCTTAGGGGGGCTAACCTTTCAACCTTCTGAATTCGTCAAGTATATTGTCCCTGCGTTTTTTATCGATCGTTTTCTTACATTTGAACCTGGGACTTTCTACTTTCGAGACCTGCTCAAACTGACGGGACTGTGTTCCATCCCCATTCTTTTAATTCTGGTTGAACCTAACAACGGCACTGCAGCCGTAGTCGGAATCACCTTAATTGCCTTTTGTCTCATTGCTCGCATCCCTTTTAAATACTGGGCCTTGCCCTTGTGTTGCCTGGCGCTGGTTGGCGCAGTCTCAGCTTATCAACTTTCCTATGTCTCAGCTCGCCTCAAAGTCTACCTTGATCCCAGCTACGATTTACAAGGGAAAGGACATCAACCCCACCAAGCCAAAATTGCAGCGGGATCAGGTCAGCTTTTTGGAAAAGGGCCCGGGAATGGCTGGCAAAAGCTAAGCTACCTCCCAGAAGCTCAAAATGACTATATTGCAGCCATCTTTGCGGAGGAATTTGGGTTTTTAGGAATGCTGGTTTTGATTTCACTTTATATGTTTTTAGGTTATACAGGCTTTGTGATCGCCCTCCACGCTGCTGATATCAGAGGATTTTATTTAGGAACCTCCATTACTTTTTTAATCTGCTTTCAAGCCTTTCTCAACTTAGGAGTCGTCTCTGGCTTACTTCCAAGTACAGGTCTTAATCTGCCCCTCTTCAGCCAGGGGGGAACTTCGCTTATCGCCAATCTCATGGGCATCGCACTGCTTTCAAGCATCCCTAATTCTCAGTTGGTGCAAAAAAATTTAAGTCAAAATTAACCTAATCAGGTACATTTGGCATAAACCCCGAGTTTTATGAGGAGCTTGCATATGCTGTCAAAAATTTGCCTTTTAACAAACTATAATCTCTACGAATCAAAAAGACACTTCACGCAAAAGCTGGCAGAAGCGCTTAATAGGCAACAAATTGAAACTAAAATCGTCGATGCCAAGGAAGGTCCGATTGGCGCTGAAATTATCTCGGCAATTCAAAAATTTGAACCAGACCTGACCTGTTCCTTTAACAGCATGCTGCCCCTTTCAGAAAATCGCTATCTCTGGGATTTACTGGAGATCCCGCACCTCTCTATCTTAGTGGATCCGGCTATTTACTCCGTCAGCTTAACTGCCAGCCCTTATGCTATTTTATCCTGTGTCGACCGGCAAGATTGCTTAGCCCTGCAAGAGTACGAATTCGATCGGATTTTTTTCTGGCCCCACGCTGTTGAGAAAGAATTGGGTGATGCTCCAAAACAAACGAAGGATTTAGATGTCGTGTTTTTAGGGAGCTGCTACGACTATGAAAGCTTGCGCGCTTCCTGGCAGCAACGCAATCCCGAGGCCTTAAATGGAGTTCTAGATGATGCGATTGATCTCGTCTTTTCCAACAATCAGATTTCACTGGCGGATGCCCTCGTCATGGCTTGGAATCGCTCAGGTCACGACCATTTAGGCGTCGACTTTACCACATTGTTTTACTATCTCGATATGTATACCAGAGGAAAAGATAGAGTAGAACTAATCCGTTCCATTAAAGACGTGCCTGTCCACATTTACGGTGAACTTTCGCAAGATAATGCCGTGGGAGTGCTTGGTTGGCCGCAATATCTAGCTAACCAATCCAATGTGACCATCCACCCTTCAGTTCCTTTCCCAGAATCTTTTGAAATTCTTCGCCGCAGCAAAATCAGCTTGAATAGCATGCCATTTTTTAGAGATGGGACCCATGAACGCGTTTTTACTAGCCTATGTTGCGGCACTGTTCCGATCACTAGCGAAAGTGCGTATTTACGGGAATCGTTCAAAGAAGGACAGCATGTGCACTATTATCAATCTAAACATTGGAATGATGTGAACGAAAAAATCCATGCATTGCTGCATGATGAATCCAAGCGTCAGGAAATGGCAGATTTAGGAAAATCGCTCGTCTTAAAAGCTCATACATGGGATAAACGCGTTGAGCAGTTAAAAGAAATTCTTCCCTCTTTAATTAATAAATAGCCTCTCGTTTAATTGACATTCTAAAGACTTTATGATACAGTTTTTCTAAGATAGAGGTATAAAATGGTTAAAGTGAAGCCTACAGAGATTAATTGGGATCAAGCCAGTGTTGATAAAACGCTCACTTCTTTTTCAACCAATGCAAATGGTAAGGTATGGGTTAAAAATAATTTAAATTTAAAAAACCCCAATAAACTTGAACTCTTGATCTGGAAAGTTGTAAAAAATAGTCGTTTATTGCGTCGTGTTTTTTTCTCGGTTGATTATAAAGTTTCCCAATCTAATTTAGAAAAAATCAAACCATTTATTCTATCGGCGAGCCAAAAGGTCCAGTACAATAAAGCTATTGACACTTTTAATCACTTTGCTCCCCAAAAATATGCCCTAGCTCCTTTAACGGATCAGGTTCCTCCAAAACCCAAATCGGCTTCTGCAAATCCTAAAGTTCCCTCTGAAAAAAAACCTGACACCCCTCCTCCTGAAAATCCTGTTGTTGCTCTCGCCGCCAAGTGGGATAAACAGCGAATTTCTCTCGAAAAAGGGATGATGAACGATATGCGACGCCTGGAGGAAATAAGGAAGTGCTTCAAGGCAAATATCCCAGCCTACCTCTCATTTTTGGAAACAACTCCTGAAGAAAACGAAATTTTCATCACCATAGGCTTTGGCGGTGTGGGGCCCCACACACGCCACGATCAACTCTGGCCTGGTCCCCTGCGACAAGCAATTAATTCAGGCCAAAAAGTAAAAAACATTCTAGTTGATACGCACGCCCAAACAGTTTCTGGATTCGAACTTTGTATGGCTGCCAAAAAGATCAAGCCAGACTTTTCTGGTAAAGATTGGGCAATGTTTATGGAGCGTCTGGATATCCCTCAGTTCGGCTGTGGCATTGTCGATGAAACTAATGAAACCGATGACAATTCTCCTCCGAGTAAAATTGATTGCCGTTGGGATAATGCCCAACAAATTCGCGATTTTCAAGATAAATGGTGTCAATACAACTTAAGGGCTCTTCAAGCTGGTAAAAATGTGCATATCGGCTGGTACATAAATACCTTTCCGTCAGCATGGATCATTAACTTTTATAATCAACACAAAGAACATTTCCCAAACCAACTTTTCTTTTTAGTTGGAAGTCAGGACTTTGGTTGTATTCCTACAGGCAAATTTGATCAAGAGGAAGTGGACGACGCCAGAGAGCATAAAGACGACGCAGACTACTTAAAATCAAAAAGCTATGACACGAAATATGTTTTTGTAGACAATGGAGATTTCACTCTTTTTCTGAAGTAAGAAGTAAGAACATATTCTTAGCCTAAGTTTTAAAACAAAACCACAGCGGCACAGGGACACAGAGATGGGTGAGGAGCTGGTATATACCCAATTTTGTGATCTTCAGCGATGACGGTCCATCTGAGGCGTTTTTTGTCAAAAAAATGTCTCCAGACTTTGACACTTGCATTAGCAAGTGTCAAATGAGAAAATCGCTCAAAACATATTCAGAAGCAACTTCATGAACCTCTCTGTGGTAAAACTAGTCCAAAGTTCTTCTCTCTTCAAACTCATTTTTCCAAGTAAACAAGAAAATTGTATCGAAAATGATGCAATAGTTGTTAGTATGGCAGCAACTGAAACTCCATGATCTCTTTACACCATACTACTTGGAAGGCATATGGCTATTACTTTTAAACCACTGCGTCATAAAAATGAAATTTGGAACGAAGCCGATCTTAAAATCAAACTGGACACCTTGGTTAAGCAAATTAACGGCCGCAGGATTTGTGTTAAACGAAATTTAACTCTTAAGAAAGCGAATATCCTACAGAGAATGATCTGGCCTATCGCTCAAAACTCGCAAAAATGCCGCAAATGGTTTCTTGGAATCGATACACGTTCAAATCAACTGCTCTTCAAGCGTATAGGATACCTGATTAGCACTAAGATCACTCTCCAAAATGATACTTCGCTAATCCAAAGCTACAATCAAGCCCTTAGTCTCTACACTACATATCTGACAAAAATCGGCAAGAAAACTGCCAAAAAATATGCGGTGGATACTTTTGCTCTAAAAATTTCAGGACACACCCCTGCCTCAGAAGATTTTAAAAATAAATTACTCACACACTTATACCTTAAGAAAAGATCTTCTTTTTCTGATTGGCACTTTAAAAAAATCGCCGTCGATTTTACTGCAGCTGAAAACCTGGACGACTTCTGCCTTCGACTCGCTGAAGGAGAGTATGCGCTCATGCCACCTAGCATTAAGTTTATTAGACAGTTTATCAACGAGAATGCGGATGGGGCCGTTTTCCAATCCCAAACCCCTCCCCCTCCCTTTCAAAAAGCACCTCTCTGCTTTAAACAAGTTCAAGAGCCTCTTTTTGCATATCTCGATGAGAACAAAAGGAAATTTGGAAAAGATAGCAAAGAAAGAAATACCTGTATTGTGAAGATTAAAAATGCTTTTATCGCTGCGCAACATGAAAGCGAGTTCTTTTCTTATCTCTTACTACCTCCTCACGCGTTAGACAAAAACCAGATAAAAAAAATTAAAGATTTAATCGCCACGTTGTTAAATGTGCCTTCACCAAAGAATCCCATAGAATACACACCAGTTGCAGACCGGTTATTCCCATCGATCCAACAAAGATGTTTAAGTAAAGATCCAGATCTCTATCCCACTCAGCTGATCACTAAACCATTTACCCAAGCCATAAAATCCTCTTTCCTGGTTGACTCAGGCTCTACTTTTAAGAAAAACTATAATCAAATTGCGATTTCAAATCTTGAACAGTATGTATCCGCGTTTAAGAGTCAATTTACAAAACCAGTCCCATTAAAAGCTACGGGTTGCCCCTTTGATATCCATGATAGGCAATTTCAAAACTTTGCCCTTTTTTTGCTGGAAGGAAAAACTAATGAAGAAATCCAGGATCGTCAACATCCTAATTATTATACTTCCCCTGCGCAAAACGCGGCTTGTTTACAACTGATTAGAGCTCGAAATTTCGCAATAGCTTCTCGCGAGGATGTCGACTGGAAAGGTAACTTCATTTCTAAAGAAAAAAACAAAGATAAACTTGCTCAGATGCAAGCCAACTGGAAAAGTTTGACGCTCTACGATTGGGCTGGACTTCCTGATGAGAATTTTGCTAAAAAAACTGGGAACAAAAAAACACAAATTTCTATTACAGAAGAGGATACATTTTCAGCGATCAAAAGAATGGCTAAGACTTGCGATCCTGCTAAATTAGCTTGGGTTAATATGGCAAGTGCCCACCACCCGGGAGGAAGCTATCAGAATGGCGGCAGGGGTCAGGAAGAGACGACAGTTACAAATAGCGACGCCATTGTCGTACTTAGCCAGGCGGCTAAGATTTGCACAAATACCGGACAAGCCATCTATCAGAAAAATCTTCATATCCCTCCTGGCGGCAACTACTTTCATCAAACAACCATTTTTACGATATCCAAAAAGCCTATTACCTGTAATAGCATTGTCCAGCCATTTGCTGATTTTAGGATGAGCACGGATCCCGAAACTGAGTTTATTGATTATCAAAGTGAAAATAAACTTAACGTGGTTTCTAGAAGATATATTGAACGTATCAAATTGGATATGAAAGGAGTTCTTCGCACGGCTAAAAAACAGGGACAGGAAGTGCTAATCCTCGGGGCTACGGGCTGCGGTAAATTGCAGCATCATACGATGGCCGAAGCTAAAGCATGGTCAGCTGTCTTGAATGATCCAGAATTTGCCGGACATTTTAAAGAAGTGATCTTTACAATGCCAAAGGATCACAATCCGGATGATTATGACTCTTTTACAAAGATCTTTTCACACTAGCGTTTATAATAAATTACTTATATTATCACTATTTGAATCAAACAATCCACTATGTTATATTATTATTAATAGAATATTATACATTTATACTCCAAATCTACGAGGAAAATCATGGCCATTAGCTTTAAACCATTAGATAATAAAACTGAATCTTGGGATGAAGTCCAATTTGCGGCGAAACTGGACAAATTAGCCAAAGCTGATTTAGGCGGCAGAAAGGTAAAACTCACAAAAAATCTAGAGCCTTTAAAAGCGAATGTCTTCCAAAAAATGATCTGGTCAGTTGCCAAGCACTCCAATATCTTGCGTAAATGGCTTCTTGGAGTCCATGTCGACACCAATGCGAGACTCATCACCAAAATGGGCGAATTCATTACCAACACCCCGGAGCTAAAAGATAATACCCAACTGATCACCTCGTATAATAAGGCGATTGACGAGTTTAACGCTTTTTTGAGGAAAAATGTCGGGAAGAAAACAGCAGCTACTTATGCAGCCACGCACCTTCCTGATGGAACACAACAGCCTGACGGCCCAAAACAACCTCCCAAAACACCCTCAAAAACTGAATTCAAGCAATTAAAAAATGCTTTAATGGAATATTTAGAAAGTAATAAAGCCAAATATGGTCAGTTTGCTGCCTCACATTTCAAAAAAATCGAAGCAGACTTCGATACGGCGACAAGTTTGGAAGATTTCTATGCGAAATTGACTCAAGTTGGTACAGGAAAACAAGCCATTCTGCCTGATAAAATCGAAGCGATTAAAACATTCTTAACACAAAACGTTGGGGCTCCTCAGGCAACTGCCACTCTTTTTAAACAAACTAAAACCAGTCTCTTCAGTTATCTTGACGCAAATAAAACAACTTTTGGAAGCACTGCTAAGCTCCAAAATCTACGCATTGAGAGAATTAAAGCTGACTTTGAAAAATCGGCTAATCTGGATGAATTCACTGCCAACATGCGCAAAAAGCCTTATTCCATTATTGAGGAAAAAATTACTGACATTGAAAATCATATTAAAGGGCTAATGAAAGCGCCTGGTAAACCGACTAAACCAGCGACTCCC
Source organism: Parachlamydia sp. (assembly GCA_002786175.1). Taxonomy (GTDB): domain Bacteria; phylum Chlamydiota; class Chlamydiia; order Chlamydiales; family Parachlamydiaceae; genus Parachlamydia. Next base: position 94,787 of record PEQL01000003.1, read on the forward strand.
AAAAGCTACACAGGGATTGCCAATCGTCCTTTCGGACCTAACATGACAACAAATATCAAAGCTCATCCCGAAAATTTTCCAACCGCTGCGATCACTAGACCTCTCGAACATTTGCAGAAGGTGACACCTCCCCTTTTGCGGGATAGCGGCAATTTTTTTGATTACAATTACAACACACTTAACGACTACATAGCAGACTTCGATTCTACCGTCGGGGGGAAAATGCGCGGAAAGCTTCAGCAACAAGGGCATGCGTTTGATATCCACGATGTGCAATTTCAAAATCTTGCACTGTTTTTAACTCAAAAGATGAATAACAAACAGATAATAAGCGCTCAAAATGATTCGCCGGCTCTGCTTCAACTTATGAGAGCAAGAAATTACGCCATAGCCACGCGCCAAGATATCGATTGGGATGGGCAACCCATTAAAGATGGAACTATCAAAAAACAAAAACAGCTAGAAATGGAAAGCAATTGGCGTAGCTTAGTGCTCTATGATTGGGGTGGGTTGCCAGATGCTAGTTTTGATAAAACTCCTGGGACTGAAAAAACGGCTATTTCTGTGACGCAAGATGATACCCTAACGGCTGTCGAAAAAATGGCTAAGAAACACGATCCTGCTAAGCTCGCTTGGATTAATATGGCCAACGCACACCGTACCGGGGGTGGATATCAACAAGGGGATAAAGCACAGGAAGAAATGACTGTGACCAATTGCGATGCTATCGGCGTTTTAGGAAATGTGTCGGAAATTCTCATTGATGGACGAGTGGGGTATCAAAAGCATTGCCATATTCCGCCAGGGGGGAATTATTTTCATCAAACGACAATTTTCACAACAGCCGACGATCAACTTATCACCTGCAATAGTATCGTGCATGCTTTCGCCGATTTCAGAAAAAGTAACAGCCAATCGGAATTTGCTGACTTTGCCAAGGGGGGAAATCTCAATCCACACTCACAGGCCTATATCGATCGCATTAAACTAGATATGCGCGGAGTCCTGCGTACGGCCAAGGCACAACATCAAGAAGCACTAATCCTCAGTGCGACAGGATGCGGAGCCTTTAGGCATGACGCAGATGCAGAAGCTAAAGCATGGGCCAGCGTCTTAAAAGAACCTGAATTTAAAGGGCACTTTAAAGAAGTTGTTTTTGCCATTAAAGCCGATAAACGTAATCCTGGCAATTTTAACGCATTTAATCAACATCTGGCGAATTTAAAATTATAGACTAAAGAGGACCTCAACGGGCTCTTTTACTTTGCGGAATTGCCTAGTGCGCTTGTCGGGCTCAGCTTGACAAGCGCACGACTTGAACTGCTATGTTTTTTTATGAATATGCTTGCCTAAAGCAGCAGTCATTTTAAACATATCGATCGGCTCTGATCCAATCACTTTCCCTAATAAGACGTCAGGATTAATCTGACGCTTATTAGTCGTGTCTTGCAAGTGATGAGCATGGATATATTCCCACACTTTTTTCATGACTTCCCCGCGCGACATTTCCGCAGCACCTACAACTTGCGAAAGTTCAGCGGAAAGCTGCTGCTGGGGTTGTTGACGCGGTGTCGCAGTTTTTTTAACAGCTGCTTTTTTGGGAGCAGCCTTCGTAGCTGTGCTTTTTTTAGCTACGGTTTTTTTCACGGCACCTTTCTTGCCTTTGCCCGCTTTTTTGATATAGGCAGTACGCGGATGCTCCGGATATTTTTCTGATAGCTGCGCGAGGTCATTCACGATCACATCACATTCAGGGAAAGTGGAACAGGAATAAAAGGTTTTGCCAAAGCGTGATTTGCGCGCCACCATATGGCCAGTACAACCAATGGCGACGCAATGGGGCATGTCTTCAGCCGGAATGATGGTTTCACCTTTTTTAGGGATATTGATAATCCCTTTGCAGTCTGGATAGCGGGTGCATCCTAAAAATGCTCCAAAACGACCATGGCGCACCTTCATATCGGATTGACATTCCGGACATTTTTGTTCCCAGTCAAAATCAGAGGCATAGTCTTCTTTATTAAAGGCAATTTCCTCTAAAGGCGCTGTGAAATTACAGTCTGGATATCGCGAACATCCGTAAAAATACTTGGATTTGAACCAGATTTTTTGCAGTTTAGAACCGCAAGTGGGACAATCGATATCAGTCATGACTTTGGGGACAAAAGCAGATTTTTCAGCTTCGTCCAGAGTCGGCAAAAATTTAACCCAAAAATCCCGGATCAATCCTTTCCAATCTTGCTGATTTTCAGCAATGGCTTCCAAACCATCTTCCATCGAGGCGGTAAAGCCAATATTCATAATCTCTTGAAAGTTGCTTTCGAGCATCTGGGCAATGACTATTCCCAGTTCGGTGGGTTTCAACCGACCGTTTTCTTTAGTGGTATAGTCACGGCTCTGGATTTTATTCATGATGGCTGCGTAGGTGGAGGGACGGCCGATTCGACATTTTTCCAGTTCTTTGACTAAAGAAGCTTCGGTAAAACGGGGCGGCGGACGAGTGAAAGCTTGCTCAGAAGTGAGTTCTAGCAATTTAAGGAATTGTCCTTCCGTTAGCTGGGGAAGCATGCGCGCTTCATCAGTCTTATCTTCGTCATCTTCTTTTTCTTCATAGATTGCTAAAAAGCCCTGAAATTTCATGATGGAGCCGGTAGCTCTCAGAATGAATTCTTTGCCGGCGGCAATATCAGCAGAGACAGTGTCATAGATGGCTGGCATCATTTGAGAAGCAATAAAGCGTTTCCAAATGAGTTGATATAATAGAAACTGTTCGCGTGAAAGATAATCTTTGATCGCTTCCGGTGCATGCATGAGGTTGGCCGGCCGAATCGCTTCGTGGGCATCTTGGGCACTTTTACTGGTCGCGTAATTTTTTGGATCAGCAGGCAGAAAGTCTTTGCCAAATTGTTTCAAAATTAAACTGCGCACTTCTTCTAAGGCTTCGGGCGCAATCCGCACGGAATCCGTACGCATATAAGTAATTAAACCTTCAGCACCTTCGTTACCTAATTCGACCCCTTCATAAAGAGTTTGGGCAATATTCATGGTTTTGGCTGAAGAAAAACCATAATGGCGGCTCGCTTCCTGCTGTAGCGTTGAGGTAATGAATGGGGGGACTGGATTGCGTTTCTTTTCTTTTTTCTCGACTTTGACAACCTGGAAGGATTGCCCTTTCAAGCGAGCTAAAATTTCATCGGCTTTTTCTTTGGTGTCGATCAGGATCACCTCTTTGCCTTCGATGAGTTCTTTTTCGATTCTCTTCCCGCCAACAAGGTGGAGGTTAGCCCGGAAATTTTTTGGATCTTCTTCGGTCTTGAGAATCGCCCCTAAATTCCAGTATTCGACGGGCTTAAAAATCTCAATTTCTTTTTCGCGGTCTACCACTAACTTCAATGCGACAGACTGGACACGGCCGGCAGAAACAAAGCCTTCTTTACCCCGTTGGATACGGCGATTAAGAATAGGGGAAATTTTATATCCGACAATCCGGTCGAGCAGCCGGCGTGCCTGCTGCGCATTGACCAAGGCAATATCAATCCCGCGTGGGGATTCGAGGGCTTTAACGACGGCTTCTTTGGTAATTGAATTAAACGACACGCGCTTAATTTTAGTAGATGGAGGCAAGATCTGCGTGATATGCCAAGCAATTGCTTCTCCTTCGCGGTCGGGATCAGGCGAGAGATAGACAATATCGCACTCTTTGGCAGCTTTTCTGAGATTCGCAATCACCTTTTCTTTATCTGGCATCACCACATATTTAGGCTCAAAATCATTTTCAATATCAATTCCAAATTCTTTTTCGGGTAAATCTCGAATATGTCCGATCGAAGATTCGAAGACATAATTTGCCCCTAGAAATTTTCTTAAGGTTTTGATTTTCGCGGGTGACTCCACGATGATCAACGCTTTACCCATGTGTTTACTCCTATAATATTAGTATTGGGTCAGAGAAAGATCATGACTGCAGCACATCTTATTAAATAGGCAAACTCAGCTGACGTTCTATTGCCTCTTGCGGTTTACAGCCAAGATGTCGAATGATGTCCTGCGCATTTTCTATCAAATCTGCCCGTCTTTCTTGCAAAAGAAGACAATTGCCTTGGGTCCTTTCTTCGCCTACTCTCCCTGGAGTGACTAACAATTTTTTTCCTTGCGACCGCGCCAGTCGCATAGTGTGCATCGCGCCGCTTTCCTCCGGGGCTTCGACCAAAACCACAGCATGGGCGATGCCGCTAACAATCCGATTACGCAAAAGAAAGTTGCTTCGTTCAGGAGGAGCCAGTAAAGGAAATTCACTAAGCAAAGCTCCTGCATGCGTAATTTGCTCTGCCAAACTGGAATTTTCCCGAGGATAGATGTTCAATAGGCCCGATCCCAGGACTGCGATTGTTTTCCCCTTTTGGAGGGCTCCTTTATGAGCAGCGGTATCAATCCCTTTAGCGAGCCCGCTGACAACAGTGATTCCAGCTGCTGCAAGATCGCTCGCAAGTGCTTCTGCTATTCTTCTCCCCTGTTCACTGGCCAAACGTGAACCAACAATCGCCACGACAATTGCCAAAAGTCCATCCCTCAAGCCTTTATTATACAATAAAACAGGAAAATCAGGCACCTGAAGCAATTTTTGCGGATATAGAGCACTTGTATAGGGAATTAACTGAACCCCTTCTTTTGCAGCAAGCTCTAAATTTCTTTTCCACTGGTCATGAGTTTTCCAAGTTCTCCAAATCGATAAAAGTCGAGGCCCAAACCCTCTCAGCGTCGCTAACTCTGTAGCATCAGCACACAAAGCATTTGCCGCAGATCCAAAGCGATTGATCAACAAGCGAATTTTTACCGATCCCAAATAAGGAATTTGCGTTAATGCGACAAGCGCTTCCAGTTCATTCACGCGAATTTTCTCTTTTTTGAACTTTCCAGATTAACAACTTTGATGACTTTGCCGTTTTTTTGAACAACAATCAAGAGGATTTTTATTCCTTCACAAAAGTCTTCTCGGAAAGAAATCGCTGGAAAGGGGAAAGCAGTGAAGCAAAGATAGTCGAAATGCATGGAAAAAAGCATTTTACGAAAAACGAAATTAATACGCAAGTCGTACAGTCTAAGAACCCTTCCTAAGATTCAAGATTTTATCACACAAAAAGCGTTTTTCCTTGAAGCCGAAAAGCCTCCATAGTTCCACTTGTTAAGATTTTTTTCAGAAAGCCCTTAAGCAAGGTACACACTTGCCTAAAAGGACTTAATAAGTTATTTTAGTTAAAAAAAATACAAAATATTATAAAAACAATTCATTATAACATTAAATCGCGTTATTTTTTTAAAAAAGGTTGCTTATGAACGCTCCGTATGGCTTACCTCCTTTTTCTTCATTTTGCGAAGATAGCCACCCATTCATCCCACATCCTGATGCCCCCCTCGCATTTCCACCCATAAGAATGGTACTTCCACCCCTCGCTCTAAAAATCTCATCTCCTCCCCCTGCACTTCCCTCTGTAAAAAATTTATTCAGTGAAATTCTTACACACCCTACCCCCCTTCCCATCCCCTGCTTTGAACAGCCTTTCCCTGGTGAAGAAACGGGCATGGATATGACCAAAAGCGGAAAAAGAAAACTGCAGCAACTCACACCTGCTCCTTCTCAAAAAAACAAAAGACAGAAAGCGGATAGCTGCATTTTGGAATTTCCTCTGGAGAAAGAACCGATTGAATCTGTAGAAATACAGCTCTTGAATTGTAAAACGAATCTAAAGAAAGAAACTCCCAAGCCTTTAAAAAAAATAACTAAATGGTCAACCTTAGAGTTCAAATCTTACCTCCCAATTTTAAGAAAGCACGCCCTTTCCTCCTCAGAGATTGTTAAAAAAGATGCAAATGGGCAAATAACTTTGAAAGTCACTCTAAATTGGAAAAAAATTGCTCAAGAGCTCGGCAATGGACGCACCAGTACAGGTTGCTATAGTATTTTTCAAGCAAAATGGCGAAAAATTTTACCTAGAAGTTTTTATAGCGGAGGAGAAATTCGCATCAATTTAGATTCTTTAATAGCCCACGAGAAGGTGAATGGGGAATGGCAACAATATCGAAAAAGCAGCTCAACTCTCGCTCATTCTACAAGTCAAGAAGAAAATAAAAACTCCATGTCCCTTGAAACGACTACCCTATTTCCGCAAGAGGAAATTCGCTCCATATTACCAATAGAGATTAGCTTTCTCCACTCTAGGATATCTTTTAAAGAAAAAAAAACAGAAAATTCTACTGAAAAAGAACGGAAAGAAAACTATGGTGCCTGGGGGCCTGAAGAGCTTCCCATCTTTTTAAAAACTTTAAGAAAATTGACTTATAGTGTCTTTGAACAAAATCATAAAGAAATTCCTAAAAGCTCAAGTCTAAAGATTCCTATCGTCTGGAGCCAATTTGCCTCTCAAATGCATCAGCAGTACATCTCTGATGACATTTCTGAAAAGGCTCAACGTACTTCAAGAGCTTGCTACAGGCAATTCAGTAAAAAATGGGAAGAAGTGCTCCCGTCAACTTTTTACACGGGAGGAGCCATCAAAGTGGAAGTCTGGAAAAAATGTATCAAAGTCTTCCAGATGATCGAAGATGAATGGCAAGAATACAAAGTATGCCAGAAAAATGGGTGAAACTAGACTAACAACATGAATTTAGAATTCTTATCTTCTGAGGAGCTTTTGGATGAAAAGTCCCTCAGTTGAAAGGCTCATCGAAAATTTTAACTGGTACAAAATCGACATAATCTCCGGCAACGAGCCGATAGTGAATGCCATTTTTTACCCCAAACATCTGCATGCTCATATTGGCATTATGCAAATGACCAAAAACACAGATATTGACGCGATACTTTTCCAGCAGAGCTGAGACGGTGGAGGGAGCCAAATCAGCTCCTATCGGCGGATAATGCGTCATCACAATCCGAATGTGATCAGACTCTTTGAATTCACGCAAACTCGCTTCCAAACGTCCAAGCTCGCGTTGGAAAATTTTTTCCGATTCAACGGGATCCTGTTCCCAAGCCGTCAACTTTTGTACGGCTGGATTTTCCACGTAAGGAATATATTTATCGAATGAATATGCGGACGTATCCCAAAGGCGCGCACCTCCAACTCCAATTCCTTTAAAATGAAAGACATTATTCTGAATCACATGCATAGACGGAGGGAGTATTTTTTGGATCTTGCTTAAAGACGACCACCAATAGTCATGATTACCCTTTAAGAGAACTTTTGTCCCTGGAAATTGTGCAATCCACTCTAAATCTGGCCGGGCTTCTTCGATTTCTTTGCCCCAGGAAATATCTCCGGGGATCAAAACAAGATCCTCAGGGGCGACCAAGGCTCGCCAATTAGCTTCAATTTTCTGAGTCCAATTAGCCCACCGTTCTCCAAATATATCCATTTGTTTGTCGGGAACTCCAAAGGAGAGGTGCAAATCTGCAAGGGCCCATACACGCATTTCAACCTACAAACTAAATCCATCAGGCAAGCTCGCCCCTCGGGGAACAATAATAATTCCATCCCGAATAAAGACGTGCTCTCCATCATAAGTGGTTAATTGATTTTTATTAATGAGCTGCACCCCACGCCCAATTTTTACATATTTGTCAATGATTGCACGCTGTATGACGCAATCTTCATCGATTCCAACGCTAGATGGACGACCTTTAACTTGAACAGGAGGGATATAGAACTCATTTCCCATGATATAAGATTCACGAATTATAGTCCCGTTTTTTACCACTGAGCGCGGCCCCAGGATACTCCGATCGACTTCGCAGCCTTCAACGAGTGAACCCTCGCATAAAATTGATTCATTCAATAGGGCATGCTTGATCTTTGCTCCTGGTAAATGAGATTGAGACGAGAAAATCGGGAATTTTTCGTCATAACAATTAAACTTAGGATTATTTTCGGTCAAACCAATATTGGCTTCATAAAATGACCCTATCGTTCCCACATCTTCCCAATAGCCCTCATGCTGATAAGCATAGACACCACCCAGCTCTACTTGGCTGGGAATAAGGTGTTTACCAAAATCTTCGCGTGGATCAGCCATCAGCAAATCAAATAAAGCCTGCCGTTTAAAGAGATAAATCCCCATTGAAGCCAAATAATTTTTACCTGAGGCATTTGGAAAATAAAAGGGGGAAAGTTCTGCGGAGGTCTGGGGTTTTTCAGTAAAATCCGTGACCCTCTGTTCAGCGTTTACTTTTAATACGCCCATACGCGAAGCATCTTTTTCTGTGATAGGTAAAGAGGCCACGACTAAATCCGCATCTGTTTGTTTAGCGAAGTAAAGCAAACGACGGAAATCCATTTGATAGAGCTGATCCCCTGAAAGAATCAAAAAGTAATCCACGGGGGCTTCCGTAAAAAAATCGATACTTTGCCGCACAGCGTCGGCAGTCCCTTGAAACCAGGTTTTCTTCTGAGGTTTCTGCTCTGCAGGCAGGAGCTCTATGTAACCTCCTGAAAAAGAATCAAATTGGTAAGTTTTAAAGATATGTTGATGCAAGGAAGAAGACAAGAATTGTGTCAGAACAAAGATTTGCTGATATCCGGAATTCAAGGAATTCGAAATGGAAAAATCAATCAATCGATAGCATCCGCCAATTGGAATTGCAGGCTTGCACCTGGCTAAAGTCAAAGGGAATAGCCTTAAGCCTTCGCCCCCGCCTAATATAATGGATGCGACCCGGTCTTCTTTGAGTTTATTATAAAAGAATGATTCAAGCTTCGTTTGTGCGTTTTGGTGGAGTGGTTCAGTTAATAGAGACATTCTTTCCCATATGGTTGAAGTTAAAAGTTCAAAATACCTCTGAACGGCAACCGAATGGAGAAGCCGCCATTTGATGGTCACCTTATGAAAAAAAATTGTTTTGTGCAATTACAAAACCCACTTTTTTATCTACGCATATACTAGCGAATAATTTCTCCATTTCCTTATTTTTCTAGGACTTAAAAAAAAAGCGAAGTAGATATGATGCCTTTCCAGGAAATCTATAAGGGCTTACGCGTCAACTTTGTAGTTGCAAAAATGTAAAGTATTGGTTTATTAATTAAACCGATATTTTTTTCAAATCACATAAATGTTCACTTATAGATAGAAGTGAGCAAGAATTTAACAGGAGTTGACCTATGAAATTTCGCTGGCCTACACTTTTTTCAGTCATAGGGTTGGCAACGACTTTATGTCTAGCGACATCTGAAACACACGCATTGGTCCTCAGTGTCAAAGCTACAGGCATGGCTGCTACTGGCGTGGCCTATCCTCAAGACGCCCTTGCGGGAGGATTCAACCCCGCTGGGACCACCGAAGTTCCTGATCGCGTAGACGCTGGTGTCGTTTGGGGCAGAGACACTCAAAACTGCAGTATTCGAGGCAATTTAATCCCGATTGTCAACGGACGTTTTAATGGAGATCACGCAAGAGACCCCTACTCTCCAGATTTCGGTGTCATTAAGCATATCGGAAATGGCATGACCCTGGGTTTGGCAGCTTATGACCGCAGCTATATCAAAACAGACTACAAAGCGATATTCCCGCTTTTTGGCACATCCCCTCTCGGATTAGAGTATATCCACGGCACGATTTCACCTTCATTTGCGGTAAAATTCTGCGACCAATACTCAGTTGGAATTTCCATCAACTACATGGTACAACGTTTGGCTGTCAAGGGACTGCAAGGAATTGACATCCCGACACGCACGGCGCATGTAGGACATGTAACTAACCGCGGATACAACTATTCGCAAGGGTGTGGTTTTACAATTGGCGGTCTATGGAATGTTACAGATTGCATTAAAATCGGAGCAACTTATCAGCCCCAAACACGCATGAGCCGCTTTAGAAAATACAGCGGCTTTATTGCCCAAAGAGGAAGATTCGACATTCCCCGCAAAATATCAGGGGGGATTTCTTACCGCTTTATGCGCTGCGCCACATTTGCATTTGATGTGGAATACATTGCGTGGGCAGACATCCCTGCTCTTAAAAACCCTTTAAAGCACTCGTATGTAACCCCTGATAATCCTTTAGAGCCAGGATTTTTACCTAGCAAAAGATTAGGCAGAAACAAAGGGATTGGATTCGGCTGGCGCAATCAGGTATTCTACCGCTTTGGAGCCGATTATGCCTTTAGCGAAAGCTGGATCTTCAGAATTGGTTTCCGTACAACACACGTGCCAGTCCGACGTTCACAAACTGTGACCAACCAATTGCTTCTCGATACCGTAGAGAATTTCCTTACACTCGGTGCAACCTGGAAAGTCACGGCTTGTCACGAAATCTCGGCTTACTATGCCCATGGATTCCAACATAAAATTAAGGGTAGACACTCGATTCCTCTGCTTTTTGGCGGCGGCGAATCAAACATCGAACAAACCAAAGATGCAGTCGGTGTGTCCTTGGGTTGGATGTACTAATCCCCCTGTCCTCACCAAAGGAGCAGAGAAATCTGCTCCTTTTTTTTGCTTAGACACCAGCACAATTTTCCCTTACTGCTTCACAAATTGAAACTACGAAGCTGCGGCTAAAGATAGGGATACCGATAAAGATAGAAACCGATTCTTACATCCAACAGTTTATAGAATCCCATTTACAAGAATATCTTCAGCCAGCTATGCTAACTCTTCAAAATGATGACTTAAGGAGAGAACATGGCATTTAAATTCAGTAAAGATTTAAAACTTATTCTACATCCTTATCTCTTTGTCCTTAAAGAAGGCAAACAAATCCAGGATGACCTGCTTGATTATACTTTGATGATGTTACTGGTAAGCTGTCCCGAAACGATTAAATCCCCTTCCCATACAGCTAAAACACCTTCAATAAGTGGACCAGAGATAGATTTTCACCCAAATACCGCTCGACTTTAATCTAATTAGATATAGCGTGTTACCATGAATGTTATGGATTATATAGATCACCTGCTCGATATCGCTATTGAGGAGGATATCAGAACTGGAGACATCACCTCAAAAGCCTGCATTCCAGATGGTTCTATGGTCTCAGGCCGTTTTATTCTTAAACAAGCAGGTGTTTTAGCAGGTCTGCCATTTTTAGAGCCTCTCTTTAAAAAAATTGATCCCCATATTGAAGTTCAGCTCTTTGTACCTGAAGGTTCTTATCAAAAAGCCGGCACCTTAATTGCAAAGGTTTTTGGACCCGCCCAAGGCATTTTTAGCGGAGAAAGAGTTGCCTTAAATCTATTGCAGCATGCCTCCGGAATTGCTACTCTAACCAATCAATATGTAAAAAAAGTAAACGGTTTTGATTGTTCTATCCTGGATACACGTAAAACCCTGCCCGGTTTACGCGCCCTAGAAAAATATGCAGTGAAAATGGGTGGCGGAGTTAATCACCGCTTTGGGTTGGACGATCGACTGATCATCAAAAGCAACCACTTGGCCTTTTTAAGAGGCACTATGCCGCATCCGATCAAAGAAGCGGTCAGCCGCGTGCAAGCGTATCGTCAAGACCTACCGATTGAAATTGAAATTCAAGACATTGAACAATTGCGCGAGGCATTGAGTACAGAGGTTGAAACCATTATGCTTTGTCGCATGCCTCCGCATGAAATTAAAAAATGCGTTCCTCTTATTCGCAAAGCCGGGAAAAAAGTTTTCATTGAATCTCTCGGAACAATCACTTTAGAAACAATTCAAGCCTATGCGGAAACTGGCGTAGACGGAATTTCTCTTGGTTCCCTAACCCTTTCATCTCATGCTTTAGACATAGGCATGCGTCTAGCATCAAGTGACTAATATATAGATAACCTCAAGGAGAAAATACACACATGTCTTCAACACCTAAGCACATTATTTTTGAAGAAGAAGCACGCGAACTTTTGCTTGCTGGCATAAAAAAACTCGCAGATGTCGTTGCCTTTACTCTAGGGCCTAAAGGACGCAATGTCGGTTTAGAAAAGAGCTGGGGCGCCCCTTCTATTACTAACGATGGCAGCAGTATTATTAAGGAAATAAGCGTTAAATGCGTTTATGAAAACATGGGCGTCTCCATGGGAAAAGAAGTTGTCCAAAAAATCAAAGAAAAATGCGGCGATGGGACAACAACTGGCATGCTCTTGCTAAATGCTCTGGTCGAGAATGGAGTAAAATTAATCGCTTCCGGTGCAAGTCCAATCGGCATCAAACGCGGCATCGAAAAAGCCGTTGAAGCTGTTGTTAAAGAAATTACAGCCACAGCTATCCCTGTTAAAAGTTCTCAAGAAACGCGCCATATTGCGATTGCGTCTGCTTCGGGAAACGAAACTATTGGCAATATGATCGCCGAAGCAATGCAGAAGGTTGGTAAATCAGGAGTGATCACCATCGAAGAAGCCAAAGGCATTGAAACTTCCATCGAATTAGTTGAAGGGATGCAATTTGACCGCGGCTATATCAGCGCCTATTTCTGCACCAATACCGACAAAATGATTGTGGAGATGAGTCAACCGCAAATTTTATTGGTTGATCGTAAAATTACCAGTATCCACGAATTACTGCCTGTTTTACAAGCCTCCGCCTCAACCGGTAAAGAACTGCTCATCGTGGCAGAAGATATCGAAGGCGATGCCCTCTCCACTCTCGTAGTGAACAAATTGCGCGGGACATTAAAAGTTGTGGCCGTTAAATCCCCAGGCTTTGGCGATCGCCGAAAAGCTTTATTGCAAGATTTAGCTGTGTTGACCGGTGCGACAGTCATCTCTGAAGATGCAGGGATGTCCTTAAAAGAAATTCCTCCTTCAGCATTAGGCTCAGCAGAGAAAATCATCGTCAGCAAGGAAACAACTATTATCATCCATGGAGCCGGAACTGCGGATGCAATCGCTTCTCGCATTAAGCAGATTGATAATGAAATTTCTCTTACTAAAAGTTCGTACGACAGGGAAAAGCTCGAAGAGCGCAAAGCTAAATTAAGCGGCGGCGTAGCGGTGATCAGAGTGGGTGCAGCGACTGAGCCTGAATTAAAACAAAGAAAACAAGTGTTTGAGGATAGCCTTAACTCAACCAAAGCGGCTTTGGAAGAAGGTATCGTTCCTGGCGGCGGTGTAGCTCTCCTGCGTGCCAAAAATGCCATCCGCAAATTACACCTGACGGGTGATGAAGCGATGGGCGCAATGATTGTGGAAAAAGCGTGCGAGACACCTCTCAAACAAATCGTTAACAATGCGGGTCAAGATGGATCAGTTGTTTTAGCAGAGGTTTTAGCAGCTCCCGCCACTTTTGGCTACAATGCCATTACGCAAAAAGTGGAAGATCTCATTGTCGCTGGCGTCATTGACCCTGTTAAGGTCGTGATCAATTCCTTAATCCATGCTTCCTCGGTCGCCGGAATTGTTTTGATTTCAGAAGCCTTGATCGCCGATGCGCCTGAAGATGATGAAGATGAAAGCAAGTAATCTAAAATTTGGCGCTTAGACTAATTTCACCTCTTAAACAAGGAAACCACAGAGGCACAGAGACACAGAGAAAGTTTGTACCAGCAAGACGGTCCTCTTTCTGATGTTTTTTTTCGAAAAAAAAACAGTCGACTTTGACACTTGCTTTGCAAGTGTCAAATGAGTTTGTTGCACAACATTCGGTTTATCTCCTCTGTGCCTCTGTGCCTCTGTGGTTTGCCTTGGAGTTGATATTCAAAACTAGATTAAATGAGCCCCTTTGGAAACCTCTTTAATTAAGCGTTTTTTCCCTTATTTGCTAGGCGCATGCTGGATCGCTCTTTGGTGGAGCGCTCCGTTTTTCATTCAGCCATCCGCCAAGATAACACTGCCCACAACGTGCCAGAGCCATATCAATCGCAAACTTTTGAAAAAAAGTTTAGCGGGCGATCTTCTGAGTATGCATTTTTTACTTAAAGAATGGCAAAACGCTACCCCTGATGAATTAGTCTATCAAACAGCTCTTGCAGCTTTGGAAAATCTCCAAAAAAAGCCCTTAAAATTCCCTGAGGAATGTTTTTTCCCGCAAACCTACCCCTCCGCCTGTGTTCTAATGGCTCTAACGACACCGCAAGCGATTATCTCTTTACCTCGAGGATTTACCTATCGAGAACATGTCTTTCAATTTACCGAAAATATTCCGGAGTTTCCCCATAGTTATGCAGAATTCCTCTGGCGGCGAAAACCTTGCTGCAGCTTTATTTCAACTTATTCCAACCCTTCTTTCGTAAACACTTTGCGGGCACTAGAACTTCCATATCAAAGAGCATCGGCTTTTCATAGCATCCAGGAAGTATCGGCTGGTATTCGCATAATAGGCTCTCTCATTTTGTGCGCAGAAAAAGCTGAATTGCTCATTCTATTTATGCAAGCCGCCCTCAAAGCGATCGATCAAGAGCTCCAGAGGAGCTACACCAAAAAACAAATCCCTCCGCAAGCTATTCGTAAAGTTTTCTTATTTCATCATCTACACTACACCCTGCCGAATGCCCATTCCTTAACAGGGGAACTCCTCAAGAGACTAGATTTTGCCTACTTAGGCAATCAAGAGAGTCTTCAGACGACCCTCATAACTTTAGAGCAACTCCATGCCATAGACCCAGACCTTTTAATTATTGCAAGCGAAGACCTGCCTCACCTAGAAAAAGAACTTTCTAACACACCTTTATTTGCTCGACTAAAAGCTACCCAAAAAAATGCGCTCTTTTACGTGGACTCGATCATTCAACATTCTCCCACGCAATTTTTAGTCTTAGCTTATTACGATATTGCACAAGGGATCCTGCACTTCCTCAACCAAACTGAGAGCGTATGTCAATAAATACCCAAACACTCCCTAAACGCGTTTCCTATGGCCTTTGGCTGCTCATTATAGCCTATTTAGGCATCGCAGGTGCTTCTTTAATTTATGGAGAAACCACCCCCTGGAATCTGATCTGGCAAGAAGCTTTGCTTAAGCTGAAATTTCAATCATCTGCCTGGAATCCTCTTCTAGATTTAAGGCTACCGCGCTTGCTGATTTTAAGCTGTACTGGCGCTTCTCTTGCAGTGGCCGGATGTGTCATGCAAGCTCTTTTCCGCAATCCTCTGGCTTCTCCAAGTGTTTTAGGTGTATCAGCAGGTGCCAGTTTAAGCATCACTTTGATGTTTGCCTGCGGCTTGCACAGCTTTTCCTCTTTTACCCTTCCCTGCGCCGCTATTTCAGGAGCCCTAATGAGCCTTTTTTTGGTACAAATATTCAGCCGAGCCCAAACCGCGCATGGACTTATTCTAGCGGGCATGGCCATCTCCACCTTGCTGATAGCTGGTCAAGATCTTCTACTTTATGCACTGCGTTATAAATGGGAGCTTCTTCAGACACTTACAGAATGGCAAAATGGCTTTTCAGGCAATTTAAACTGGCAGCATGTCCTAATGCAATTCCCGCTCTCTTCCTTAGGTTTATGGGGTTGCTGGCGCTATCGCCGCGAAATTGACCTATTTTCTTTAGGAGAAGAACAAGCTCTCGCTCTAGGCGTCGACGTTCCGCGGGTTAGGTGGAAGCTATTTGTATGTGTCGCCTTATTGACTGGCAGCTCTATAGCCGTCTTGGGAGTCCTTCCTTTTCTGGGATTAATCCTCCCCAATGTCATTCGACAAATCCCCATCTGCCTGGCCCATGCCCTAATTCCTTGGTGTATCGTCGCTGGTGGATTTTTATTAGTGGCGATGGATTATCTATTGAGATCTTTCGCTTTTACCGAAATAACGCTGGGAAACATTACGGCTTTACTGGGGGGCGCCTTTTTTCTGCTATTGTTATTAAAACCCACCGGAGAAAGAGCCCCATGTTAACTGCCTCGGCGATCACGTATCATGTTAAACAGCACACCTTGATCAATCGAGTGTCATTTGAATTCTGCCCTGGCAAAATTTACGTCATTCTGGGTTCTAACGGCTCTGGTAAATCCACCTTACTTAAGCTTTTAGGCGGACTCTTACCACCATCCTCAGGTTCAGTATTTTTGCACCAGCAAAACCTCGCTAAACAACATCGTCTTTGGATCAGTCAGCACATTTCCTTCATCCGACCCACGCTTTCACTTCCTTATCCTTTTTCAGTAGCAGAGGTCGTTCAAATGGGACAGTATTGCGCCCTTCCCAATCAGGTTAAGCCTGTTCACACTTGTCTAGAAGAAGTCCATGCGCTATATTTAGGCGAGAGAGTGTTTAACACGCTCTCTGACGGCGAAAAGCAACGTGTCTTAATAGCCCAATCTTTAGCTACAAATACAAATATTTTATTGCTAGATGAACCCACCAGTCATCTGGATATTTTTCATCGTGCCGAAATATGGGCATGTCTTAATAATCTCAAACAACGAGGAAAAACGGTGATTGTGGCTACTCACGACTTAGCTGCCTGCGAGCAGTATTGCGACCTGGGACTGCTGCTCCATCATGGAACGTGCCAAGCTACAGGCGATTTCGGCACAATCTCGCAGCATTTTCCTAAGTTGTTTTCAAAATCATACTAGGAACCAATTTTATGCATCAATCCGTAGGTAGTGCTACCTCAACTGCAACTTCCACCCTAATCGATCCTACACATACATTTGAAAAAGAAGATTTTTCCAATGAGCTTTTCTACGAAATTTTTCGTTTTCTTGGGGTTCAGGATCTTTTAAAAGCCAGACAGGTCTGTAAAAATTGGAAAGTATTAGTCGAAGAGCCGTTTTCCTGGAAACTTTTTCTTCCTTTTGGACAAGCAAAAACTTCGAGTCAATTTCCTCGCAGTGTATTTGGTTTGACACCCACTCTTTTAGATCAAAAAGGGGCGATCCCCAGTGAAAAGCTCCACTTAGAACTTGACTGCTTAACTGAGACTTCTGTTTTTAAAGATTTCAGCATTCAAAATGGATCCATTACGCTTCTCCTTGCCACCCCAAATGCGTTTGTCACACAGTTTATGATATTAAAAGGCGAGCCCAATAAACGACATAAGGCTCGAGAAGCCAACGATTTTACAAAATTACGCTACGCCTTTAATGATGTGTGGATGGTTACACAAGAAGAACATCATCAAGAAAATTATTTCATGGCTATCGGTCCCCATTATCAAGTCATCGAGATTGAAGAACAGGAATCGCTTCTTCCTTTTGAAGTTTACGGCGATATATTGATCTATGCGCAGTCTGACATGCAGGTTGTCCTACATGACTTAGCTAAGCAAGCCCCGCTTGCAACACTGCCACTCAGTCCCGTATGGTTCTTTAGGCAAGATTCAACACCCTGCTTAATTGCGCAAGATGCTGCAAAAAAAAACATCTGTATTTATGATCTAGATAAACTTGACGCTCCTCAAAGGATCTTGGCAGCCTCAACGAATCTTTACCAGCTTAAAGCTTCTAGCCAATTTATCGTTGGATGCTCCTTAGAAGGATTTTTGATCTGGAATTTAGAAACCAAGGATGTCGCAGATTTTTGTTTTGAGATAGAGCATCCCCCCCTTAATGAATTTTTTATCAATGGGGTTCATCTCATTCTTTGCAATGATGAAAATCACACCGTGAAAGTTTATCATCTAGAGACTAGAAAAATGCTTTCACATTTCACTCTGGCCCTTCCCTCATCTCCTCAAGCCATAGGCTCTGTCCAAAGAGAGGTTTATCAAAACCTACTGGCAGTCAAATTTGCCGACGGATCCTTACATATTTACGATCTTTTATTGGGAAAACCTGTTTTAAAAGACCCCAAAGCAGCTTTTCCTAAAGCTTTCTCTAAGATTCAACTATTTGAAGATAGACTTTATGGCATCCATCAGGATGGCCTTTATAGATATCAATTAAGTTGAGAAACAAAAAAGGCCCGAACAAAGTCGGGCGCTTTTTTTTCAGGAAGGGACGCGTAACATACGGCTTCCTGCAGTCGATTTTCTGATTTCTGGCATCGAATCCACTGCAAGGGGCCTATTTAAACCTTCACCGTCTTTAAGGGATCTCGCTTCTTCCTTTTCCATTTCCTTGCGTAACGACTGTATGACTTTTCTTTGGACATGGAGACGATGATGGGTAGCGTCTTTCATAAAATCCTCCTAGAGTTAGGTGTGAACTTAGAAAGCAGGCAAAAAAATTCTGCCTCTGATTCCATTATACCATATATTTACTTTTAAAAAAATAGACCTATTTTCATCCGGCTATTTGGAAAAAAAGGCATCGATATCAATTAAACCACTTGTTTGCAGCATAATACACCCGATTGCAATGGGTGCTAGCCAACGGATAAAAAAACGCCAGGGCGCCCACGTCCAAGGAAGCGAAGTTCCGGCACAATATTCAATTTTCGAAAGATTGCGGTCTAACACCCAACCTGCGTATATTGCAATTAATAACCCTCCGACAGGAAGCAACCAGACCGAAACCAAGTAGTCGATTGTTTCGAAAAAGGATTTTCCATACAAAAAACCCCAGTTGGCAAAAAGTGTATCTGTGCGTGAAAGAGCGCTCGGGATGCCAAATAAAGCACAAGAAATGCCGACGATCAACACGGCTTTTTGGCGAGACCAGCCCAGTAAATCCATAAAGTTAGCGGCTACAACCTCGACCAGTGCCACTGCCGAAGTTAAGGCCGTAAAACAAAATAAAACAAAAAAAAGCGTAGATAGCACTAATGCCCCAGGCAACTTAGCAAAGAGGACAGGAAGTGTTTTAAAAACTAAGCCAAATCCCTCTTGTGGTTTAAAACCGAAGGTAAAAATGATAGGAAAGATCATTAAAGCCGCCAAAATAGAGACGCCGACGATCATCACGCCAATGATTAACGCCATTTTTGGAATATCTTCTGAACGGCGCATATAGCTTCCATAGGTGAGCATGATGCCTTGTCCTAAGCTTAACGTAAAAAAAGACAATCCTAAAGCTTCTAAGGCACTGGATGGTCTGAAATTTGAAAAATCCGGATAAAAAATAAAAGAAACGGCTTCGGAAAAACCCTCTAATGTCATGCTATATAAAAACATCCCAATGAGAAGAATCAGCAATCCACAAGTCATTAACTTGCTCCAATATTCTACGCCTTGCCTGATTCCCTGGTACACAACCGCTACGGTGATGGCTGTGAAAGCCACATGCCAGAACAGGGTAATATCCGCTGATCGAGACAAAACATCAAATACTTCTCCAATTTCCTGCGCAGTGCGCCCCTGATAAAATTGATTTAAACTCATAAACACGTAATTCAATCCCCAGCCTGCAATTACGCTATAAAAAGACATGATCAAAAAAGAAGCACTGACTCCTAACCACCCAATGATCTGCCAATTCTTGGAGTTTTCATCGAGTTCAGCAAAAATGCCGACCGCTCCCCTCTGTGCTTTTCGCCCAAGCATTAATTCGGCGATAAAAACGGGTATTCCAATAAAAAAAGTGCAAAAAATGTATAGGAGGACAAAAATTCCACCCCCATTGGCGCCTGTGACATAGGGAAATTTCCACAATGTCCCCAATCCTATAGCCGATCCTGCCGCTGCCAGCAAAAATCCTAAATTCGAACCCCAGTGTTCCCGTTGCTTTTGCATAATAACTCCCGTCTTCTTGTGAAGAAAACTTAGCAGACCCTTTTTTTCCCTACAATGCTTTTTATGCCAACTTCCTCGTTAATTAAAAATTATTAATTTGCATCACATTTAATTAACAATTTATAATAAAAAGAAAAATCAGCCTAAGATAACCTATGATAAAAAAAATCGAAAATGAACTAAGAGATTTTAAAATTGGGACAGAACAGCCTAAATCAGGCAAGATGGGTTCGCGCAATCTCACTGTTTCTCAAGCTAGCCGTGCCGTTGGAAGTCATTTCGTAAAAAATTTTTTCGAAAGATTAAAGTTGTTTTTTGGTGTCGGTGAGAAAAAAGAATGGTTTCGCAATAAAAACATCAGCGGTCGCTTGGACCGTCTTGATACGACAGATCTGCATAAACTCAATCAGTTATTAAATTTGTGTTATCCAGATGAACAAAAAGTAGACGATAAAAAGCTCTTTAAATTGATGAATCAATTCGTCCGGCCTAAAATCTATGAAGACGGACTTGCCAAATTTTTTAAAGGGGAGGATCAAACTCACTATAATTTCCCCAAAGATAATAAAATTGCTCTCAACAATATTTTGAAGCTAACTGAAGCCGGGATCGATTTGCAGGCTTTAAAATTACAATTCCACCTAACTGACGGACCTGAAACGATCGATTTCAATTTTTTAACCACAGAAGAAGCCGGACGTGCCATCCTTGAAGAGTTTGGGCTCACGCCAACCTACGCGAATCAACTTGAAAATTTCGCCACCCACCCTGCCTTGCAGACAGAACTTTTCCAAGTCCTCCCAGATGCTGCAAAAGAAAATTTAGCTAAAATGATAGCTTATCACACGACGGATGCCGCATTTGCCCGTTTTATTAAACCCGATGCAAAGACAGAGGAAATTCCGCAAATAATTCATCAAAACCTTGAAGACCAATCGCTTGTGGCTAATTTCCTTCTAACCCTCACCCAAGTACAACCCGAGCAATTTGACCCTGACACTCTCAAGCCTCTGCAAATGTTTTCATCTGATAAAGAATTTCAGCGCAAGCTGTACGCTACTTTATCGGATGCAGAACTCAAAAACCTGATCATGCTGACGGATGCGGGCATCACCGCAGCAGAATTCACCGCTTTTGTGCGGGGCAAGCCCGATCCTAAAAAGATGGAAAAGACAGTCCTGGAAAATTTACAGTATGCGGATACAGTCGAGGATTGCGTGAAAGTTCTGACGGAGAAAAAATTCTCTCGTGAAATGAGCGAAGCGATGTTTGCTAAACTGAAAGAATCTTCTAAGACGGAAGAAAATAAAAATTTTCTGCAAACTTTTTTTGGCATCCCCCCTATTTCAGCAGCTAAAAAAAGAGCCTTTCTTGAATCCAAAGATCCACATTTAGCGGAAAATATTATTGAAGCAATCAGCTATAATTTTAATTTTGATACCCCCCTTCACTATGAACGTTTACAAAAATTTCTTCTGACCCACCCCAACATCCCGACAAAAGATCCCTTGGAAGCCCTAACGACACATTTTCCCATCTTTAAAGAGGAGCTCTATAAACAATAATTTTTTTATAGGATTTATTATGATTAAAAAAGTTGGCGAAGAATTTAGAGATTTTAATTTGGGTCAAAATGCACCCGCAGACAAAGCCGCTAAAAAAGAAGCGGTAACCTTTGGCAAAACAATTTCAGTAAAAGATGCCAGCAAAGCCGTCGGTGGCAATGCCATTCAAAACTTCTTTGCACGCCTGCAACTTCTTGTTAAAAACAAAGAATGGGTAAGAAATAAAAACATTCAAAAGCGCCTTAGTTCGCATGAATTAAAAGATTTAATTAAGCTGGATAACTTATTTAACCGGGCCTATCCTGATAAAAGCAAAGTAGAAGATAAGCGCGTCATCAAATTTATGGACAAGTTTGTCAGCCAACAAATTGGCTCTCAAATCAAAGAAGAGTTTTTCAAAGACGCTGAGCCAGATATTCTGGAATTCTTAGACAAAACACTAGTGGGCAAGAATTCTCAGCTCGAAGCGATACTCACAAAAAATATGGTCCGTCTTTTTGAAGTGGGTATCAAAGCTAAAGATCTTTTGGATAAGTACCCCGGCACTGAAAGAGAGGTTTTAGGGAGCTTAATCCTGGAAGGCAAGGCAGATGCAATCCTTAAAGATTTTGGACTGACTCCAGAATTCTTTGCCAAGTTAGAGGAATTTTCGCCTGAGCCTGAAGTGCAACTCGGTTTATTTAAAGCCATGCCAGAGGCCGAACGGAAAAAATTGGATCAGCTGATTGATGCCGGCACAAAGGCCCAGGATCTTGTGGCAGACACAAAGGCTACTCCAACCGCTATTTTAGCTGCTGTTAATGAAGCGATTAAAGAACCTGCTGGATAACAGTGGTGTTATTCATTTTTGAAACATTTAAGCCTCTCTTCAATTGAGGAGGGATAAAACTAAACAAAGGTTATAGTTATGATTAAAAAAGTTGGCGAAGAATTTAAAGACTTTAGTTTAGGTCAAAACGTACCTGCAGATGTTGCAAAAAATAAAAAAGCGGTGACCTTTGGAAAAAAGATTTCGGTAAAAGATGCCAGCAAAGCTGTCGGGGGCAATGCTGTTCAGAATTTCTTTGCCCGCTTGCAACTTTTCATTAAAAATAAAGAATGGTTCAAAAATAAAAATATTCAAAAACGCCTTGGCACACATGATCAAACCGCTTTGATTAAATTGAATCAGCTCTTTAATCGCGCATATCCCGATAATAGCAAGGTCGAAGATAAGCGTGTCTTAAAGTTTATGAATAAGTTTGTGCGCCCTAACATTGTAGTAGGCGATAAATTTGCCGGAATGCTACATGACAATGATCGTGTTCTTGTACTCAATTTAAAACCCTATGATGTGGGGAAAGGAAACGTGCTGCGTCTCTATGAAGTGGGCATTACAGGCAAGGATCTGCTCGAACACTATAAAGTCAATCCAGATACTCCTGAATCTGAAGCATTGCTCAAAAAGCTCAGCAGTGACAAAGAGACAAATGAAATTCTCAAGGATTTTGGACTGACGCCAGAGTTTTTTGCCAAATTGGAAAAATTCTCACCTGAACCCGATGTCCAGCTCGCTTTGTTTAGAGCCATGCCTCCCGAAGAGCGTGCAGCTTTAGACGAATTTATAGCAACAGGCTTAACAGCCTCAGATTTTCTTAGAATAGCTGGGCAGAAAGACCCCTCTTCAGAAAAAACCATAGAGGTTCTCTCAAAGGTCATTAAGGCTGCTTCCAAGATGGACAGCTTTAATCTAAAAGTCTTTTTATTCAATATGAAAATTCGCAGTAAACTTCCTGATGACAAAATTCAAACCGCTCCTTTATTTTTTTCTCCAGGACATCCCAAAGCTGAAATCGAAAAATTTCTTAATGACTCGTCGCCAGAATTACTTGAACATTTAAGCTTATATAATGCGCAGGGCGAAAACTATGCATCTCTAGATCTTTTCCTGCAGACATATCCTGACTATGGCACACCCTATGAAGCCTTCAAAAACCATGTTCAGGAATTTTTGCACGGATTTGATAAATCTTCCTAAAATAGAATTGCAGCTCATCATTGACACTTGCGAGGCAAGTGTCAATATCTGGTTGAGAAACAAGTCCTACGATCAGGGATACCAGAGGGCAAAATCCTCTTTGCGCCTTTGCTTCTTTGCCTACTTTGCGTTAATGAATCCCCTTCACAAGTTTTTAAAGAAGTTCGCGAAGAAAGCAGCGGCCGAGCTGCCTTTTCTCGAAGAGAATTCCCCCTAATTTAAAAATCTATCTACTTGACAAGCTGCCTGTGATGTTTTACCATTTCTGCTTTGCAACTTTAACGGGAAAATCCCATGAAAACTCATCTTTTAGGTAATTTGTTTGTCGAAGCAGCCGTGGTGGGTGTGGTATGTATTATTTTTTTAATCTTGTTTGTCGTAGCTGGAATTCGGCAGATTTACAAAAATCGGGAATAAAATGTCGGAACAGCCAAAAAAATCGCTGCCCATGTTAAATCAAAAGGATTCTTGGTATGCAGAGGGCCTAAACTTTGAATGTACAGGGTGCGGGCAGTGCTGCACGGGCGCACCGGGATATGTCTGGGTCACTGAAGCCGAAATTCTTCTTTTAGCTGAACATCTGAATCTCTCACTAGAAGATTTCACTAAGCGTTATATTCGTCAAATTGGAGAACGCTTTTCCCTCACAGAAAATCTTAAAACCTATGATTGCGTTTTTTTAAAAGATAAAAAATGCCAAGTATACTCTTTGCGTCCTAAACAGTGCCGAACATTCCCTTGGTGGCCGCAAAATCTAAAATCTCGAGCTGACTGGGAAGAAGCCGCTAAACACTGCGAAGGTATTCGCATGGATAAACCCTTAGTATCCCCAGATACGATTCAACAGCAACTCTCCCACCAGTTGGAATAACTGAAAATGAAAGCCCGCTTGCAAATCAGCCAGTCAACATATTTAATCGGTTCCGGGAAAGGCGGGGTGGGCAAATCCACTGTGGCGGTCAATCTAGCGGTGGCTTTAGCTAAAAAAGGGTTAGCGGTCGGCCTGCTCGATGCGGATTTGTATGGCCCCTCAATCCCAATTATGATGGGCTTGCGGCGCCTTACCCCTCACATCGATGTTGACTATAAAGGGGAAGAAACCATTACGCCTTTCTATAAATTTGGCGTTAAAATTGCCTCCTTGGGATTTTTCATGGAGGAGGCGCGTTCTATTGTGTGGCGCGGCCCGATGCTGCATGGCACGTTACAAAAATTTATTCAAAATGTTTTCTGGGGACATCTCGATGTCTTATTAATCGATTTGCCGCCCGGGACCGGTGATGTTCCTCTTTCCCTGTCTCAACTATTACACATTGATGGCGCCCTTGTCGTCTCAACCCCTCAAGAAGTGGCTATTTTAGATGTCATTAAAGTTTTAAATGCTTTTCACCAGTTGGAGATACCTCTCATAGGATTAATCGAAAACATGGCCCCATTTATTGCACCCGATACAGGTCTTAAATATGCCCTTTTTGGCGAAGGGAAAGTGGCCGAGCTTGCCCAACGGTTTGAGACTTCATTATTAGGCAGTATCCCTTTTAATCCTATGACCCGCGTGGGAGGAGATGAAGGATTACCGGTCGCCTTGCATGACAATGCGGCTGGCGCCCCCTTTCACTTTCTCGCCGAACAACTTCTCGCATATGCTTAACCCCTAATTTACCAGTAGTAGGGACACATGAGACACACAGAGGCCCCCTTTGATCCCATCACGCAAGCAAATGTCAATCGCTGGCTCGGGGAGGCGTATGATGCGGAAACAAAGGCCACTATTCGACGGCTTCTCTCAGAAAATCCTCAAGAAATCATCGATGCCTTCTATACCAACCTGACCTTTGGCACGGGAGGGCTGCGCGGAATTATGGGCGTAGGCACCAATCGCATAAACCTCTACACTGTGCGTGCCACTACCCAGGGACTTGCACACTATCTAAAGCAAGAGTATAGAGACGATCCCAAAGCGGTATTTATTGGCTACGATTCGCGCCATTTCTCGCGTCAATTTGCGGAAGAAACGGCTAAAGTATTTGCCGGGAATGGCATCAAAGCCTATGTATGCAAAAATATCCGACCGACTCCATATGTCTCTTTTGGATGCCGTTTTAAGCAATGCCAAGCGGCGGTCATGATCACAGCTTCTCATAACCCGCCTGAATACAATGGCTATAAGGTATACTGGGATGATGGAGGGCAAGTCCTCCCTCCGCACGATCGGGCGATTATTGCTCAAGTTAACAAGATTACAGAGCTCTCTATGATTCATCAAGCTGCCTGCTTAGATGACCCATTGATTGAATTTGTGGAAGAAGAAATTGATCAAGCGTACCTGCAAGCTATCTCTTCGCTTCAGCTATATCCTGATGAAAATCAAACCGAGGGTAAAGATTTAAAGATGGTCTACACGAGTATGCATGGAACAGGCATCACCCTCATGCCCCAAGCATTAAAATTATGGGGATTTTCACAGGTACATTATGTCGAAAATCAAAATGTTCCTGATGGCAATTTCCCTACAGCACATTCTCCTAATCCTGAAGAAAGAGCCGCTTTAAGCCTGGGTATACAACGCCTGGAAAGAGAGAAAGCCGATCTCTTAATTGCTACCGATCCTGATGCCGATCGGTTGGGCGTGGCCGTTTATCACCAAGGCCAAGTCGAAATTTTGACAGGTAATCAAGTCGCATGCATCTGCTTGGAACATATTTGCGAAGCTTTGACTCAGCAAAATCGCCTGCCGGAACGCGCCGCTTTCGTCAAAACAATCGTCACCACCGAACTGTTTAAAAGTATTGCCGAGAGTTTTCACAAAACGTGCTTTAGCGTTTTACCTGGGTTTAAATACATCGCAGAACTGATCCGTGAATGGGAACACAATCCTAAAGGATATGCCTATGTGTTTGGCGGTGAAGAGTCTTGCGGTTATCTCCTAGGAACTTACGCGAGAGATAAAGACGCCATTCTAGCGGGTGCTTTAATTTGCGAGGCTGCCCTTCATGCTAAGAGAAAGAATAAAACCCTAGTGGATTTGCTTCATGCGCTCTATCGAAAGCATGGGTTCTATATGGAAAAGCTGGCCACTGTGCAATTCAAGGACACCAAAAGCGGCAGGGAACAAATGGCCAGAGGAATGTTCAGGCTGCAATCTTCACCGCCTCCTAACATAGCAGGAATTGAAGTCATAGCCATTGAGGACTTCTCCCTTTCTCTAAAAACCTTTCTAAAAACAGGTCTCACTGAATCCATTCCTTTGCCCAAATCCTCTGTATTGTTATTTTGGTTGGCAGATGGGAGCAAAGTCATCATACGACCTTCAGGGACTGAACCAAAAATAAAAATATACTGCGGTATTAAGAATAAATATTTTGAAAACATTAAAGACTCGCAAGCAGCGTGCTCGCAATTAGCAGAGCGCATTCTTACTCAAATTCACGCCTTGTGCATGCTTTAAAAATGAGACATACGATCACCCCAAAAAGCAAATTTGATTGACAGTAAAAGATCAAACCAATACAAACCAATCCTTTCAGTGAAGTGCATTTTCAATTCCGTTACCTCCACGAGAACCACCAACTGAAAAAAATAACTCACTTATCGAGTTACTTTAATTATCTTACTAAAGGAGCGAAATGAGTATCACTGCAATTTCAAAATTCCAACAAGCGGAACAGTTCAAGATTGGAACCGCAAAACCTGTCACCGTTAAGAACGCACTCAAATGTGTCAGTAGCGAAAATGCTATATCAAAAATTTGGCATAAAATCCTCTGCTTCTTAACTGGCAAAGGGTTAATCACTAAAGATCGTTTAATTAAAGCTTTACACGAGGCTGATCTTCCAACTTTAACTAAAGTTCAGAAGCTTTTTGACAAGGCTCAAAAATTAGCAGAAGGTCATACTAAAGAGACTGATGCTGCTAAAGCCGCGGAAAAAAAAGCCGCTGATCAATTTTTAAAACAAAAAGACAATAACAAATTGTTCTTAAGCCTTCTGCAAGAAGAATTTTTATTCAAATTTGCCGCAAACGATCCGGCGGTGCTAGCTCTCTGCAAAGGATTGCCAAAAGCTTCCCAAGAAGCTATTCTGGAACTATCTAAAGAGGGGATCACCTCAACTTACATCGCCGCAAAGCATCGTAAAGCAGAAGAACCAGCTGCTGAAGTTTTAAAAACCCTATTTGCCGTTGATAAGTTTAAAGAGGGCATTCAAACAGATATAAACAGTTTATCTGCGCCAAAAGCAGATGCTATTCCTCCGATGGCGGATCTCCTCAAAGCTCTCAAAGATGGCTTCCAGGAAATTATCAACAATGGCTGTAAATTGCCAAAAACGGCTTCAAAAGAATTTGTCAAAACCGTGACCTTTAAAATTGGCGAACAAGCTGACAAACAGAATGTAGAAACTTTTTTGGCAGCTCCCAAACCAGCAAGCCCTGAAGAAACAGCCGAGATTTTCAAAAAATCTTTAGCTGAAAAGTCATCACACATTGTGGCTCTGAGCTATCCTGATTACCTCCCGTTGAAGGCAGATGCCGAACACAAACTGGGAACTTCTTCGATCTCGCTCAAGCTACTAAGCCAAGAGCTGATCAATCTTGACCCAAATGATCTTGCAACCACTGCCATTAAGAAAAGCATTCAAGTCACGGATACATCCATTAAAGATAAACCGCTTCAAAGAACGATAGACTTTCTAATCTACCCAAATTGGCCAGCAACAGGCACGTTTAAAGTGGATGAAATGAAGGCTTTCATCGCACACGATAAAAAAGTAGCTTTAGGTCAAGAGGATGAGTTCAAAAAAAATCCCCTCTTTATTGGTTCTGATGCTTTAGCACATGCAGGAACTTATATCACCATGCGCCAGGTACAACCTAACGCTGCCGGAGATCTTCCTATCGTGGCGACCTACCAACATGTAAGTAAATTTGTTGGAGCTGCTGCCCTTCCAAATACACCAGAAGAGATGGCCGCTATTTTTGCAACGTTTAAATCAACTTTGACTCCTGAAGAGCTGGCTTTATTGAAGCCTCTCAAAACAGACTTTACCCAGGAGGAATTAGCAAAAGAACTGCTAGCTATCCTAAGTCCTGGCATTGAACCAACGCCAGTTCAAATAGCTGATACAGTTAATAAATTAGCCTATTTCGGACTGAATATGCCAGAGGCCTCTCCAGCTGTTCTACAGTCGGTCAGCCTTCTCATTAAAGATATGATTTTTATCTTATCTTCTGAAGAGTTAGCTAAGCAAACAGCCAAAGCTCATGGAATATCTGATGCTAATACTATTTTGAAATACCCTGAAGTTGTGGCAGAAATTGTTGTTGAATACAAAAAAGTGCGTCAGGAAAAAGCTGCCGCTCTCGCCAAAGAAATCTTTAAAGATCTCACCGGAGAGGCTTTAAAAGCTAAAGAAGAACTCTTGATTCAGACTATCTCAATCAATGAAAAGTTTGAGGAATTTAAAGATCCTGCTTTTCACGAATCGATTAAAGAACTGAGCGCTCAAAAAATCTCTTTATTTGATTTAGACCTACTTGAAAAAGAGTTTACGACACCTGAATTCCTTGGCAAGCTTTCAGACAGCTTCAAGAGCAAAAATTTGCCAAATCTATTAGCTCTGCTAAAAGATGATAAGGCATTTAAGGAATATTTGACAGCTCTACTAGCTGCTAAAGCTGCAAAAGCTGCTCAAGTGTAACTTTATTTGGTTCATGTGCACGAGGCGGGGCTTCCCGCCTCGTTTCTTCTCAAGATTTTACCTCTACCCACTTCTTCAGAGCTAAATGCATTGACATTTAGTTAATAAACCAACATTATTAATCTTTAATTATTGCACTTCCATTCCTCAGTAAAAAGCTATTGTGACTAAAGCAATCACATGGTGGTTTACTTTAAATTAACTGTAAGGAGAAAAATGAGCATCTCAGCTGTTTCAACATTTCAAAAAGTCGAACCGGTAATCATCGGATCCAAAAAAGCTGTCTCGGTAAAACACGCCCTTAAATGCGTCAGCAACAAAAATTCTGTATCAAAAATCTGGCATCAGATCCTATGTTTTTTTTCCGGCAAAGGCCTTGTCACCAAACAACGTTTAGTTAAGGCTTTACATGAGACGGACCTTCCCACTTTAGCTAAAGTCCAAAGGCTTTTTACCAAAGCTAAAGAGCTTGCGGATAAAGCGACTATCTCTAACGATGCTAACGAAAAAGCAGTTGCTGATAAATTTTTAAAACGAGCAAAAAATCACCAACTTTTTTTAGATCTTCTCGCTGAAGAATTTCTCGTTAAATTCGCAGCCAATGACCCGGCAATCTTGACATTCGTCAAAGGCCTCCCAGCGACGAATAAAAAAGCCATCCAAGATTTAGCTCAAGCAGGGATCACTTCAACCTATCTGGTCGCACAATCACCGACTAACCCACAAAATTCCCCTGTTGAAGTTTTAAAACCTCTTTTAGAAAAAGAGATGTTTGCTGAGCAAATTAAAGCCAAAATAGACAGTTTTATGAAGCCGAAGGCAAATGCGATTCCTCACTTAAAGAAGCTTTATAACCAGCTGAACAAGGGATTGCTAGGAGTTATCCAAAATTGCTGTGGACCGACAAAAACCAGGTCCAAAGATCTCATAAAACCTGTCACTTTCAAGAAAGTCGAGCAACAAGCCGATAAGCCGACAGAAGAAACTTATTTTGTCGCTCCCAAGCCTACAAGGCCAGAAGAAACCGCTGCAATTTTCAAAAAAGCTTTAGCTGAGAAATCTTCTCATATCGTGGCTTTAAGCTATCCAGACTATCTAGTTATGAAAGCAGATATCGACCACAAATTAGGGAATTCTTCGATCACACTTAAACTGCTAGACCAAAAATTCATTGAAGACGATTACATACGCAAACGCTTTCAAGTCACCGACGCCTCCCTCAAAGAAAATGGGAAGCCCCTCCAAAGAAACATTGATGTTTTAGTTTTTCCAGAAGCACCAAGTATGGATCGCTTTAATGCCAGTACAACCAATGTTTTCGTCAAGGCCGATAAAGACATGAGTGCAGAACAAGTGGAAACCTACCCAAACAATCCCTTGATTATTGGGTTTGATGGCTTAGCCTTTACAGGAACTTACCTTACCATGCGTAATCTTCAACCAAACGCGGATGGGGAGCTTCCCTTTATAGAAACTTACCACCAAGTCGCAAAGTCTTTAGGAGCCGCATCTCTTCCTAGAACAGCCGAAGAAGTTGTCTCCCTTGTGGCCACATTTAAAGAAACGACTGCTAGCCAGGAATTAGCTTCAGTAGAATCTTTTAAAACTAAAGTTACAGAGGAAGAATTTGCCAAAGCTGTTTTAGTTGCCCTCAATCCTGGGACTGAACCGACTGATCTGCAAATCAAAAGCGCTATGAAAGAATTGACTAAGCTCCATGTTGATGGGGAGAAAGCTCAACTTCAGAGTGTTTTCCAAAATGTATGCACCCTCTATAAAGAAAAAGTTGATCTAGGTGATTTAGATGAAACTATTTTGGAGAAGACAATCAAAGCATATGGAATAAAAACCCCAGGCCCTTTCCCAGAATTACATAAAGAGGTCATTCATGCATATAAAGAAGTGCGTTTTGAAAAGGCAGCAGCTCTTGCCAAGGAAATCTTTAAAGGTTTCACTGAAGATATGTTAAAAGTCCAAGCGGAATCTTTAGCCCGGACAATTCATATAAATTCTTTACTTGAAAAATTTAAAGACCCCAAATTTCATCAGGGAGTTAAGGAATTGCTCGCGCAAAAAACGTCCCTTATGGATTTACTGGTCATGACAAGCCAATTCACGGATTATAATTTTTATCAAGGTCTTTCGGAAGAGTTTCGTAAACAAAAAGATAACAACACCTTTCGGGGAGTAGGATTCGCTAATGAATGCGACCCATTAAAGGTCTTAGAATACCCTGAGGCATTTAAGGAATACTTGACAGCTTTAAAAGCGGCTAAGGCTGCACAAATGAAGACTCAAAAGTCTTAGATTTTGTGATTTGCGTGAGGGGTTTTTTTTGTTTAAGAGAAACCTCCTCTTGCGCGCACCTAGAGTTTATTCTGTATTTTCAGCACCTATCTGCTCTAAAATCCCAAAGAGACCGCCATGCAAGTGAGTGGAAGTATGAATCATTTCGACTTTATCATTACGAAAAAAAACTTGGGCTTCTTCAATGGGTAAACTAAATCGGGTTTTTGAAGGAGGAAAGGTTTTGAAACCATGGATAGGCAGCGTTAATGGCCCTGTGTGCGTACCTGTCACGCCTAAATCCACCACAACCCTATCCTTTTTATCGACAATTCTTTTCACTTCAAACGAAAGATCTGGAAAAGCTTTGTGGATAGCTTGCTGAAATGCAACGGTTTCTTCTTTGTTAAAGGGGTCGGGTAGAGTTCCATAAAACTTAAAATCATCATCTAACATCTCGAAGACTTCAAACCAACGCCCTTCCTCTAGTGCACTAAAAAATTGCACTGTTTTTTGCACATGTTCCATGGTAGCCTCTAATTAGATTTTCGCTTGGGTCTAATGAGTAAAAAATTGGCATCGTATGTGAGTACGCCTAAGAGGATCGAGCAGATGGCGCGGTCTATGCCGACGAGATATTTGAGATCATATGAATAGGGGTTGCGTACAAAAGGGTCCGCGATCAAAACTTGCTTCTTTTGGTTATCATACCCAAAGACCACCACAAAGTGCCCTTCGGGTTCCCCAAGAATATCATCTTGCTTGCTGGAGGCGCCTATCTCGCGGCAGCTATGATAAAGAAAGGTGGAACTCAGTCCCGTTAAGATGGGCACACCTTGCTTGACGTAATGTCGAATCAAACTCCCCGAGAGATCTCTAAACCGAATTTTTCCGCCTAAACGCAAAAATTCTAAATAGGCATTGGTAGCGATTTGAAGTTTTTTATTTTTTTTGGCTTCAGCCTGTTCGTGAAGCTTTAGTGCCAATTGGATTTTGGGCAAGGGCTTGGGTTCAAACCAGGTAGGGTCGAAAACTTGCAGGTTGTAAGTGTAGATAGTGGCTTCGTAATTGCGCTTCAACGCGTGGCATGCCAATAAGACGGCAAGCGTACCGCCTTCCTCTAACGAGGGCACCTCTTCAATTACTTTTGAAAGAGGCATGTCATCGCCATAGTAGTTATAAACCGCATGCAGACATGTGGGACCACATGTGACTTCATTAGGTTGAGGTAAAATTTTTAACGAAAGCTTCTGTTTCATATTCCTGCCTATTGATGTCAGGATATGTTAATAATTAATTTAATACAATCAAGTCGTGCAAGGATTGAAGGATGATCTGCTTAAATTCTTGCCACTCTTGGCCTGATGAATGAACGATCTTTTGATTGATTTCAAGTTCAATTCCAATGTAGGCAAAATCTTTCCACTTGGTACGTAAAAACGTGGTGAATCCATCTGCTTTGCCTAAATAAGGATAGTTCGCCCGCACTCTGATGGACGAAGAAACCCTCTTCCGAAGCGCTTGCTTCCAGGCCGTGGCAAATTGCTTTTCACGTCTGCGCCCTGGATCGTAAAGCAATCCGATTTCAGTCTGACGGATTTCTCCTTCCAGCTCGGGTGTAAATGAATGAATCGAAAGGTGGAGCACTGGAAGGTTTGTTGAAATCACTTTTTCAACCTGCGTGCGGTAAGGCAAATAGAACTCTCTTAAGATCGTTTCTTTTTCTTGTGGAGATAGCATCCGTGTCCACGCAGAAAATAATTTGGGGTGATATAAAGAGCGATTTAATTCGACCAGAAGCCTGCTTGTGGTACTCGCGATAAGCGGTGCTTTAAATTGCTTGGCAATGTCTTTGGCTAATTCTAAGGCACCCGGGTCATAGCCGCGGTGTGAGTTTAAGGCTTGCTCGGCATCGGCAAAATGAGACTTCCATCTGGAGGGGATATGATTTCCTCCATGTTCGCAAGTGATCAGCAAGTACATGGCGCTCTCTAGGTTAACGAGATGAAATTCAAAAAAAAGTGCCTTTTTCTAAATTTTGGCATAGCTCGCGATAGACATCGGCTAATTCATCTCGCCCAAAATTATGCCCTAGGGCTTTCAGAATCCGCGTTGAGAGAGTTCCCTTCTTAAGGATATGCGCCAGGGCAGCATTCTCATGCAAGCCGCAGGCTTCGCTCAAATGCACCCACAGGTCCTTAACACGGCATTGAGGGCTTTTTTTCCAGCCGAAAGCCTCCAAAAAACCCTTGTCCCAGATCATTGCATGTTCTCCTGAGACAATCGTCTCGAGCAAAATCTCTTTGAGCCTTTCTTCATGAAAATGATGGAGAAATTCAATACTGCCCCATTTTTCTTGGACAAGATGCTTAATGACTTCCGTAATGGCTTGGCTTACACCGACGTCTGCTGCGGGGCATTCCTGTAAGTCAATCACGCGAATTTCAATCGCGTACCGATTAAAACGCGTAATCGCACCGCGGGCATTTAGCCATTCATCTTGTAAAATTTTTTCGGGATCATAGGGAGCGATATCTTTGTAAATTCTGTTGAAAATTTTGTCATGGTAGTCTTCAAATGAAAGGCACACTTCCGGAATGATGTGCGCGGTAATGGAGGGGATTTTGGCGGAATTCATGCGGTACACATTTAAGCGTGTATCTTGCATACCCGTAACTTTTCCCTCAACAATCGGCGAACTCGCAGCTAGTGCTGGAATAAGCGGTAAAATGAGCCGAATCGCTGCATGCAGACGCACAAACTCTTCTTCATTCCCAAAAGAGAGATTCAAATGATTGCTCTGTAAATTCGACCACCCATGACCTTGGCAGTTAAAGATGCGATTGAAAGCCGCATAGATCGGGCTGTTATCATGCTCCCACAACTTCATCTCTTTGGCAGGATTCATCCAGGGATGCATCGCCGTGGGCATCAATAGCCCCCCAAAGGGAGCTAAACGATGATTAATATCTTGGACTTCTTTTTGAAAATCTTGCGAAATGCGTTCTAAAGATGGAACAGGAAGCGTCGTCTTTAATTCGAGTACATGCAATGCCAGTTCGTTTGACCAGCCAATGGGTTCTTTTTCATAATCCCCAAGGTACTCTCCTAAGACTGAATGTAAAAGCTGATCTGTAATCGGCAAGACATCTAATGTTTTTCGATCCACAATCATGTACTCTAACTCGACCCCATAAGCTTCAAATAAGTGAAACTGGGGTTTAAAAGATTTTTCTCGCGGCGCGGTCATAACTACAGTCTTCTTTTTTGCTTTTCAATGCGGTGATAAATCGTGGAAACAATTTTGTGATAGAGTTCATCTTGGAGAACTTGATCCTCGACCCCTGCATCAATGCTGGGGTTATCATTGACTTCAATGA
Source organism: Parachlamydia sp. (assembly GCA_002786175.1). Taxonomy (GTDB): domain Bacteria; phylum Chlamydiota; class Chlamydiia; order Chlamydiales; family Parachlamydiaceae; genus Parachlamydia. The sequence continues at coordinate 129,242 of PEQL01000003.1, forward strand.
CATAGCATTCTTTATCGATTTGTTTGAGATCTACGCCATAAAGGCCGTCGCCGATCAAATTAGCCGCTTTAAGCGCTGTCCGGATAATTTGCTTTGGAGCCTGGCTGACAGGGATGGTTTCAAATTTGCCTGTGATATTTTTGTCTTTACTGGAATGATTGTAAATCTGCCAGTGGTTGCGTGCCATGAAATATTTACAGACATATAGAGGCTGCCCATCCATCACCGCCACGCGCCAATCAAACTCTGTCGGCAAAAATTCTTGCGCGACTAAGAGATCTGACTTTTCCATTAAGGGAGTACGCACTTGTTCGAATTCTTCTTGAGAGTTGACTTTCACCACTCCTTGCGAAAACGCACTATCCGGCTGCTTAAGGACAAAAGGAAACGATAGCGTTTGCACCACCTCGTCAAAGTTATCTTTATGCACAATCACCGTCTTAGGCGCGGAAATCGAATATCTTTCTAAGAGCTCTGTCATGTAGACCTTATTAGAGCAACGCAGAATCGATTCTGGATCGTCTATGACAATGAGTCCCTCGGCAGCGGCACGGCGTGCAAAGCGATAGGTGTAGTGATTCACGTTTGTCGTCTCTCGAATCAGCAACGCATCGAACTCTGCCAATCTGCCAAAATCTTCTTTGTGAATAATCTCAGCGCACATTCCCAGCGAGTCGGCTGCTTTAATAAATTTTTGAATGGCTTTCTCGTTGGAAGGTCCGTACTTCTCTTCTGGATTGTACAAGATCGCCAAATCGTAGGTTTTATTGTTTTTCTTGGGAATGGATGGTTTTCTCCCATGAAAGAAATCGCGCGCTTTTTCAATGACAAAGTCGTGATGTTCCAAAGGAATTTCATTGCCGGCAATTGTTCCGATCGAAGACAAGCACCATTTCTGCCCATCCCGCGTAAATTGGGCTTGCAAAAACGGCGCCTGGAATTCTTTAAAGAGATGGGAGGAAAGTCTTTCATACTTCTGAGCTACATTCTTACCGAAGTAGATGCTTAACGTAAAACGATTAGAGTGAATGGACTTCAAACTTTTTTGAATTAATTCATCCAGTTCCTGTGAAACAAAACGAATCATCGCTGATGATTTGAAATCCTGCATCGCGAGCAGATTGGGTTGCGGCTTATGTCCTCGGGCCGTCCCAATCAAAGTCACATAATAACCGATCGTTTGATAGCGATACGAGCGACACAGATTGAAGATTTTAGCATGCCGTAGCTTACTATAAGTAGGATCCATTAAATAAGTCTTAGCTTCAAGCACTTCCACTTCAGGGATTTCAAGCGGCCAATCCTTAAGATTATTAACGACGACAAAAATTTGCATAATACCTTCAACTTTATAAAGAAAAGTAGAGAGGAAATAAGCAAATTCATTTCTCTCCTTAACCTAATTTTTAGTATTTCAGAGCCAGAAATGCAATAAAAATTTCAGGGATTAGCAATAAAAAAAAATGCACAAATTTTTAAAAATTTGTTTCTTTGCGTCTCTGCACCTACCCGTCTTTACATTGAATCCCATTCACAAGTTTTTTAAAGGAGATCTTTGATGATTGTGTCTAAAAAGTCCGAAAACTTTAAACGCAAAGAGGAGGCCTCTGCGGTTTGCTCTAAAGGAGCATTTGACACAATCTCTTTGACAGGAAATACCAGGAGGAGTGCCAGACAGAGGACTAGTTTCCCTCCCCTGTGTCTTCGTGGTTATCTTAAAGCAAGAAGTCGATTAGCCGGAGATGCCTGTCATTTGTTGGAAGACTGAAAAACGTTGCCCCAGAATTTCTTGCACTTTGCGAGCGGTCTCGGCACATTTAGAGGTCTTTTCCGCTGCTGTTTGGGTGCGATCGCTTAGCTTATTTTTCATTTTATCAAGGTCAATTTCAAGAATCGTTTTACCTCCCAGATTGTAGTTGCTCACTACCCCTGCAAAAGCTCCAGATCCCGACCCCAAAGAATTAATATGCGGCGCAGCAGCGCCTAAGCCTTCCATTGCCTTAAAGATAACCCCGCCGGCAGGCAGAATGACTCTAAAGGCCTGTCCGCCTAAACCCAGAAAGCCTACACTACCGGATACAATGGATAAGCATCCTTGCCCAACAGAAGGGAGGACCTGTTTCCAGTCGCTAATCTTCCCTTTAATGCGGACCCCTTGGTGCTTAATTTCGACGTAGGTATCCTGACAATAGATAAAATCTTGCCGGGCAGCGCGCCGAAACATCAGGAGTAGCACGTTCAAAGCCAGGTTTAAAAGCCTCTCATCGTTAGGGTTCATCTGCTCCAGTTCAAGTCGCAGTTCCTCTCCTAATTTATCCAAATAGGCTTGAATGGGTTCTTCCAGAACAAGACCCTCGGATCCATCACCAGAATCTTCTACTAAATCGAATTCGGGTTCGAACTCCCGCTGATCTTCATAGATGTCTAAGCTTTTACTTCTGATAGTGATAGCCATAATGCACCTCCTTAAACGTCAATTTTTCCGATACGTCGACGCTGTTGAAGAAGTTTGACAAGTTCCTCCCAAGAAAATTTTACTTGGTCGAGGGCGTGTCTAAATTCTCCAAAAATGATTTCAACTTGTTTATTATTTTGATACCGCTCTAGAGAAATTCCATAGAGACTGGCGATCACTTTTCTATTTTTATGTTGCAAAACTGCCTGAAAAAGAATGACAGAACCCTCACTAAGCGAACCTGCAGTTTGTAAAGCCGTCACCACAAATACCAAAGCGGTTCCGCCAGAAGCTATGGTAACGGCGACCCCAGCAATGCTTCCCCCAATGAGGCATCCGGCTAATATCCCTTCTACCCACTTGGCAATTTTGAGGATTTTATTGCGTTTGATTTTCTCATCGGTGAGGTTAAAGTAGACTTTCTCAAGTCCTTTATTAATTTGAACAATCTGCGTGATGGTTTGAGAAAGAAGTTTTAAGGTCTCTTCAGAAAGTTCTTTTTCTTTTAAAATTAATTGCACAAATTCGGTGTAGAGCTTGGCTTCTTCCACATTTTCTGTAAGAGGAGATTTAACCGCTGACTGCTTACTCTCTTTTTTAACTTTGAGTGGCGTGTCTTTAGTTTTGGATTTTCGATGGACTGAAGAGTTGCGCACGGCCAGTGTGCGCCTTTGATTGGGATCAAATTTTGCCTGATCCTGCCCATCGTCACTAATCTCTTTCAGGCGGTAGATCAATTGATTCACCGTAGCCATTGTGAGAGCTAATTGACGGGCGTCAATCTCTACCGGCGCTTGTAATTTCGGCAGCGAGGATACAGGCTTTGTCGCAACCGCCTGTTTTTTGACCCCATGCAGGGAAGAGGCAGGTTTCACTTCCACCGTTTGGTTTGGAGCTGTCGATTGAGGGGCGATAAACCCCCAAAACCATTGAGCATAGTCATACATCTTAGCGAAGACACCTACCTCGACAGGTTCTTTAACAACTTGAGGTGGGACTACAATCAATTCCTCTTCGACTTCTTCCACAGGTTCAACAAGTGAAGCCAGGGAGCTGGCGTGGTAAGAAAGAAGCGATTCACTAATATCCGCTTTTTTAGGCAAATCCCTTGGATGGAGCGTAATTTTATCTGTACGATTTAAATTTCTTCTATCAACGCTGAAAGGATTTCGCGAGTTAATGGTACCTGGCATTTTAATTCCCCTTCTTTACTAGATAATTTTGCCACCCTTTGCGCATCAAGTCAATATGTACATTCAAGGGGTGGTGTTTATGTTCAGCCGCGATAGCCGCTGCAGCGTCCAAGGCTTCAAATCCTTTCTCCACATGATCGAGGAAAAAAAAGCATTCGGCAGCATGAAACGAAATATAAGGATCATCTAAATCTAAAGTCGCGGCGATAGAATAAGCTTCTAAAGCGGACATGTAATTTTTCTCGGCTTGGAAAGTCGCCCCTAATCCCATCCAATTTCTTTTAGCATAGGGTTCAATGACTGTCAAAATATGGAAAAAGTGGCGGGCGGTTTCGAATTTACCATTCACATAGAATTCGTAGGCAGAGGCATAGAGGCAGGAGACAGCTTCAGGAGATAGATCAGGGATGTCTCCGGAACCTCCCGCATTGACAAATTCAGAAATTTTTTGCAGCTGCTCTTTCAATTCCTCAACCTGTCCAGCCGAGTCTTGTGCATTCATCATTAACCACCTGCAATCTTACGCGCTTTATTAATTTTATCTTCGTGGAGCGGTTTTAAAATACTTCTTGCCATCTGATATGTTTCGTAGCGATCATTGGTCAAACGCGTAATGGTTTGCATTTGCATTTCATTTTGGATATTTAAGTCTTCGACAGACATGCGAATATTTTCTACAAGACGATCTCTTTCATCTTTTTTGAAATTTTGTTTATCCGGAATATCGACTCCCAAATCTTTAGCTTCTTGCAAAAGTTTTTTTAAATCTTCATTCCGCGTGCAATCCATTTCGCCTTTATTATTGGTCGCATTGTTGATTGCTTGAAGCACTTTATGCAATTTACTGACCTTGGTCTGGCGATCTTTTAAAGTAGAAAATTCTTTAATCGTTTCTTCTTTAAGCTGCCTTAACCGCTCTGTATTAATCAATAAAAGCAAAGCTTCGAGAGAAAGCTTATTTGGATCGCTTTCTTCCGGTTTTTCCAAAGCCGTTGTTAAAACTTCGGCGACGCTTCCATCTTTAGCTGCCATCACACACCTCTCATAAAGCCTCTAAGGCTCAGCAAGAAAACCCAAAATTCAGGTTTAGTATTTTGCCCAATAACTCACTTAAATAATGAATCTTATCAATGATTTGAATTAAGGTAAAGGAAATGAAAAGCGAACTAAACTATGAAACTTGAACATAAATTAATTTTTTATTAGGGTGCAACAAAACTGATCAGTAGGAGGAGGCTCCCTTTTTTATGCTTAATCACCAGATTCCACTGTTCATCCTTTCATTTATTGTTGCGGCTCAATCACTTCAAAGTCAAGAGGTTCCCTCACCTCATCCATTACCCCTTGAGCAAGCCCCTACCCCTGTATCCGCAACGACCCCACAAGCTCCATTCATTCAGGCTCCAAGTCTCGAGAGAGGAACAACGACGATACCCGCTGCTGCAAACCAAGTGCATGGCCTAGAACAATCCGCCCCCATCGAAGCACCCAATACCCAAAAAACGGTGCCTCAAGGCCCAAGCCTGGAGCAAAGATCTGCGAAAGGGCCAGCTGAAACACAGCAAACTCTTCCCCACTCTTTTCCTGGGTATGAAGGAGATGAAGACCTTCGACGCGGGGGTATGTCTTTTTATGGAGAAAATGTCCCGCAAGATTACGGTGAAGCGGCTAAATGGTATCAGAAAGCTGCGGATAAAGGAAATCCGGAGGCAAAAACCTTATTGGGAAATATGTATATCCTCGGCGAAGGGGTTGAAAAAAATTATAATACCGCTTCTCAACTATTTACTGAAGCTGCGGATCAAGGTTATTCCTTAGCTCAAAACAATCTAGGAACGATGCATGAAAATGGCTGGGGGGTCAAAAAAGACTTGGGCTTGGCTCTCGAATTTTATCAAAAAGCTGCCAGCCAAGGAAATCCTTTTGCTCAGGCAAACTTAGGGAGGCTTTATGAAAACGGCATAGGCGTTCCCCAGAATCTTGAAGAAGCAATACGATGGTATCAACTCGCTGCGGACCAGAAAAATCCGCTGGGATTAAATGCCTTGGGACGACTTCACGTGGAAGAATTTGAGCTGCGTGATTACAGTAAAGCCCTCACCTATTTTAAAAATGCCGCAGACCAACAATATACGTTTGCCCAGAATAACCTGGGGGTGATGCATGAAAATGGTTGGGGGACTCCAGTCGATATTCAAGCGGCTTTAACGTGGTATAAAAAAGCTGCTGAAAAAGATAATCCTTATGCTCAATCGAACTTAGGAAGACTCTACGAGAATGGCAAAGGAGTGCAGAAAGATTACGCTGAAGCCCTTAAATGGTATCAAAAGGCTCTGGACCAGGGCCTGGATACTGCCCAAAATAACTTAGGAAGAATGTATCAATATGGATGGGGAGTCCCTCAAGATTTCCAAAAAGCCATCCAATACTACCAAATGTCTGCTGCACAAGGCAATAGCTTTGCCGAAACCAATATCGGGGTGCTCTACGAAAATGGCATCGGCGTCAAAAAAGATTTAAATCAGGCATTTCTGTGGTATCAAAAAGCAGCTCAACATGGCAGCGCGGAAGGACAATATAATCTGGCATTAATGTATGAGAAAGGTAAAGGAACTAAACTTGATTTAAATCAAGCTGCCAAGCTCTATGCATTGGCCGCAAATCAGGGATTAAACCTTGCCCAAAATAATCTTGGAATTCTCTATCTAACGGGGAATGGTGTCGAAAAAAACTTGTCTAAAGCCATCGAACTCTTTACACTTGCTGCCGAAGATGGAAATCCTGTCGCCGAAAGCAACCTGGGCCGCCTTTATGAAACGGGCGCAGGAACCACACAGGATTACGCAAAAGCCCTTTTTTGGTATCAAAAATCGGCGGAGCAAAATGACCCTCTTGGATTGTATTATTTAGGGAGGCTTTACACTGAAGGCTTAGGCACGCCTAAAAAAACAGAGGAAGGTCTGGATCTTTTCCGCAGAGCCGCCCGTTTAGGCAATCCACAGGCTCAAAAAGAATTAGAAAAACGTAAAGTCACTTGGTAAAAAAACTTTGAGGTAAAAATGAGCATCCTTCTTGCAATCCTTTTGAATACAATCGCAGTTTTTGTCACTGCCAGCATTCTTCCGGGAGTTAGGTTAGACAATTTTGCAACGGCCTTAGTCGTGGCTGTTGTCTTAGGAGCAATTAATACATTCATTCGCCCAATTATCTTTTTGTTAACACTGCCCATTAATATTCTGACCCTCGGGTTGTTTTCTTTTGTGATTTTGGGACTGCTTGTCTTGCTTGTGAGCGCCATTGTTCCCGGCTTTCACGTCGATGGATTTTGGTGGGCTGTTGCTTTTGCTCTCGTTTTAGCCATCATTAGCAGCGTCATTACAACGTTTGTGCCGTAAAGGCTCCAAAGGCCATTCTAAACGCTAGGAGAGCAAGGAACAAAATTTTCTTTGCAGCCAAGCGTTTAATGACTTAGAAACGCTTTACATCCCTTAGTCTTTACCTAGGCGATTCTCTCGTAACCCGCTACTTAATTTCTTCAATCCGTTTGATTCCCGTCTTATCGATAATCAACCGAAACTTCTTTAGATTAGTTTTAGATCGATTTTTTGAAATTTGAAAGGTGTTTTTTAGGATAATATTGATATGATAAACTTTTGGAAGCAACGAAATGACCAATTGATGCGTTTCCGGATCTAATGAGGTATACTTAAAATAGGGATTCGCCGCTTTTTGCAAAAAGGTGTGAATATTGAAACGAAAAACATTATGAAGCTCATGTCGGCGGGCATGCTCCTCCCCTTCTTTATGGTAAACACTCACCATTTTTTTATAGTAAAAAACGTTCTCAGGCCGTTTAAACGATTCTAATGTCGAATGAAACTCTTGATTACGCACTTGAACAATTTCAGAGGGGATTTTATTAGGGGTGACGTAAGTAAAAGATTCGCGAATATTCCCCAAAACCTCTCTTTCATTGCGAAAACGAATTTGAGTAATGTAATCAGAAATCCACTTTAAGGTTTGACGGTGAGAAATGCTTTTTAATCCCTCCTTCAAACGATCCTTGAGCACATAGAACACAACAGTGACCACGACAAAAGGAAAGGAATTGATGACAAAAATGCTTCCTCCCCAAATAAACAAGACTAAGTAAAAAAACATCGCAATAGCAGCCGAAAAACTCCCTATCCAATTTTTTATCTTTGAGTCTGAAGAAATGCGCATGACATCAGGCAATAAAGCTGTGGTGACAAATTTTTTCAAAAGATTATTCTGGTGAGAGATAAATTCATTTTTCAAACTATCGGGATTATTTAACTCAGGCTCCTGATTTCTCGCATATCGCTGCTGCTTCTCCTGCAAGATAAAAGTACAAAGCATCTTATCGACCTCGAAAAAATCCTCACCTTTGAGTGCGCGAATTCTCTCTAAAAGAATTGTCAGGTAGTAGTTCACTTCGTTACTGATAAACTCTTCAACATAATAGAAGTAGGTATAGTAAGGAGCGTTAAACTTCTTATATTCATTCTGCAGATGGGTGTATGTCTCTAAAATTTTTTGTAATTCATTCACAAAAGAGAAAATTTCTTCTCTTAAAGCCTGATTTTTCTGAGGAAACAAACGGGGATCCAATTGCAGGATAATTCCCTTAACTCTTTGCCTGATAGAGCTTTTTAGTATGCTTCCAAAGAGTTGCAACTCGTCCTGAATTTTATCGTGCAACGACAGATCCACCTTATTGTCTTTAATCCAAGCGCCTAATCGATGTAAGGGGGATCGAGAATTGCTAGGAGACAAAAGCTCATTTAGTGTAAATTCAGGAGTTTTAAAGCGTATGAGGTTGGTTTGATCCTGGTAAAACTGCTCTTTAGAGTAGGTTTCGGGGTTTATCTGAAGGGAGTTAGGAATAAAGAAATAGAATTCTTGAGTTTGGATTGTTTCCCCAATATTGGGAAGATGGTAGAAATTTGACTGGATCTCAAATTGCAACTGATCCCGAATGCGCAGGATGCCTCCTTTGTCAAATTCTTTCCAGAATCTTTCCATGGAAATCCCGCTTAAGCATTTGGTTTAGTTCTTTTATTTCAAAATCTCCATCAGAGGCAATTTTGTCAAGAGACTCCTATACTGCAGACTGTATTCGCTAAGTATTCATACTTATATATATATTCTTTAATCTTTATTGAATCTTAATCTTAAAATGAAAAATGATGTTTTTTGTCATTTTTTTATAGGAGAGCATAATGTCATTAGGCATTAAAACACCCCCAAATTCTTCCATACTCTTCGAATCCGAATCCGAAAGAAATACACTCCTCGCCAAAATTATTAACTGGGAAGGACGTAAAATCTGCTCCTTGAGTTGTTTACATGAAATCCTGAAAGTTGTCTATGACACGCACTTGCTCCTGCGCGAAACGCTTAAATTTGGCTACATCAATTTAGAGATCATCGTGACTGGCGCTCTGACTAACCGCTCAAGTTCCCTACAGGCAAACTATTTCAAAAATGGCAAAGAACTGCTTCTCAAACTTTTACGCTTGTCGATTCGCGTTGTCCAAAGCACTACTAATTTCTTTGGACATCTTGCGGGTTTCTTGGTTCATCCTTCTATAGGCAAATGGGTGGAAAAACAAACAAATTATCTAGACCGCTTCAAATTTCTCAACGTGCCTGATAATCTAGATAATCTCTTTAAAAAACGCACTTTTGCCGATTATTCCGGAGACTCCTTCGCAAACGCTTCTCAAACAAAAAAACCTCCAACGGCCAGACCTAGTCAGCCATCCCAAGCTGCACCCCCTCCCATAGTTTTTGATAAGGACAATCCAGATTTCTACGAACCTGTATTTTCTAACCCCCTCGATTACTACCGCGTTTTAGGATTGCCGCCAAGTAAAAGAACACCTGCAGCTATCAAAAAAAGATGGCATGAATTATCTCGAAAAATCCATCCGGATAAAAATAAGAACGACGCTCAGGCCGGCGAAAAATTTGGAATGCTCACAGATGCAAAAGATGCTCTATTAGCGGGTAAAAAACCACCGCGCATGCCCACTTACGTCCCTGAACCTGCTGCCCCTCAGCCTGTATCGGATATTGAGATTCCAAGCATTGAACTCCCAGAAGTCGTCTTCATGTTAAAGGCAGAGGACACACTTGCACGCATCTTATCCAGCCGGGAAACATCCAAGTTTCCGCTTGATGTGATTCAACAAAAATGTGAACAATTAAGCGAGGTTGTCAAAAAGTATCAAAATGACCCCGAAAAAGTGACTCAAGCAGCACTGAAAAGGTTAAGCTTATTAGAGAAGGCTGCCAACGCTTATCTGAAGCTTTCCAAAGATTTTGTACTATCTGGTTCCCTTCAAATTTTAGCCAAAATGGATGAGGCTTCTGCGCGCGCACTCATCAACAAACTCCAAACGCTTGGAAAAGAAATCCTCCCTTTTATTTTGAGCTCTTCTCCCGAAGAAACGTCAGAACAACTCAATAAAGAACCAATGAAAATTATTAAATCGATCCTAGGATTGCGTTATTTTGATAAGATGAATGCCCTTTACCTTTTACTTGTACGCTCAGGCTACGAAAAGAAAAAAGGATATTCTAGCTACCTGAAAATTGAAGAATACCGAAAAAACATCGCTCCGCATTTCTACGCTTTTTACAACATGCGCAAAGATACTATCAACTATCTTATTCCCAAGTTCACTCTCACACGCAAAACGGAACCGCTTACCTCCGTCCAAATAAATGCTGTAAAGAATTATAAATATATGGTTAATGGATTGGATGAAATATTTTTTTCATTATTCCCTAAAAACTCATAACGTTTCAAAGTAAGGAGTCCGACATGCCGAAACCTAAAATTTTAGCTTTTGCAGGAAGCTTGCGCAAAGATTCCTGTAACAAAAAACTGGTTAAAATTGCCTGTATGGGCGCTAAAAATGAAGGATTCGAAGTCAATTATATCGATTTTGCCGACTACCCCTTGCCTCTTTATGATGGGGATCTAGAAGAAAGAGAAGGCCTTCCACAAGCAGCTAAAGAACTAAAAAAGTTATTTTTGGATCATCAAGGATTTTTGATTTCGTCTCCTGAATATAATAGCTCTATTTCAGGCACGTTTAAAAATATTATCGATTGGGTGTCGCGGCCCGCCGAAAATGAGCCCTTTTATCTCGCTCCTTTCAAAGGAAAAGCCGCGGCGATCATGAGCGCATCTCCAGGATCTTTAGGAGGATTAAGAGGACTAGTTCATTTACGTGCAATGCTCGAAAATGTTTCTGTTTATGTCTTCCCTGAACAAATCTCCATCCCTTCCGCTTACGAGGCTTTCACCCCGGAGGGACAGCTAAAAGATTTGAAGCAACAGGAAAAAGTCTTGCGGCTTGCCAAAGACTTCACCCATTTCCTCGCTAAGCTTGCATCCCCTGTTCCGGAGAAATCGTTCCTGTGAAAGATGGTGTCGCGGGAATTATTTTGACGCAAGCGAATTCCCATGTCTTATTAATTAAACGACGAGATATCCCTATTTGGGTGTTGCCAGGAGGGGGAATCGAACTTGGGGAAGACCCCGCTGAAACAGTCGTGCGTGAAATCTATGAAGAAAGCGGTTTTGTTGTCAGAATTTTGCGAAAAAGCGGAGAGTACTACCCGATCAATCGACTGGCGTCTTTTACTCATGTTTTCGTCTGTCAAATCGTCGAAGGGGACATCCACCGGGGAGAAGAAAGTTTAGAAGTTGGTTTTTTTCCCCTTCAACAACTCCCCTCGCCATGTTTACAGCCGCATCTGGATTGGATTCAGGAAGCTCTTGAAAACCATGCGGAAACTCTCAAAAAACCGATCACACAAATCACCTATGCCAAGCTTTTTCAGTTCTTCCTGTCGCATCCCATGCTTGTCATCCGCGCCATTTGCGCACGCATAGGACTGCCAATCAATTCTTAAAGTTCGTAAATCTGTGATTCTACTACTTTAGAGCGAATCACAGAGGCATAGGCTCGAGTCTAGCATTTTTAAAGATCTTAAGGGATGTTATTAAAAAGTATTCGATAAATTTCTAACGCAAAGCGAGGGGATTAATTCTCGATTCAATCAGACTTTTAAGTTTATATTGCCCATATGCATGCATATGGGCAGTGACTATGACACTTGCACGGGCAAGTGTCATATGAGAAAATCATTCAAGATATTTCCAGAAGCAACTTCACGAACCTCTTCCGTGTCTCTGTGCTTCTGTAGTTGGCCTTGTTCAAAAAGTGACAGCGTTTTTTCTTTACAAGCCTAATGAGAATGGGAATTGGCTTGCCTACGGTCATGCGAATGTTCGTGGCTATGATCGCGGGCATTGTCAGGATTATAGTCGTGCGAATGTTCGTGGAAATGGTCATGGGCATGAGAATACTCATGATTGAGGCTATGATCGTGATCATGGTTATGCTCCACAGCCTCAGCGCGCTTTGCCTTTTGGCGGGCTTCTTCCCATTCTTTTAGTTTGATCTGCTCCATTTTGCACTCATATCCTTCCACATGGAATAGCAGCTTAAACTTATCCCACACTTCTTGGAAATTCTTAACCATTTTAATGTCGATATTTTGTTTAATTCCCACAATATCGAATAATAACCGATGCGCCATGACGACTTTTTTCACTGTATCTTCTTCATCGGGTTTAATTTTTTGCTGAAGAAAATAAGTCGTAATTAACTCGGCAGTTTTATTAGATTCATTTTCTTTCGTGATAATCCATCGCACAAATTCATTTTTATCGTGCAAAGAAGTAAATTTATTATCGGATAGGACGGTCATTCCTTTAACCATCGTCTCAACATACTGATCAATCTGATCGTAGACCATATTGTCGTGATAAACTCCACATGGCATTTGACAATGAGAATACAGTTGTCCATTCCAACTCATCCATGCAATAATGCCGCTCACAATTAAGTTTCTTTTCATCTATTTTTCCCTGTTCGCATTTTGGTTCAATTTTTGGATGCTCTCCGGTATACCTGAAGCCTATAAATTTCTCAAGAAATTATAAGTAATAAAAAGGATGTATGCGAAACTGGCCTTTTTATGCGAATCCTGATAACATGTAAGCCTTTAAATAAAATGCTTGCATTGTTATTCTCTCAATTTTTCTTAACACCGCCGGTTTTGGAAAAGAATTTCTGTGAAGCCATAACTCGCGTTTAACATGAGGTCAGCTAAATTATGAGTATTAAACCAGATCATTGGATCAGATATATGGCAGAGGAACATGGATTGATCGAGCCGTTCTCTGATCAACAAGTACGTGTCGATGGCAATGGCGTTAAAGCAGTCAGTTACGGCTTATCCAGCTACGGGTATGACTTGCGCGTCTCTGATGAATTTAAAGTTTTTACAAATATTCATAATACCATTGTAGATCCCAAAAATTTTGCTGATAATGCGTTTGTTTACTTGAAAACAAATGAATGCATCATCCCCCCCAATTCATTTGCCTTGGCACGCAGTGTTGAATACTTTAGAATTCCCCGAGATATTTTAACCATTTGCATTGGAAAATCCACTTATGCTCGCTGCGGCATCATTGTCAATGTCACCCCTTTTGAACCTGAGTGGGAAGGCTATGTGACTTTAGAAATTTCAAATACAACGCCGTTGCCAGCTAAAATTTATGCAAATGAAGGCTTGGCTCAAGTGATTTTTTTCCAAGCTGAAGAGGCATGCGAAATTTCTTATGCGGATCGCCAAGGAAAATATATGAACCAAGTGGGCATTGTGACACCGCGCATATGAAGTCTGCAAAACACCTTCCTGCTTTTACAAAACATCTATTCGCAACTTTGCAAAGAGAAATTGTGCATGCTTGGTGGGTGATCCTTTTCGCTCTTTTTTGTTTTATGTACTATGAACAGGGAATAAAGAAACGCGAATCTGATTTCATAAAATTGTCGGAACAACTACAAATACTTCAAGAACAAAAAAAAGAAGCTTTAGCTTTAAAGCAAAAGCTTCTTTTACAAATTAATAGTGAAAGCGACCCTGCTTGGATAGAACTGACATTGATGCGTGAATTGGGTTTGTCTCCCAAGGGAAGTACGAAAGTTCTTTTTCTTCCCAGAGATGCCAAGCAAGAATAAAAAGACAAGTATTTATGATCTCAAAATATCTTAAGTGATTTTTCATGCTCAGTATTCTTTTACTTGTTAGTTTAATTTTTATCCTCACCTTTCTTTCTGGCTATTTTTCTAGTTCTGAAACAGCTTTGTTCTCACTCTCCACCATGAAGATCAAAGCTTTCGATAAGGATCCTGATCCACGCAAACAACTCATTGCCAAACTCCTGGCTCACCCACGCGATCTTCTAGTCACAATTTTTATCCTAAACACTGTCGTCAATATTTTTTTGCAGAACGTCACCTCCCATATGAGCGGCCCAAGCGGAGGCTGGGAATGGAAAGTGGGATTACCCTTAATCCTCACACTTATTTTCGGTGAAATTATCCCAAAAAATATCGGATTTCAAAATAACTTGAAGATCGCTTACGCTGTCAGTCCCACCATTTCAATTTTGCAAAATCTTTTTAAACCTATTCGTCAGGCAATCATTGCGATTACAACTCCCATATCGCGACTTTTATTTTTTTATTTAAAGCGCAATCAAGATATCTCTAAAAAAGAACTTTTACATGTGTTGCGCACTTCTGAAGAACATGGGGTTCTGCATAAAGATGAAGCGGAGCTCGTCTGGGGCTACCTGAAATTGCAGGATTCGATTGTCAAAGAACTTGTGAGGCCGAGAGAAGATATCCTTTTTTATGACATCAATGAACCTTTGACAAAATTAACCTATTTATTTGTCGATCAAGAAGTTTCCCGAATTCCTGTCTGCGATAAGAACATCGACAATGTCCTGGGCATTCTGAGCGCTAAAGCTTTTTTTCTATATAATCATCAGGCCGCAACTGGCCAGGATTTATTGAACATTCTGGATAAGCCTTTCTATGTACCCGAAACCACTCTGGCTCCTCGTTTGCTGCAGCAGATGAACGAAATGAACCAAGTTTTAGCGCTTGTCGTGGATGAATATGGATCCATTTCAGGATTAATTTCCAAAGAAGATCTAGCTGAAACAGTGATTGGGAAAATCGCCGATCTTAGAGACAGAAAAAGTCTTTATACTCGTGCTGGAGCCAACGAGATTATTGCCAGCGGTCGTTTAGAACTTGCCGATTTCAATGCAATGTTTGATGTGAATCTGGAAAGCGCGAATAATATGATCACTATCGGCGGATGGTTAACTGAACAATTAGGAGATATTCCCAAAGCAGGTACCAAATATGAAACGGATGATTTCTTATTCCATGTCCTTGCCGCCTATCCCAATCGAGTGCGCCGGCTATATATCAGGAAATTAAAACGAAAATCATCCCCGAAAAGCTCTAAGGAAAAATCATGATCATGACAGCCGGGTGGTGGTTATTTTTTAACTTTCTTACGATTATCATACTCGCCTTCTATTCGATGATTGAAATGGCATGTGTATCCCTCAATAAAGTACGACTGCATTATTATGTCAGCCAGGGAGATACACGCGCAATTTATCTGAATTCACTCCTGCAAAATCCCTCGCGTTTGTTTGGAACGACTCTCATCGGCGTTAACGTAGCCATGGTCGTCGGCTCAGAATGCGCACGCGAATTTTTTAGCGCTCTTGGATTAAGCCCAGACTGGGCGCCGCTGCCGCAGATTCTTTTAGTCGTGATTTTTGGCGAGCTCGCGCCTATGTTTGCAGCACGCCATTACTCAGAACATGTCGCCATGCTGGGGGCTCGTCTTTTGTATGCCTCAGCGACCCTAATGACACCGATTCTAGCTGGCATCAATCTGATTTCAAAAATTGCCAATCGACTGCTCTATCAAACTAATTCAGAGCCAGATCTTTTCTTGAGCCAAGAAGAACTACAAAAAATTCTTGAAGAGCATGGTGAGGAATATAGCCAGGACTTCGATAGCGAAGAATTTAACACAATCGCTGCCAATATTTTTCATTTGCGCGTCAAAAATGCCACGCAAATTATGACTCCTTTGAAAGCAGTTCCCATGATTGCTTCAAATGGAACAGTTGTGCAGATGCGTGCCATCCTCAAAAAAACGGGCGCAGATTACCTCCTTGTATATCACAATAACCAAACTAATATTGTAGGTCTCGCTTTTCCCCGCGATCTCGTGAGAGTCCCAAATACTAAACGCGTGCGCGATTATGCCCGCCCGCCATGGTTTGTCACCGAAAACACCAAGGCTATGCAAATTTTAAAGCAATTTAGGCGTAATAATCAGACAGTGGCTGTCATCCTTAATGATCAAGGGGCTGCCGTGGGAGTCTTAAATTTAGATGACCTTCTGGAAGAAATTATCGGCAAGGTAGATGAAGGAGACACAGGGGTCAAATTGAAAAAATCTTTTCGCTTAATTGAAAGAACCCTTTCAGGTGAAATGCTGGTCAGCGAATTCAATAGGCAATTCGAAGCGGAATTAGATGAAACTGAATATTTAACGCTGGCGCAATTTATCGCCTCCAAGCTTGGACATGTGCCAGAGGAGGGGGATTCAATTTATATTGCCCCATTCGAATTTGAAGTCAAAGAAGCTTCTTTACTTGGCGCCAAAACCGTATTAGTGACTTCAAGGCCCTCCTGATCGTGTTACCCTCGGTAAATGACTGCCTCCTATCTCGCAGATAGCCGATCAAACAATGTTAATGTCAAATCCTCGCAAAAGACCAATGGCTTCGGGTAGCGAAAATTTGGCTTTCTTAATTTTGTTGGTTCGTGGATCTATGTCGTAATTGAAGGCACTGGAGAAATCTGCTTTGGAAAGATCTGAATTGTGAAAGACTGTTCCTGAAAGGTCTACATCTGCAAATTGTGCCTCGATCAAACACGTTTGGGTAAAATAGCAGTCTTTCAGCTTGCACTCAGAAAATCGAATCCCTTTTAGATTGAGATCTGAAAAATTGCAATAGTGCAGCATTGAACGGCTAAATTGCGCTGAAAAAAATGTCTTTTCACATTTGAAGAATTCAGCGCCTACAATTTTACATTCTAAAAATTGAATATCTTGAAAGCGGCAGCCTGCCATCTTGACTAGACTAATATTACACCCTGTAAAGATACAGGAGCAAAACCGTGTATTCCAGAATACACTCTCAGTAAAGTTACAATTCTGAAATAAACAGTTCGTAAAAACATGCTCTTTCAGTGGTTTTTTTAAAAAATCTTCTGATTTAAAATTCACTTTCTCAAAATTTAATGAAGTCATCTCAATATCTGGTAATCTATTTAGGCTAATCTTCGAACCTTGCGTTTTGATCATTATTTTAACACAAATGCCCCATCCATGTATTCTTCGAAAAGCTCCTCATAGTGAGTTTTCTCAATATCAGATTTAAATGACTCTGGCAAATCCTTGTAAGCAACATGCGAAGTTCCTGAAATTCCATATACCTTGTCTTCAGGATTTAAACCAGCAGGTGTTTTTGAACGACCATGAAAAAACTCTCCTTTTGCAGTTATTTGACAAATTGTATGAGAACGGGGAATCTGAAAGATCCCATTTTCTACTCGATCAAAAGGCACAGGAATCGCAAAAGCATCCCTTATATTTTCTCGCATAAAGTGAGCGGCTGTTGCTCCCTGATCGTAATGCTTCCAGCATACGGACTAGTTCCCAAAGAGATAGTATAGGGTTCCTGTTTGTCTGTAAAAGGTTTGTCTTTTGCGATTTTACCGCCTCTGTAAAGAAGAAAACTGTTTTGAGCGACATGGCTGCATTCTAAGGCGATGCAGTTTTTAATAATCTTCTCTTCAACACCTTCTTTACGCAACCCTAGCGGAAAAAATTTAGGTTGTTGAATAGGCTCTAAACCTCCTTTTTCTAGTGAAAATGCGGCGGTGGGTCCGCCAAAGGCACCACCTAACTCCGGATGCCTCTTAGAAATCCCTCTGGCATGACGGTCATCGGGTGACCCAGGGGCGATTTCTTTGAACAGGGCTAACGTCTTATTTGTGAGCTCTTCCATCTCAGAATAGATAAGAGGATTTGATGAGGGCAAGCTTGTTAAAATAACATTGTTAAGCCTGTAAGCAATTTTCTTAACATTCCTTTGCTGCGAATCCCCTTCAGTATCTAAAAAGTGAGTTTTATGCCAGCAAGTCTTAGAAGGTTGTTTCTCGAAAAATGTTTTAATTTTTTTCTTTCTTTCCGCACACTCCTTTTCAAATTTGATCTTCGCCCCCCCCCGTTTTCAGTGAAGTTCTCACTTTAAGGTACTGATAGTCAATTCGGGGACAGATCGCCTTATGAGTTAAATCTTCTTCAATGCAGCCTTGTATATAGATTAACTCATATAAAGTACGTGGGATAAAGGTGATTTCTAACGAAGGATCGATTTCTTTAATTTTTGTACGTAATGATTCATACCGCTTTGACCCTTCCTCCAAAAGTGATGATTTGGAGAAATGCGGCAAGTGTTTTGCAAAAATCTCATAAACTTTTTCGTAGGTTTCCAACGAGACAGCCAGCCTTTGATCATCTTTAACATGGTAGGCCACATACTCTCCCTGCCCAGAAATAATAGGGTGAGAAGCACGCATATCCTCTAAAACGTACTGCATCCTTTCCCGACCTTTTAAAAGCCGTGGTGTTTCTGCGGGTGGATTTGTTGTGTCAGTTACAGGGATAATAGGTGGTTTGGCCGGAGTCGGAACTGGAGTTGTTGGAGCTAAGGGTATGGGGGATGTGGGAGGTGTTGAAAGCGTTGGAGCCGGGTTTGGGATTGACGGAAGCTGAGGTTTTGAAGCCGGGGTTGAGTTTTTTTGGAGTTTGCAGCTGGATAACTTCAAAATGAGATGTCAGACGATAAAGACTCTTATAGGTAAGTGCAATTAAAGGAATAATGCCTGTGGCACAGATTCCTATCTTAAGCAAGATTTTCTTTTTAGGATATTTAGAATGAGGCGCTTGGATTTCAAGAGCACTTCCTTTTTGCGTCACTTTACCTTGAATCACCCGAGCTTGTTCCCCCCAAAATAGAAGACCTGATCTGACAATCTGCAAGGAATTGCAACATAGTCTTACCTTTTGAGCTAAATAAAACGGGGGTAAAGTATCCTAATGCGCGCGTCATTTTATATCTCCATTTACATTAAAAAAATATTATAATTAACTTTGTAAAAAAACCCACAATTAATAGATACAAACCTTGCTCTTGTGCCGTTTTACTCCCATTTTTATTATATAAAAAAAGGATAATTTATTTTTGGTGAAATCAATTATTCAAGTGACGCGGAATTCTAAAAGTGATACAATGAGATATTAATCATTTTAATTGTAAGTTTATGACCACATTTCTCGATTTTTCATTAGACCCTGCTATCTTAAAAGCCCTAGAAAAGCTCCAATATAAAGAACCATCTCCTATTCAACAAGCTGCGATTCCGCTCATTCAGCAGAATAGAGATCTGATTGCACTCGCAAGAACCGGCTCAGGCAAAACCGCGGCATGCGCTATTCCCATCTGCAATAAAGTTGACACAGAGTCCCCTCATGTACAAGCTTTAATCATTGTTCCCACAAGAGAATTGGCCATTCAATACGCGACTGAAGCCCAGAAAATTGGCATAGAGAAAGGTGTCAAAACATTTGCTCTGCTAGGCGGTGAAGACGCAAGCTTACAACGCTCTAAATTAAAGCATGGCGTACAGGTTTTAGTCGCGACTCCAGGACGTTTAATTGATTTTATTTATTCTCGACAAATCGACTTGTCCTATACCAAAACGCTGATCCTCGATGAAGCTGATGAAATGCTCAGTATGGGATTTTATGATGATTTAGAATTTATCATTCAATGCTTGAATCACGAGCACCAAACACTGCTTTTTTCAGCAACCATGCCGCCTCAAATCCGAGAAATTGCCAAGCGGCATATGCAGGATCCTTTAGAAATTTCCCTGATTAGTGAGAAAGCGACTCCAGATAATATCGATCATCATTTCGTTTTTTGCCATCATCATGAAAAAGAGCAAAAATTAACGGAGCTTATCCAGCAACAAAGTCTCCAAAAAGCGATTG
Organism: Parachlamydia sp.; assembly: GCA_002786175.1. Lineage (GTDB taxonomy): Bacteria > Chlamydiota > Chlamydiia > Chlamydiales > Parachlamydiaceae > Parachlamydia. Next base: position 149,018 of record PEQL01000003.1, read on the forward strand.
TTTTTTGCAGCTCCCGTATCGAATGTGAGAAAGTTTCCCGTTTTCTACAAAAAAAACTTTCCATCAACGTCGATTATCTTCATGCCGGCTTAAGCCAGGAAATCCGTTCGGCAATTATCTACAAGTTTCGCTCGGGAAAAATACAATTACTTGTTGCCACTGACGTTGTATCACGCGGCTTAGACTTTTCTTCTGTCTCTCACATTTTCATCTATCACTTAGCGGATGATTTAGATGTCTATGTGCATCGCTCGGGAAGAACGGGCCGCTATGAAAAAGCCGGCACAGTGATTACTTTAATTACGCAGCGTGAACTGCGCACGCTTCAACGTTTATCTAAGATCTTGCAAAAAGAATTATGCTGGATTGGCGAGCCCCCTTCTCAGGTTTCCTATGCTTCCAAACCGGCTCCCCGCAAACGTTTCTCTCCTCGAAAAAGCGCCCCTAGCACTCCCTCTTCAGGAAGCTAGGAAGTGTGCAAAGATGATTTGCACACTTGCTTAATCACTAACGTCACTTCTTATTTTTTCGGAAATTGGGCATTCACGATAGGTTTTGGAAGTTGAAAAACGACATCTTCATTTGTGAAAATGACATCTTCAACGTCTTTTACGCCCAACTCAATTAATCTTTGAATACATTTTTGCACAATTGTTTCCGGTGTGGAAGCACCCGCTGTCAGGCCAATGGTTTTTACTCCTGCCGTCCACTCCACCTCAATTTCTTTTTCGTTATTAATGAGGTAAGAAGGGATTCCACGCTTGGAGGCAACTTCGCGCAGACGATTGGAATTAGAGCTTTGCGGGTCCCCAACAACTAAAACAAGATCTGTCAGATCGGTGATTTCACGCAATGCCAATTGACGGTTGGTGGTTGCGTAGCAAATGGATGAACTCGGCAAGGTAATGATATGAGGATATTTCTGAATTAAAGACTCAGTAATCTCCTTAACATCATCTAAGCTCAGTGTGGTTTGCGTAATATAGAAAAGTTTCTCATCCTGAGTGAAATTCAATTTGCTAACATCTTCGGCTGATTCAACAATCGTGGTCACGTCTGGAGCTTCCCCTGCCGTGCCTATAATCTCAACATGATTGCGATGGCCAATTAAGATAATCTGATAGCCTAAAGCTGCATACCGCTTGACGGCAGAGTGTACACGAGTCACCAACCCGCAAGTGGCATCAATTTCGATCAATTGCCTTTTGCTAGCAGCTTCTCGTACAGCAGGGGAAACGCCATGGGCGGAATAAATTAAGCGTGCGCCTACTGGAACATCTTCAATATCTTCAATGAAGACGGCCCCCTTAGCCTTCAAGCTGTTGACTACAGCGCGATTATGCACAATCTCATGCTTAACATAAATCGGAGCTCCCCAAAATTCTAAGGCCTTTTCTACTGTTTCAATAGCTCTTTCAACCCCCGCACAAAATCCGCGCGGTTTCGATAATAATAGCTTCATAGTCACTCCGAAAATTTGTTAAAAGTCTGAGTATAAAAGATCTTAAGGCTTACTTACAACTTGAAATATCCATTATGGTGCATAATCAATTGCGATAATACTTAAAATGACAACGGCTATAAGCTAATAAATAGTTTTAAATGAATCGTAGGCAGAATTAGGAACTTGATATTCCGCTTGAACCGATTCAATTCGCCCCAAGCCTGGCTCTTCTTTAAGTTTAAGCAAAAACAGTTCTAAATCCTCTTGCTTTCCCTGTGCAAAAATCTCGACAGATCCATCTGGAAGGTTCTTCACGGTCCCCTTGAGCCCCAATTGCTGCGCTAAAGTTTTTACAATATAACGAAAACCTACTCCTTGAACACGCCCCTTAAATAACGCATGTAATTCAATCATCGCAATCTCCCCTCATTAAATTTCCTGATCTTGTTGAAAATAATCAAGTTGAGGATCATAATTCCGTATATATAATGCAATAGATGTTTATAAAAAACACTGCATATAAAATTAAGTTTATTTACGGAACCCCCAAAATGAAACATAGGCATAATTATTTTTATTGTTTCATTGTATTATTGATTTTTTGTATTTTCTCTCAAGGATTGGCTACTCTTGACTATCAAGTTGTCTTCAGTGGGGTGGAAAATCATAAAACCGAAGAACTTCTTCGCTCAGCCTCTGATCTGATTCGCTTGCAAGATCATCCTCCTACCACTCAAGCGGTTTTAAGGCGGCGGGCTGAAGCTGACATTCCTCTTTTCACTAAAGTGATGCAAAGCTTAGCATACTTCAATGCAAAAGTAGATATAAAAATTGATTTTGCGCAAATACCTGTTGTGATCCACTTTTTAATCTCTCCAGGACCCATCTACCCTTTCAAAGATTTTAAAGTTGTTTTTGCTCAACCTGAGATCTTGTCTAAATGCCTAACGCCCAATCTGCTAGAAACAATCACGCCTGAAGACTTAGGGGTCACCCTGGGATGTGCAGGATTACCCAAGACAATCATCGAATCTAAAGAGAAACTGCTCTTTCTACTAGCCAGAAAAGGATTCCCCTTTGCAGTGATTTCAAAAACAGATGTTATTGCCGACCAAACTGCAAAAGATATTTCAGTGACTTTAACTGTCGAAAGCGGTCCTCAGATTTGTTTTGGGCCTCTAAGAATTTCAGGAAATCGGCATGTTAGAGATTGTTTTTTCGACACGAAAGTACGTTGGCGAGAAGGAGCCTTGTATAACATCAAAAAGGTAGAATCTACGCGTAATGCTTTAGAATCATCTCGCTTATTTAGTTCTGTCACCATTACCCCTGAAAAGCCTATTAATGCCCAAGATGCCTGCGTGCCTATGGTCATTCAGGTCGTCGAAAGCAAACATCAAAGCATAGGGCTTGGAGCCAGCTTCACAACTCAGCGCGGATCTGGTGTAACAACAGATTGGGAAACGCGCAATTTCAGAGGGATTGGGGAAAGGCTGCGTTTTAATGCTAACCTGTGGCAAGAAACGCAAGAAATCACGTTATTATTTGTCAAACCTGACTTTTATCAGCGGGGGCGAGAATTCCATGGACTGCTCGAATATCAATATGAAACCACCAAAGGGTACACCGAATCCTCCCTCAGCGTATCTGGAACCATTGAGAGGAGAGTCAATTGCCATCTTTGGCTTTCCTACGGTTTGATGTTCAAGCAATTGAATAACACCCGCTCGGATAATAACGGAAGTTATAATCTAGCTAAATTTCCCACTCAATTGCGCTGGACAAACGTCGATAGTCTGCTCGATCCCACCCAAGGATATTCCATCTATTTTCGTTTTATTCCTACGGTACAAATCCTACGCCCCCAGTTTGCTTACGGTATTGTCACATTGACGGGAACATCTTATTATGCTTTAAATACGAGTGGAAGTGTAGTTTTTGCCGCCAAGGGGATGTTTGGCACAATTCAAGGTTCGCCACGACGTATCATCCCTCCTTCTGAAAGATTCTATGCAGGTTCAGAAACTGCTTTAAGAGGATATGCTTATCGTACTGTCAGCCCTTTGAAAGACAGAGACAAGCCTACCGGAGGACGGTCATTAATGATTTATTCCGGGGAACTGCGGGTCCATGCAACCAAGAATTTTGGGTTCGTGGGTTTTTATGATTTTGGAAATGTCTATTCACCTCCTCTGCCTGAACTCAAACGACCGCTGCTGCATGCTGTGGGACTCGGATTGCGTTATTATACGCCCGTAGGTCCTTTGCGTTTAGATGTCGCTTTTCCATTAAATCGCCGAAAACATGTCGATGGTTTCTATCAACTCTATTTAAGCGTGGGGCAAGCATTTTAATGAAAAAATTCTGTATTGGCCTTTTAGGATGCCTTCTCATCCTGCTATTAACGTTCTTTTTAATTCCTAAAGACATTTTAAGGGATGCCCTCCTAAAGGTTGCTTTAAATCAGATTGAGTCCTCTTCCAACTTTCGGCTGGAAATGACTTCAGCCACCTTTGAATACCCTTTCACACTTCAGGCTCAATCAATCCAAATTTATGAGAAAAACACTGAAGCAACGACTCCTTGGCTAACTGCGGAAAAGGTCTCCGTCACCTTAAACCCCATCGCCTTCCTTTCCTCTAAAATAAGCATTCCCCGTTTTCAATGCGCCCAGCTGTCATTGCTTGCACTTCCCGAAAACCTGCAGTCTCAGCCCTCTGCTCACCTAAATATACCTGAAATCCCCTTTGGCCTAAAAATTGCGCACTACGCCATTAGCTCATTCAAAGTCTCTTCCGCAGTCTTGCAAAAACTTCCTTTGAGTTCCTATCTACAGGGTGAAAAGCTGATAGAGGGCGTCCCGCTTGATGGGTGTTTTTCCGCAAAGACTTTTTTCCATTCTTTGAAATTAGAAGTCAACGTGGGGACGTCTTTTTCAGAGGATTGTGTGACGAGTGTGTTTCTTTCAGTTCAAAAAAGTTTAGGGAGTTACGCCCTTTCGGCTGCGTTTTTTGAGACCCCGCAAGGGATCATACGCAAACCTGAATTATTAGAAGCGTCGGCGATTCAACTATCCCTTGCCATGCAGGAAGAAGGAGAAAGATGGAAAGGGAAATTTGCATCAACCCTCGAAAATCTTGCGCCGCGTACGCACCCTGCTTCCCTGGAAGGACGCCTGCAAGGAAATTTTTCTTATTCTGACACGGAGTTTCTCCGCCTTGAAGACATGACGGGAACAACCTCCTTAGCTAAATTTTCCGGCTCAGGATCTCTTTCACCGCAATTAGAATTCAGTGAAACTCACTTACAACTTTCACTAAAGAGCGGACAATGGGCAGGAATTTACTTTGACTCAGGCATTGACATGCATATTGGGATACAAGGGCCAGTCTCTGCCCCTTTACTCCAAGGGTCTTTTTCGTCCGAGTCTCTACAATTTAAAGATTGGGAGATTTTTGCTCCAGAAGTGGCCCTAAGCCTTAACCCTTGGGATCCTGATAAAATTGGCTGGATCAAATTTTCGGGGAAATATGCCAATCTTATCCTGCAAGGAAGCTCTGATCTTTCTATCAAAGATCAAAAAGTCAGCTTTGCCAATTTTTCCGCACATTATGGCTCAACACTTTTCGATGGCTATTTCACGGTAGCATCCTTTCCTTCTCTGGGAGTGCAAGGAGCCTTGAAGGGGTTTAATCTAGCTTTATCCGATTGGTCGCCTCAATTCCAAGGAGCCGGAAATCTCCAGGTTTATTTGGATGTAGATACCTCAAACCAGCAAAGGTTGCAGGCTGACCTGTGGATAGATCAGGGGTCTTTTCAAGGCATTGACTTAGCTCGTGCACATGCATCTCTTGATTTACATGATGTATTTGGAAAACGAGAAGGTCGTCTACACATGGAAATTCGCGATGGGCGCTGGGGCAAAGCCTCCATTAGCGAGGGGCTTTTCGCCACAGAGTTTCTATCGGGGATATCCCTTTCCGATTTCACTTTGACTCTCGCAGGCGATTTGCAAAAACCTTTTCATTTTGCTTCTAAAGGCAAATGGCAAATGACCCAACAAGAACTTCCTTTATTTTCCCTCGACACTTTAGACGGACACGCTTTTGATTACCCCATCACCTTAGTTGAACCAATAACATTCGAATTGCGCGATGATCGGATTGAGCTCTCTCCTTTGTTTCTTACAATCGGCCCCGGCTCTCTCTATGCTGTATCTGATTATACTCCTTCGTTTATTCAATTCACGCTGCGGATTAAGCAGCTGCCATTAGCAATAGCCCACTTATTTGCGCCTGAATTTCCCTTACGCGGCTTTGCTGAAGGGCAAGTTTTCCTATTCGGCTCTCCTTCCCACCCTAGAGGTCAGTTAGAGCTGGATTTCTCAGATGTTAAATTAGAAGAAGAAGCTTTCACTCACTTCCCTCCTCTTCACATGACCGTCCAGGCCGCACTGGTTGATGACCTCTTGGAGTGCAACGCACGCATTACGGGAATCGAAAAAAACCCTCTCCAAGTAGAAGCTAAGATCCCTTTTACGCTGTCTATTTCACCTTTCTCTACCAAAATTAATCGAGATTATCCCGTAAGCGTTCAATTATATGGGCATGGCCCCCTTTCCCCTATCCTCTCACTCTTCGTGGTCGATAAAACCTCCATCGACGGTGAAGCAGAATTACATTTAGGCATCGCGGGAACTTTTAATTCACCCAACGTGAATGGATACGCCATTTTAAGAAATGGCACCTTTGAAAGCTTAACTTCGGGAGCAGCTTTACAGGACATCAATGCCAAAATTATAGGCAAAGGACATGAGCTTTTGCTGGAACATTTTACTGCTAATGACGCATTTAATGGAAACATCGCAGGACAGGGAAAATTGCTATTAGACTCTTCCCAAAAATTTCCGTTTGAAACACATTTTGAGCTCAATAAACTGCATCTGATCCAGAATGATTTTGTACAAACAATCGCCAGCGGCCAATTGAATCTGAATGGAGACCAGGAAAGAGGCCGTTTATCAGGAACCCTGATTTCGAATAAAACGCAAATGACGATCCCCAGTCAAATTCCCGAACTTACTCAAACCGTGGAAGTCACCTACATCAATCTTCCTGAAAATGAAACCGTGCCTGTTTCCTATCAGGAAAAGCCCGCAGAATGGCCTCTTGAATTGAATGTTGGGCTTCAGTTCCCTTCAAAAGCATCTCTGGGAGCTAAAGGATTAACTTCTGAATGGGAAGGGAATCTTCTTTTAAAAGGATCTACAGACTCCCCCTTATTAGATGGCAAGCTGCGTGCCACAAAAGGCGATTATCTCTTAAATGGGAAAAAATTCCTTTTAAAAGAAGGCTCTGTCATTTTCTCCGGTGATCCCATGACTGACTCGGCCTTGTATGTAGTCGGCGCGATGGATTTGGGGAAAATCGTCGCCGAATTGATCGTCAAAGGGCCTATCAAAAACCCCACGGTTTCTCTGACTTCAAACCCTCCTCTTTCTCAACAAGAGATTCTTTCATGGCTTTTATTTGGCAAGGGCTTCTCTGAAATCTCTCCTTATCAAGGAGATCAATTGACGGCCTCGCTAGCCGATCTAAGTAAAAATGATGAGGGACCAGACCTGTTAACTAAAATTCGCAATAGAACAGGTATCGACCGCATTGATATTAACAGAAGCGGCGAGGGAGATTCTGGCGATGTGTCTTTTGAAGTGGGCAAGTATATCACCCAAGGAACTTACGTCTCGGTAAGCAAAAATATGGGGACAGAAAGTAATGAAGTCAATATTGAGACCAGCATCTTTAAGAATTTCAAGCTTCAAGCCGGGGTGAGTGACGATGCGAATGGGCACTTTGATATCATCTGGAAGTACGATTACTAACTTTCCTTGATATATCTTTTGACCCTAAACCACTGAATCCATACAATCCAGCTAAATCTCAGAATTTTTTAATATCAATCGCCACTGAAATGACCTAATGAATAACACCCTTTTCAACATGCTCGCAACTTTGGGCGATTATTTTGTTTTGATCTTCAAAGTCATCTGGGTCACCATCCGCAAACCTCCAGCCTGGGGTCTAGTGCGCGACCAGATGTTTGAAATTGGTGTCATGTCTCTCCCTGTGGTGGCAGTAACGGGCTTTTCGACTGGCATGGTTTTGGCAGCTCAGGCATTCTTTCAGTTATCAGACAAAGGGCTTGCCAGCGCCACCGGACTGATGGTTACCAAGGCCATGATGGTAGAGCTAGGTCCTGTATTGACAGCTTTTATGGTCACTGGCCGTGTCGGTGCTGCCATGTGCGCAGAATTGGGGACAATGCGTGTGACTGAACAGATCGATGCGTTGCGCTCGATGGCTGTCGACCCCCTGCAATATCTTATTGCCCCTAGATTTATCGCGGGAACTTTAATGCTGCCTCTGCTCACCGTCTTTAGCTGCCTGATGGGGATTCTCGGAGGGTATTTGCTATCCGTGTATTACTATGGCATGGCTCCCTCCACATTTCTCGATCCTTTACCCGTGCATATCAAAACTTTTGATATCGTCAGCGGACTCATTAAAGCCTTTATTTTTGGGATTATCATTATTACGATCTCTTGCTATCGAGGGTTATCAACTCGCGGGGGTGCAGCGGGTGTGGGACGAGCTACCACAAATAGTGTTGTGATCTGCTATTCTGTGATTTTAATCGGAAACTTCATTATTACTATTGGATTGAATGGCTCCTATCCGTATATTTCAGATTTTATCTATAAGTGGCTTTGATGCATAAACAAATAATTGTTAAAGATTTATATAAACGCTACGGGCAGCTTGAAGTCTTAAAAGGACTCAATCTTGAAGTCTATGAAGGGGAAACCCTTGTTATTTTAGGACGATCGGGCGTGGGTAAAAGCGTCTTGTTAAAGCAAATTATCGGCATCGAAAAGCCTGACAGCGGCTCCATCGAAATCGATAACATCCATCTGTCATCTATGGAAGAAAATCGCTTCCCAGCAAAAATGGGGATGCTTTTCCAAGGCTCAGCTCTTTTTGATTCGCTAGACGTGGCCCAAAATACAGCCTTCTATTTGAGTGAACATGAGCAGGAACTCTCAAAAAATGAAGTTAAAGAGCGCGTTGCCCATGCCTTAGAACTTGTCGGCATGAGCGGCACCGAAAATAAAATGCCTTCCGACCTCTCTGGCGGAATGCGCAAACGAGCAGCCCTGGCGCGCTTAATTGTTTACCATCCCAAAATTATTTTGTATGATGAACCCACCACAGGGCTGGACCCCATTACCGCCATGCAAATCAATGATTTGATCAACACTACCCAAAAACAATTAAAAGCCACGAGCATTGTGGTGACGCATGATATCAGATCCGCTCTCGAAATTGGAGACAGACTGGCTTTTCATCATGATGGCAGGATTGCTCAAATAGCCCCAAAAGACGAATTTATGAACATTGAAGATCCATTACTCCACGCTTTTTTTGAAAATGCTATCTTAACTAAAGACCTGCTCCATGGGCAGCCGCATAGGAGATCCTAAACTATGGGTGACCAAACGAAAAACTTAATGATTGGAATGTTTGTCCTAGTCGCTTTTGCGATCGTTATCTTCATGCTGATGTTTTTACATCCTTCTGTTGGGGATGAAGGGAAGAAATTACGCGTCAGATTCTCTGATATCGATAAAATTTCTATCGGAACACGCGTTAGTTTTGGCGGCAAGCCTGTTGGCGAAGTCGCCAATATTCACGAACTGCAAGAAGCCATTGAAGAACGGATTGGCCGCGATGGACATGTCTACATTTATGAATTAGAGCTGCTTGTTGACTCTGCCGTAAACGTATTTAATACAGATGAAATATCGCTACGTACCTCCGGTTTGCTGGGAGAACGCTCAGTAGAAATCACCCCGCTCCCTCCAAAAGAAGGTCAAAAACTCGAAATGGTTAATGACCAGATTATCTATGCCAATGAATCCAGCTCCGTAGAAGATACATTTAAAGATTTAAAGGCTGTGACTGGCAAGCTGGATCTGGCTCTAGATGCAGTCAGTCGAGCTCTAAATGCCATGGAAGAAGAGAATGTGTGGCGCAATTTGGGTGAAGCAGTGCAGAATTTAAATGATGTCACCGCTGCTTTAAACCAGCCAGAAGCCATCACTGGAACTTTGCAAAACCTCCTGGATCTCACCGAAAAAATGGATGAATCCTGGGATACAGTAGACGATATGCTGGAAAGTTTAGTCACGGCTTCCAAAAGTCTTGCAGACACCACAGCTAATGCCAAAGATCTGACAAGTGATGGCAAAGTCATCTTTGCCGGTATCAAAGAGGGTAAAGGAACACTTGGAACTTTACTGATGAAAGACGACCTCTATTTAAGTGTGACTTCCCTTCTAAGTAAGGGCGAAATTATTATGAACGATATTAATCATTACGGACTGCTTTTCCATCTGGATAAACACTGGCAAAGACTGCGTGCACGTCGCCTTAATTTGCTGCAGACCCTTTGCTCCCCGCAAGAGTTCCGCAATTACTTCAATGATGAAATTGACAAAATCTCGACTTCCCTTTCGAGAGTTTCTATGGTATTAGATGAAACGTACTGCTATCCTCCATGTTTAATGGAAAATGAGCAGTACAAAAAAGTCTTTGCTGAGCTACTCAGGCGTTTTGAAGCCACTGAAGAGGCCTTAAAAATGTATAATCAGCAAGTTGTGGAATGTCAGGTACACCAAACAGAATTAACTCCCACATGTTGTGGATTATGCCCCTAATATAAAGGAAGGTTTATGGAACATATTCCCTATTCACAAATTCAAAAGGGAACATTTTTAATCGCAACACCCGAAATTGATACGGGAATTTTTTTTCGGGCTGTAGTCCTTGTGTGCGAACATAACCCGAATGGGTCATTTGGCCTCGTCATTAACAAAAGCCTGGAGTTAGAGCTACCTGAAGAAATCATCAATGTCAACACACTGGCTAACCCGCATGTCGGCATCCGCGCCGGCGGACCGGTTCAAACCAATCAAATGATGCTGCTGCATACATCGGATCGCATTCCTCATCAGACTCTGCAAATTTGTGAAAATGTGTACTTAGGTGGCGATCTGCAGTTTCTACAAGAAACCATCATGGATGAACAAGGTCCCCATATCCACCTATGCTTCGGCTACGCTGGTTGGGGGGCTGGACAACTAGAACGAGAATTCCTCGATAGCCATTGGTTCCTCCATCCGGCTTCGGCACAGCACCTCTTCCATACCCCATCAGAAAAACTTTGGCAAGTCTTACTGAGAGATATGGGAGGAAAGTACGCCTCACTCTCTATGATCCCTGAAGATTTAACAGTTAACTAGACGTCTTAGTTACACTTAAGTTCCAAAAAATATGATTACAGAGATGTTGATCTTCCATAGTCGGTTGAATAGAAGCCGGGTCCTGGGACTTGGCTAAACTGTCTAGTTCATTGCAAAGTTTTGAGAAGTCTAAATGAGGACTCTTGCTAAGCCAAAGACCCCATATCTTCCCAAGAGAACGTGCCAATTGAACAGTGGCTTGTTCAATTTCTCGATTCACTTCAGGATCTTTAAGGCAAGAAAGGTCAAGAGGAATTAAGGAAGGTAAAGACCCTTTTGAATGGCTATTTACTCGATGGAGAGTGACCGTGAGTTTTAATAATGAACACGGAGGCAATGTCGCGGAGATGCCATATCCATAAGAGGGATGGATGTAGACTTTGCGAATTTCGCCTTCCTGCATCCCTTGAACGCCAAGGATAAATCCCGGAATTGTTTGTGAAAGTTTTATCCAACAATTTCGTTGCGCCGCAAGAAAATTGCCCTGTCCGTCCTCAATCATATAACTTAACAAAACCTCATCAGCAGCACCAATTTTTATTTAGGATAGGAAGCATTCAATTCGGCTGCGCGCGCAACGATAGACACTCCCAGACTAGCCAATTTTTGCCGAGCCTCGACATACTCCTTAAGATTCTGCAGCTCTTGTTTAGCTTGTTCTTTTGTCATCTTTTTCTCAGCTACCATCTGTGCCAGTTTCTTCTCATGGAGCTCGAGTCCTTTCTGCCATTGAGCATTTACTTTTGCTTCATGGTTAATCCCCATCTGTTTTTTCTGTTTAAAAAACTCTGCGGAATCTTTAGCTTCCAGAGGGGCCAATTCCAAGAGTTTGGCCTTGTAGGCATCTTCTAACAGAGATATTTCCCCTGCCACGCCTTCTTTTGGTAATTTTTTTTGAAGCTCGCCCGTGAGATTCCCTATCAGTCCATCCCATTTTAAAAATCGATCGACCGGGTGTTTAGCCAATACGAAAGAAGCCAATCCAGAAGCTTTTAAAGCATCAACTCCCGGATCGACACCGACTGGTGTCTCTTTATTTTTATCCACTAATTCTTTTGCTTTTAAAGTCAGTCCCTTGATTTCTTTGACCGAACCAAATCCTCCTTCGATAGACTGACTCAATTTTTTAAACTTAGAAGATTCCAGTAAGGTGATCACTTTTAAAATACTTTGTGCCGAAACGGGCTGTTTGCTAACTTCTTTAAAACTATCAACGACATCATTCAGGCTTGCGAGATAGTTTTCGAAATCTTTAATAAAGTTTTCTAATTTTGCATACTCTTCGGGCGTATAAACTTGTTTTAGATCTCCCATTTGCCCCTGAAGTTTTTGGTATTCCGCTAAGGCAATTTGCTGTTCGTTAACAATAGAAACAACCACTTCATCGTACGCCCTTATAAAAGGAACTTCTTTTCTAAACGCAGCAATCGCATTGAGCTTAGCTGGATCCACTTTGACGGCTTGGGCTAACGTAATAAATTGAGCGATCATTCCCTGAACTTTCAGATTAGTCGCATTTTCATTAATCATAGTGCTAAAGCGAGGAATCAACCCTTCAACTTTTCCTCTTAATTCGGTATTGTTCTTTAAATTTTCCGCGACCTGCCCTTTAACTTTTCCTGGTAATCCTCCGATCCCCGAAAGAATAATTCTCTGAACCACAACTTCCATGATCTTAGCATTTTCGTCGATATTGCCTGCAGGTAGTCCATTCAACTGATCCAGTTGTTTTCCCAATACTTCTTGAAAGGCATTTGCGACCAAATCTGCCGCTTTTTTCTCTTGCCCTGGCTGGACGCTAAAGGTTTCATATCTCTTCGCTTCTTCACTAATTTGACCAAACTTTTCAACAAGAGCGCTCGTATTAATGGGGTTTTTGGCCATAATTTGCTTCAATTCATTCAGAGAGCTCGTCAGCCTGGCTTCCGATTGATTGCGCAAAGCAGTTAGATTCCCCGCGACTTTTGGATCTGAAACCACCCCTTTTAAAAGAGCTTCTGAAGCCGCTTTCACCTTTTCAGGTTCAACTTTTGAACGGAAAAAAAATCTTTTCAATTTAGCTGCAGCGGAAGGATTGACTTGAGCTCCCTGCAATCTAAGCATTAGATTGACAACATGATCCGCTTGCTCAATATCATTCCCTCCAATTGCCAATGCGCTTGTTTTACTGAGTAAATCAACTAAATCTTTCTGCTGGGCCTCTTTAACTCCCTTGCCTTCAGCAAGCTTAGCACTTAAGCGTTTATCGCCTGATTTAATTCGGATGCCTTTTTGATACTCTTTTACAGCATTTTCTGCCTTACTATACTCATTTTGCAGCGTCGTTTTTACGGGATCTTTTGAAGCTTGGATATGCTCTTGCATCCGATTTAGATTTGCCGTCAATAAGCCAATTTTTCCACTCCTTTGAGTCGCATCCCCTCCTTGAGAGATGGCATTCAGCATGACAATACGTTCCTGGAAAAAGTTTTTACGAGTTGTTTCCTGCGAGGTATCAGTCATTCCCCGATAAAAAGCACCAATCTCTTGAAAGGTCATCTGACTTTTATCTGCGACTATCTGGGGAACTGCATAATTGACTTGCACTTCTAATTGAGCAATCCGATTTTGAAGAATTTCCTTTTGGACGGGATCTGTCTCGATATAGGCCCTAAGCATTTCTTTTGCAAGGATGTCGCGGATCTCTTTATCTTTGTCCTTGCACAGCTTGACCAGTTCCGTTTGGCTGCCGGCCTCTTGCAATTTACCCATAAGAACACCTTGCTCTTTAGTCAATTGGCCTGCTTCGCGTATTTTGGGGGCTTGCAAACGAGTGAAGGCAACTTTATTCATTTGTTCTAGATTTGCCTTTAAAGGACCTGAAGCGTGTTCAGCAATCTTCTTTAATTCAGCTTGTTTGGTAATTGCACGAAATAATGCATCGCTGCTAAGTCCTTTGGGACTATTAACAGCCTTCTCTAAAGCTTCTTCCATCTCTTTTTGCACTGTAAGCGCTTTTTGATAATCCGCTCCCGAATGAGAACGTAGAATCTCTCTCTTAGCTTCCAAGCGTTCAATCACATGCTCTTGATTGGCAATGGCTTTTTCTACTGCGAGGCCAAGCTTGCTGGATGCCTTAGTATTCAATTCTGATTTAAGTTTCGCTAAGGATTCCTTTTCTTGCTTAATGAGTGTCTCAAGCAAAGCAATTTCTTTTCCGCTAGCATTTGAAGCTAGTTCCTGAGAGCTTTTTCCTGCCAATTCACGAAATTGGCTTTCAATTTCTTTCTCCAGTTTTAAGTTATTCTGCGCGATGATATTGAGTTTCTTGGCTATACGTCCCACAGGTCGATTAAATAAATAAGTTAATAAACCTATCTTAAAACTGACTTCCTTTTTCTCTTTAGATGTCAGTTTAACTTTGGAATCCAAGACTTGCGGTTTCGCCACGTTTGGTGGGGGGGTTGTGGGTTTGCTTGAAATTGCAGGTGTTTTAAAGGCGCCCACACCCTCACTCATTTTCATGACAAGCAATTGAAATTCCTTTACAGATCCCTGCGCAACCAGCGTTTGTTTCACCATTGGGTCTAATCTCGCGAGACTTTCCGCACTCGCTTCATCAAAATGACGCATCAGCTTAGGGTTATTGACTAAACCCCCTGTTAACTTAACGGCTTCTGCCAACTTCGCCTGTTTTTGCACAGGATCTTTCTCGAGCACCATCCCTTGAACTTTTTTGCGAATGACCGATTCGACAACCTGGGCTTCTCTCTTGGATACATGCGAAGACGCATATTTGCCACTTGCCAATTTTTTCTCGACCCCTTTTTCACGGCGCGATAGTTTTAGAAAGTGACCAGCAAAGATATCCATTTTCTGATGCAGATCAGGAAAACGTGTTTGATCTTGATCATTTTGAAGCAAAGTGGTAGCTTTTTCGAAATTTTCCGCTGCTTTCAAAGGATTTTTAGTGCCTTCTAATAATAAGCGATTGACATCGTGTCTTGTGGTATTTTCCGATTTTTCGGCTTCAGTGGCTAAAGCAGTTTGTTGACTTTTTAACACATCAATTTGGCTCTTTAACACTATCAAATTCGCTTCCAAACTCGCGTGCTCTTTGCCAGGTCCTATTTGCGCAAGTTGTAATTCCACCTCTTTAGCTTCATTTTCAAAATGCGTAATTTTATTGCTCAGTTCACCCATTTTATCATGCAAACCTTGGGAAGTCACCTCGCCTGTCTTAAATAAGACAACATGATCACTCAACTCTTTTTGGGTCCCTAGAATTTTTTGGGCTAATTGCGTAATTTTTTTTGATATCTCTTTAGAGCGAATGGCACTGGATCGCGTGGATGACGTGGTTTTCTCTGGGCCTTCAGTTTTGGCTTCAGCAGAGACTCCCGGCTGTTGCAGTGGAACTCCCGACTGTTCAGAGATATGTGTTGGACCTCCCATGAAATCCTCCTTTGGGATAAATATCTTCTTCCTCTTATTATATGCTTATCAAAAATAATATTTAACTTAAAAAGAACCTATAAATTTCTTTAAACAAAAAAAACAAAAAAGCCACTGGATGGAAAACCCAATGGCTTGAAATGGATGACCTGTAAAAAACGCAACTGATTAACGTTTAGAGAACTGGAATCTTTTACGAGCTCCGGCACGTCCATATTTTTTACGTTCTTTTTTACGTGAGTCACGCGTAAGAAATCCCGCAGCTTTTAAATCAGGGCGCAGACCTTCTTGTGTTTCAACTAATGCTCTGGATAGGCCAAGGCGAATTGCGATTGCCTGCCCTTCTACTCCGCCGCCATTCACGCGAATCACTAGATCGTGTTTCTGTGCACCACCAATTTTTTCGAAAGGAGCTAAGACAGCTTGACGCTGAATTTCTAATGGGAAATACTCTTCGAGAGCTCTTCCATTAATATCAATTTTTCCAGTGCCCGATCGGAGGCGCACTGAGGCAACTGCAGTTTTGCGTCTGCCTGTTGCAACTGTTTCTTCCAAGTTAGCCAAGTTATACCTCTTTAATTACTAAATTTTAGCTTCGATAGGTTGTTGAGCTTCTAGGTTGTGCTCTTCTCCAGCAAATACACGCAATCTTTTCAGTTGAGCATCTGTCAATCGATTTGCTGGCATCATCCCTTTAATAGCATGCTCTAAAATATAGGCTGGTTTTCTGGCTTTCATCGTACGATAAGGGATTTCTCTCAATCCGCTGATATAGCCAGTGTAGTAACGGTAAAGCTTTTGCGCTTCTTTAGCACCGGTAACTCGAATTTTCTCCGCATTAATGATTACAACCCCATCACCTGTATCTGCATGTGGTGTATAAGTGGGCTTGTGTTTGCCGCGTAAGATTTTTGCGACTTCAGAAGCAAAGCGACCAAGGGTTTTGCCTTCTGCATTTAGCAAAAACCACTGATGTTTAACTTCTTGCTTTTTGAGCATAAGCGTTTTTTGTTGCTTTTGCGTCTTATGTTTTTGCGTCATAAATTGACCTTTTATACAAATTATACAAAGTTTTCGTGATAAATCAAAATGAGAGCATACGCTTTTATGCGTTTTTTGCCAACTTTTTTTGCTGAAAAGTTTACACTTGATTAGTTTTTAACAGAACTAAGATCTCAAAAAGAATCGTTTTTAGCAAGAATGGAATTTACCAGCTTGAAAAAGATCCCTTAATTCTCTAAACTGATCGCCAATTAACATTCTTAAATTAATGAGACTACCACTCATGCGTGATCCAAAAACTTTTTTCGTGCGTACTTATGGCTGCCAAATGAATGAACTCGATTCCGAAATTATGACCGGAATTTTGGAAAACCGAGGCTTAACACGCTCTTCAGATGAAAATACCGCAGACCTTCTCATATACAATACTTGCTCAATCCGAGATTTAGCTGAAAGAAAAGTCATGGGTAAACTAGGCCAACTCGGCAAGTCGCGTCAAGATGCAATTATCGGGGTCACCGGCTGCATGGCTAACGCCAAAAAGGAATCCCTTTTTCATAAAGTTCCGCATATTGATTTTGTGCTCGGCACAAACAACATCCATGATCTCAACCAGGTATTAGATCAAGTCATCGCCACCGGTAAACAATCCTCTCTGACAGATACAATCTTTCAACATGAATTGGATTATTTAGGCGCCAAGCGAGATCATAAAGTATGCGCCCATGTCTCCATTATCCGCGGCTGCAGCAAATATTGCACCTATTGCGTTGTGCCATACACACGCGGACCTGAGGTTTCCCGCCCTCCAGAACATATTATTGAAGAATGCCGGCATCTCGTTTCACAAGGATACCGGGAAGTGACCCTGCTAGGACAAAACGTCAACAGTTACGGTAAGGACGCGCCTGAATGGAGCTGCTTATTTCACGATTTATTAGAAAAATTGGATGCCATTCCGGGACTTGAACGGATTCGTTTCATGACAAGCCATCCTGTTGACATTTCGCGGGAATTGATGCAGGCAATCCGCGATTTAAAAAGTCTATGCGAGTTTGTGCATTTCCCAATTCAAGCTGGTTCTGATCGCATTCTTAAAAAAATGCACCGCATGTATACCATTTCCGAATATCTGGATAAAGTAGCCATGCTAAAAGAACTCATCCCCAATGTTGCCCTAGGCACTGATATCATCGTCGGATTTCCCACGGAAACGGAAGAGGAGTTCCAAGAAACCTATCGCATTTTGGCCGAAATCGAATATTCAGTCGCTTTTCTCTTTGCCTATAGCGCTCGCAAAGGGACACCAGCGATGCGCTGGAAAGACGATATCCCAGAGGAAGTCAAGGAAGAACGCCTGCAAAGACTCATCCAGCTGCAAGAGGACATTTATACAAAACACCGCCAACAGCTTTTAGATGAAACAGTGGAGATTTTGGTGGAAAAAAGAAGCCAACGAGATCCAGGCACTCTTAAAGGTCGAACACGTTGTTGGAAAAATGTCCTTTTTGAAGGAGATGATTCTCTGATCGGAACTGTGCAGCACGTAAAAATCCACAGTTATAGTCATCAAACCTTATTAGGAACTTTAGTTTAATAAACTTCACTAAAAATACAATAAATGATATAATTTTTTTGTTAAAATCTAACAAACAGGTTGCTTTATGATCAAAGTTTTAGTGAAAGACGTTTTAAATTCTTACAGAAACCCTACCGAACATCTTTATATCTATTTTAATGGACGCGAAATCAATCTTTTCAAAAAAGGCGAGCAACAAAAATTCTTTAAGAAAGTTTCGGCCTTAACAATCCTGCGTTGCTTAAAAAAAGAAAAAAACTCTGCCTTATTGAATCTTTCTAATGAAGAGACCAAAAAGCTCCGCATCTTCGCTCAAAACATTATCTCCAAAAAAGAGAATCAATCGACTTTTACCCAAATTCTCTCTAAATTGCAGAATATGATCACTTTTAAAGGATTTTTTACTTCCAAAGAACTGGCCATCCAACTTCTCCTCAGGATTAAAACCGACCCGATTACAACGCATTCTCAAGCCCTGAATTCCAATCCTGACAGCAAGGCCGTTCCTTCTAAAACACAATCCATTCCTCATAAAACATCATCTGCTCCTTCTAAAACAGCATCCACCTCTCCCAAAAAGTCATCTACTCATCCTAGAACACCATCCATTCATTTTGGGCCGACACCCGTTCCTCCAGAGATTAAACCACCTTGCCAAGGGCCTATCGACCCAGTCAATCCCCATCCAAATGTTCCTAGAAAAGTGTTTATTCGCAACTTTGCGACTAGTTTCAAGCACCCCTCTGAACCCAGCTCCCCTTTTATCAAAGCTCTTATTAAAGAATTGCAATGGAAGGGATTCCCCTATGTTGAAGAGAATTTGGAAGAGATTGCCCAACAAGCTTTTCACATTTTTATTGAAGAACGTATCAGAAAGCATTTTAAAGAAGCCCAGTTCACAGACATACAACCTCTACTGGATTCACTTTCAAATGAGGTTAAGATAAACTTCCCCGATTTGGCTATTGGTCCCACGGAAGTTTCCAAACACGTCCTTGACCATTTGAGCACTTTTCTAGGTGCATCAACTAAACAAAAGATCCAAGATTATGTGCATGACTTTCTGCAACCCTATTTTTTAGGAGTCATCACGCGCGAGAATGAACCAAAAGATCGTCCCGCTTTAATGGACCAATTGCAAGCTTCTATCCAAACTAAAATGCCTTTGACTGAGATGCAACAATTAGCTTTGGATGCCTATTTTTTTGAATCCATCCGGGGGATGGAAATGGTTTTAAATCGAGATAGTTCTCATTATAATCCTCTTCCACCCACCTCGCTTGTTAGAGTGCCAATTCTGCAAGCTTTGATCCCAGCTCTTGCAAAAGATTTTCCCACTCATTCAATGACTGAAACTGAAATTCTAAAAAAAATCGATCTAGCAGCTGAAGAGTATCGCCTAATGAAAGCCTACGCCCTCCAAGAAGTCTTTGAAGATTTTTTGGACATTGAAAAAATGCAGTTGCTGCGAAAAGGAGACACGAGCGGTGAACGCTATTTCAATCCCAATGGCTGCCTATACCGCATTGATCAAGCTCAATCAGGCTATGATCTCTATGAACAAGCTGGAATCCACTACATCCCACTTATAAAAATAGGGAATCGTTTTTATCGAACACCACTGAAGCAAACGAATACCCAAATATCTTTTTTCCCTCCTTTCGATATGAGAGAGTCCAGCTACAACTCTTTATTTAAAGTTTTAGGAGTGAAAATTTATCGCCCCAAACAAGATGATAAACCAGTAACCTATTATTGCGTCGACCCAGAAGGACATCTCCGCGAACTTTCCATGCCTAAGATTGAGAGCCTAATCGATTTAATCAAACGGATTGATTACCAAAACCTGCTTTTTGGCGCTAAGGAATATGGCCTTTACGATCCGGAATTAAGTGTGGAAACTGAATTAAAAGATATCCTGTATAGTTAACCAGGCTCATGCCCATTTAAATTCAAACCACTTTTGGATTTAAATAGAGTTGACTATCTCCTTCCTCTTTCTTATAAAGAATCAAAGAGGATTTCATCATGCCAGCATCAACCGCGCGCGCGATGGCTGCCGCCTTAAGGACTTATCATCGCCCTCTCCAACACCATATATTAGAAAGCTGGGATCAAGTTGTTGCCAGAGTGATCACCCATCAACAGTGGTTATGGGAAAGAGCTCTCGGCCGACCTTTAAATGAAGCGCAATTAGCTGAACTTGAAGAGATAAGACATCTGATTCTCGAGCATCGCATTGCCCCTGCCGGTCGCACTTTATGGCTAGGCGGTACTGAACTCAGCCGCACGCGTGAATCCAGCATGTTTAACTGTGCCTATACACACGTAGAAACTATTTACGACATTGTCGATATTCTATGGCTTCTCTTGCAAGGATGCGGAGTGGGCTTTAAACCTATTGTAGGCATCCTCAATGGTTTTAGAATTCCCCTGCACGACATCAAGATCATCCGTTCGCAAAGATCAGCCAAGGGTGGTAATGAACATAATCAAGAATTTTTCGATCCGCAAACTTCAACCTGGACGATCAAAATAGGCGACTCCGCCAGCGCCTGGGCCAAAGCTGCGGGCAAGCTTGTAGCGGGAAAATATCCAGCAAAAGTCCTGATCCTCGACTTCGCCGAAATCCGCCCTCCCGGAGAACGTTTAAGCGGCTATGGGTGGATTGCAGCGGGTGATGAACAAATTAGCAAAGCCTTTAAAGCCATTGCAAGCATTCTCTCGAATCGCGCAGATCAACTTTTAACACGCATGGATATCCTGGATATTGTCAATTGGCTGGGAAGCATCCTATCGAGCCGCCGATCCGCCCAGATCGCCCTTTTCGAATATGGACAGCCTGAATGGGAAGAATTTGCGACAGCAAAAAAGGAGTGGTGGCTTAAAGACAAGGCGCATCGGCAACAGTCTAATAACAGCCTTTTGTTTCATACAAAACCCAGTAAAAAAGAGCTCTCATATATCTTTGAGCTGATGCTTGATTCAGGGGGTTCTGAACCGGGCTTAATTAATGCGGCAGCTGCCGAAGCCAGAGCCCCTTGGTTTCAAGGGTGTAATCCCTGCGTGGAAGTTTTACTCGGGAATAAAAGCTTTTGCAATCTTTCAGAAATTAATCTCCTGGCTTTCCAAGGTGATAAAACAGGCCTGGAGCGAGCACTCCATCTAACAGCTCGCATGAACTATCGGCAAACCATGGTCAATTTGCGCGATGAAATCCTGCAGGAAGCGTGGCATCTTAATAATCAGTTTCTGCATCTCTGCGGGGTTGGACTCACAGGCATCCGCGCGTATCCTTTGACTGCCTATGACTATAAAAGAATGCGCAATATTGCCGTCAGCGGTGCCTATGGCATGGCGCAAGAGCTCAATAGTCCACTGCCCAAAAATGTCACGTGCGTTAAACCCAGCGGTACCCTCAGCAAAATCATGGGGACTGAAGAATGGGGCGAAGTCCCAGAAGGAATCCACCTGCCATTAGGAAAATATATCTTGAACGCCATTACTTTTTCCAAACATGATCCACTGGTAGAACGCTTGAGACAAGCAGGTTATGAGGTCATCAAAAAGCCCTTCGAAGAGGAGTCTGTGCTGGTAAAATTTCCTGTGAAATATGCACACATTCATTTCACCCATGCACAAGTCGAAAGAGAAAATGGTTTAGTAGACATTGAAATCAATACTGAGTCCGCCGTCACTCAGCTGGAATGGTATCGACTGTTGCAAGAAACATGGTCTGAACAAAACGTTTCGACAACTATTTCCTATGCACCTGCCGAAATTCCCGAGATGATAGAATGGCTGCTGACCCATTGGGATACCTACGTGGGCGTTTCTTTTTTGCTACGCAATGATCCTACTAAAACAGCTAAAGACCTGGGCTATGCCTATCTGCCGCAAGAGGTCATTACGCAAAAATCCTATGAATCTTACATGCAAAAACTTTCACCAGTCTCTTATGCAGGAATTCAATTCCAAGGGAACCCTTTCGATGAAGGCTGTTTTTCCGGAGCTTGTCCAGTGGATTAACTTAAAATAGGGGAAACGCAGTTGTCCGGAAATTCCCGTACATACTGCAAGTTTTTATCCTGTCTATCCTAATATCCTGTTCTGCTTACAAGAGTATTTGTATTTTAAGTATAAAAATTAATAAGAAAAGGAGATCCTATGAAAAAGATTTCAATTACTTTAACTTTCCCCGAAAGTCTTATTAAACATTTGCATCTGTACATATCGCAAGGACAGATTAGCAAATTTGTAACTCAAATGGTCACTAATGGCTTGGGGGCAGAAAAGCAAAAACTTGCTAAAGAATTCCAGGAAGCGCACCAAGATTCTGAAAGAAATGCTGAAATTGAAATTTGGAATGCCTTAATCGGAGATGGAATAGATATAGCAAATCCTTGAGATATTTTTTGGGTTGATTTTGATCCATCTAAGGCCACAGAAATTTAAAAAATAAGACCTGCTTTTGTCTGCTAGCATGATATTAAAAAACCATGCCAGCTTAGAGGGCAAAATCATGCTAGATCAGATGAGATCTATTGATAAATCACGCTTGGGAAAGAAAATGTGCAGCTTGTCATTGAAGGAAATGCAAGAAGTAGACGTGATTATCAAGTTCGTTTTAGGCCTTCAATAAAAACCCTAGTCAAGAAGCTTCAAGAATTTTTGGATATCAGGATCTGGAAGCTTAATCGGATCGGTTGAGACTTTACCTTGCCGCTGCGTAATAATTTTTTTGACCAGTGCTTCTTCTTTTTCTTGATCCAGATTATGCAAAAAATCAGCTCCAATCAGCAGCATATCCTGAAAATCCTCTTCAACTTGCAGAAGGGTCGTGCCTTTCTTAGCCAATTTGACAAAAGCTTCTTTTTCACCATCCTGGACAAGGAAAGTAAGCATTTCTAAGATAAATTCTAAATCAGGCTTTGCGACTGTTTTCTTCACAAGCTGCCGAACGGCTAAGTTAGCTCCTTCACTGTCTGAAACTGACAAAATGCGCGCTTTTAGAAATTCAAACCATTTGTCATCCTTCACATACTTTTGGAAGCCTTCGATCAGCTCTGAAGCGTAGGAATAATTTTGATTGTCAATTTGCTCTGCGATAAAATCATAGAGGAAACTTTCCACGTCATTGGCACAGTTATTGGACACAAAATCAAAAACTTCTAGCGGTTTACCACCTCCATCCACGTTTTCGTCCAGCACGACTTGCAAGTTAGCTAAAATATCTTGCATCGCCTCATCTTTTTCTCCTTGCCCTTGATCGTAGAGATAAATTTGATGATCTAACTCGTCGCAAAAAGTCGAGAGACAAGGTTTTTCTGTGGCCAAGCGACGCCATAGTTCAAAGATAAGCAGGTACACTTGATCTTCAGCTTCTTGAGAAATCCGCGCATCGCCTAAAAGCTCATCGGTCATTTCTTCAGGATTATCACAGTGTTCGGCTAAAGCAATAAAACTGACTTTATCCAAATCCAATTGGCTGGCATGGAGCCGCTCAAAGAGCGCACCCATTGGAAGAGCCCGGTAGTCCTCAACTTGCCAAGGTAAAACTTGCAAATCTGGGTCTAGCAGCCAATTCATCCGCAATAAATTGTATAAAGCTTTCCGCTCCATGTCCACCTTTGAAATAACGTACTTTTGAAAAATCCACTGATCAACTCCGCTACAGTATAGCTCAGTTAGCTGCATTTCAGCAACATCTATACATCATTGAATTCAAGAATCGGGATTTTGCTTCAGCAAACGCTCTAGATTTGCAACGATCGAGCGGCTCTTATACTTGCAAAGTTGATGCCACGGCGACTGTTTTTCAGAAAGAAATATCTACAATGAGGACTAAACCTTCAGCGCAAAACCCTATTTATAAGCATCTATTAACCGCGCATCCATACTTTTAATATATCCAAGTTCTTTGTGTGAAGTCAAGATTTTGACCCATTCTCCATCTTCATAAAAGCCCAATACCTCTACTTTTGTTCCCCCTGTTAATGGCTGTTCTTGCACTTTAGCATATTCCAAGCCGGCATCGCGATAGAGATAGGTGGGGTGGATTACAATGGCTTCGATTGAACTAAAAAACCGCGAATAAATAGCACTTGCAAGCAAAGACACAAATAGAATTCCAAGCAGAATGATGAGCGTTTTAACTCCAGGAAAAGTTTTCCACAGGCTAAGCGAAATAAGGGCAAAAATTAATACCAGACAAATGGAAATCAGCTGCAGCCTGGTCGATAAGGCCCAGGTATGAAAAAAAAGCACCTGTTGAAAACCGGTGGGAGGGGCTTTTTCATCCACTTTGGCTTTCTTTCTTGCAATCTTTAAATTAGCCTCTGCTTTAGAGGGGTCAGCGAGTAGATTTAAAGCTTTCTCATAGTTAAGAATTGCCAGAGGATACTCCTGAAGTTGAAAATAGGTATTGCCTAAATTATAATAAAATTTCCCTGACCCATAAATGGGGTGGTGAGCCTCTTCCAGACTTAGATAGTGCTGCAAAGCTTCATTAAAGGCCTTTTGGCGTTCATTTATATTGACGGCCTTTTCTCCTGCCTGATAGGCATTTTCTGCGGCATTTAATTGTTCTTGCTCATGCCTGCTTCCATAGAATTGGATGCCCCATAAAACAAGCAGAAGAAGCAATAGTCCGATCATACTTAGTCGTAGAGTTTTTTTATCCATCAATACCTATTTTCCCATATAATGCTGAGCCTTGCGCTAAAAGCTGATCCACATTTTCTTCTTGTTCTTGGGCAAATCGGCTTCTCTCAATTTTGATCAGAAATGCGCGAACTTCCCCCTCAATCCCTTCTTTTACCAATGCCTCCGGGACAATTTCAGCAGATTGAATTTTCCCAGATTCAGCTAAACGCATGCGTAAAGCCAAGCTTAAGAGGGCATAACACCGATCCGGATCAGTGCGTTTTTGCTGCGCCTCTTCTAACACAGCAAGGCTAGTTTTAATATGCATTTCAACTTCCTTCTGAGTAAGATGTTTAATATAGTTCAACTGCAAGAGGAGTAAAGCACACCCTATCGGAATTAAAGCAAGTGCCCACCAATTTCCAAAACGCTTATTTTCTAAATCTTCTTGCTGCAGCTGTTCATTCCGTTGAATCTCGACGGGCTGCAATTTAGCCCCAGAGACATCCCATCCTTGCTGAGTATTTTCTTCTTTCTTTCTCCCTTGAAAACGCTCTTCAGAAGGTGCTTCAACCTCTTTAACAGTTAAAGGAATGGCTTGAGTATGCCGTATAATGTACTTTTGAGTTGCAGGATTAAAAGAACTATATTCAATACTAGGGATTTCATGCACAAGCGGGGTCAAAGGACGCAACTCCACTTTAAATAAAACTTTGTCTCCTTGGATTTGACCCGGTTCTGCCAGATCGTTCTGACTAAAAAGGCCCTCGATTCCAGGGATACAACAAAGTTCCGGCAGCTTGACGGTGGAGAAATCCCCTTTTCCTGTGACCTGTACGGAAAGCTTTACCTTATCTCTAACTTCTACAGGGGAAGGGGTGTCTAAAGCTACGTTCATGGTAAAATCGCCAATCATTCCATTAAAAGATTTGGGTTTCGCCTCTGCCGGAATAGCCTGCACTTTAATCACCACCGACGGTGCTTGCGACGATAGTAACTTTTTCTGACCATCACGGGCCAACGCATAGCCTTCGATCACTGAAGTCCCAAAAGTAAATTCCCCAGGATTGACTGCTTCGACTTCCTGGATAATTTCACGGGTACTCAAATCGCCTGAACTTTGATCGCGAATCTGCTTGCTTCCCACCTTGCGCAAGCCCTTCGCATCGAGCATTGGGAGATCTTCCTTACGCAGTTCAACATCGGTATTAAAAGTATAGCGATAAACAAGCAGCGTCCGTTCTCCTGGAAATAAACTAGACTTGCCTTGCACAAATGCCTCTAATTTCAAGAGAGGGGAAGCCGGCGGAAGCGTTTGAGAGGACCTAGAAGGGGGTGAAGGCGTGCGTTGGGGTGGAGGTGGAGGCGTCGGAATCCTTGGAGCAGGAGGGGGCTGGACTGAGGCAGGCACCCCTCCATGTACTTCATAGGAAGATGAAATAGATTCATGGACTTTCCCACCAACCTTAACTCGAATGCGCGGCAGGACATATAGCCCTTTTTCCTGCGGGGGTAAATCAAAGCTATACATTGAAATTATTAGAGGACTTTCGTTAGAAATTTTGATATCCTGCATATGCTGTACTTTTAGAGGGGTTTTTCCCGCCAATATAAAACTAGCAGCATCCACAGACGCTTGAGCGTCATGTGTCACCATAATTGTCCCCGAAATAGGTTGATTTTCAAAAGCCTTGTCGCTGTCAATCTCAGCCGTGACTTTAGTATCCTCAGAGAGAAGGGCATAACCGCTTGTGCAGACGAACAAAAAAATAAAGTGAATGCAGTGATGCAAGATATTTTTTACCATGGTCTCTCCCCTTGTTTAATCGGAGGCAGCGCCTGTTTTAAGCTACGATCATTTTTTTCCATTTCTTGCGCAACTTGAAAAATGTGCTTGATCTCCCGCTTTTCTTCGGAAGGAGTCGCCTGGCTTGGCGAAGATGCAGCCGGAGTTGGCTTTTGAGATTGGTTTTTAGCATTTTGCATATTTTTTAACTTGTCCAACGCTTTAAACCAAGCCTCAACCACCTGTTCTTGAAGGGCAGCCCCTTTTTCCGCATTGAGCGCAGTTTGGAGAATTTTTTCCGCCTGGATACTTTTTTTATACCCCTCGCTTACCAAAGCTAAAATTTCCTTCCATTGTTTTTCTTGCCCTTCCTTTCGCACTCCTTTGGCAAACTGGTCTTTTTGCGAGGTAATCGCTTGCTCTAAAAACTGAGGCCCTGTGAGAGGCACCAAAGATTGACGTAAGTGGATGAGTTCGATCACTTCCTGCTGATCCGCTTGCGGGATATCTAGCCTTAATCGATTGAGTTTAAGAGCAAACCTTTGCTTGTCAATCCCCTCTTTTAGAATTTCTTCTAATGATTCGGGCCGACTTGGCTGCAAAAGAAGCAAAAAGCTTTTTACTTCTTGTTCAGCTTCCGCAAAATACAGCTTGGCAAGAAGAGGCTTTCCTCTTTGTAAAGACTCAAGACTTTTTTCCAATCGTTCGATCGACCGCTGAAATCTTTGGCTTTGCTCTGGTTCAATTCTCCCTTTTAGCTGTTTCTGTTCTTCAAGTAAACCACTTAATCCTAGAAGCGGCAAGGGGTCTTGCATGGCAACTGTTTGATAGTCTTGGTAAAGATTTTCGATTAAGATACTCAAAGGATTTTTTCCCCAAATCTGCTGAAGGAGCTCCTTTAACCATTTTTGAGAATGCGCAAATTGTGTTTGACTTTCAGAAACGGTATTTTTTTGCATATCAGACAATCCCTGTTTAAAACTTTGGTAGGCGTTTTGAAAAAGAGTTTGTGAAGAATCAGGTAAGCCTTTAGCAAGAGCTTCCCAAAGAGGGATCCAGGATTTTGCCTGTAAAACAAAAAAATCCTGATAATTTTTTTGCTGATATGGACTCAGCGGATTCTCTATTAAAAAAGCCAGATCTTGCACTGTGCCATTTAATCCTGAAAGCAGCAGTGGGATTTCTCTTTCCATTGAGGCATGCTGCAATTGAAATTGCCGGCTTTTGACAAGGGCTTGTGCCAATTGAAGGCGGCCTTCGCGTTCAATCATGCCTAAATCATCGGAAGGTTGACAGGCAGCTGCCCCCTCAAGCTTTTGGAGGGTACAGTCTGCCAGCATTCCTGCATCTGCTGTGCGGATAGCTCCACGTAAATTATAAAGAGCCGCTAAAAAGCGATCTTCGTTTTGCAAATTTTCATATCCTTTTTCACCATTCAAGATAGCAATTCCTAAAAAAAGACGAGTTAAAGCTAAATTTGTTTTTAAATCTCGTGCAAGTAAGGGGGAAGAGCTTTGCGTAGGATTTATCTGCTCAAATGAAGCCAAAGCCTCGCGCCATTTTTTTTGAGCCAAGAAAGCTGAGCCCCGATTATATTCTATAATCTCTTTTTGCCAGGGTTTCATGGGAAGTTCTGCGATAAGGGCATAAGCTTGTTCTGCCTTCTGGTAATCCCCTGCGGCAAAGAGCTGATTGGCCATGCGCACTTTATTTTCCGCCGCGTCCTTTTCCTCCGCGCACAACGCGCATCCCTTAGAGAGAAAAAGGATCAATAGGCTTCTTCTGAAAATCGCTTTCATTAACATGAGCGACTTTTGAAAAAAATCTAATGCAAGCTGAGGGATTTTTTTCATGTGCCAGGTTTCTCCTTGGATCGTGCGCACATGGGGAAAAAGATCTCCAACAACAAAAACATGAGTGCAAAGCCTAATGGATATTGGTAGTAAGCGGTATAGATCAAAGGATTTTGCTTTTCTTCATGAGGCGATGCAGCGGATGTTTCACTCCAATCTTTCGCTTCCGTTTTATTGATTTTTTCCACAATTAAACGCGCAAAGGCGACCGAGGAACTATTCTCTGCAAGTAAATAATCACCGCCCACCTGACTGATCAGTTCCAGCAAGCGATCTTCACGTTTGGACTCCACGGTCTGTCCTCGATAAAGTAAGTGAGGAATTTGGCCTCCTTCAGCGGAGCCAATGCCAATTGTGTAGATTGTTAAGCGATTTTTGTATTTCTCTGAAAGTTGAGCTAACTTATTCTTCAAGGCATTTTGCTTTTCTTCCATGGATCCTTCGCTAGTATCTTCCCCATCACTGAATAGGAGAGTGGTTAAATGCTTATCCGCAGGAATTTTTGCTATTTCTGTTTCTATGGCTTCTACAGCACTTAGCAATTTCGTCCCTGTCGCATTCCCCTCATTGATTTGCACGTCTCGCACCATCAGACGTAGGAATAATGCATCCATGGTAGCAGGGGATAAGCGAGTGGCTATTTCAGTAAAGGCCCAGAAAGAAACATTTTTTCCATCCCATACCCTGATGAGTTCATCTATGACTTCTTTAGCATAGTCAAAACGAGCCTGTTTTTGGCGTACATCTGCCACCTGCATGGAAGCTGAGGCATCTAGTAAAAGCTGAATTTGATTGATCGGCGCAAAATCGTCCTGATATAAGGCTGTCACAACTTCTTTAGAATAATGACTATTGCCTTTGGGCTGCATTAAAGCAATGACAGCTCCCATCCAAACGAGAGAGAGCAGCACCCCTTTGATCCATACACTGGCGGGATCTCTAGCAAGCATGACATCTTGATTCACGAGCGAAAAGCTTTGAGTTATGCTAGAGCGATAATAATGGAGAGAAGCAAACCCTCCAATAATAAGAATGAGCATAAATAAAAGCCCTGCGGCTTCTGGAAAATCATAAAGAATTTCTGCTGACATCAAGGAGCCCTTCTAAGTAATGTCGTCTCTAAGAGCAGGGAAGCAAATAAACATATTAAACCGCAAGCAATCAAATAGGGATAGAGTGAAAAGCGTTGATACCGCAAGGGCTGCTCCTGCTTACTGAGCTTAGCAGTCACGGGAAAGGTGCTTTTCTCTAGCTGGTTGATATCGGCATAGATGGTTTGCAGCTCTCCAAGATTATTCAGCAGATAAAACTTCCCTCCAGTGACTTCAGCCACTTTCTGCATCACACGTCTTTCTGAGCCAAATTCTTCCGAAGCAATTTTAGGCTCTACATTGATGATATACACACGCACCCCTTGCTCCTTGGCATACTTGGCAGCATCCATTAATTCAATGCTGCGATACGCATCCCCCCGATCCAACGGATTTGGATCTTGAAAGCCATCGGTAACGATGAGCATGATGGAGCTTTTGATTGCATAAGGCGATTTTTCTTTCAATTCTTCTGCAAAATGCCTAGTAGAGGCAATTAAATTGGCCGTTTTAAATATCGCATACCCAATCGATGTGCCATCTTCCTCTTGCCGCTTTACAGTCCAAAAATCTTTTAATTGATCTAAAATGGCTTGATGATCAAGTGTCAAAGGCGAAAGCACTTGAGCAGCGCGAGCAAAACCGATCAACCCCACTAAATCATTTGGTAAGCCTTTGACAAAGTCACGCGTGATTTCCCGCACAAATTGGATTTTAGCAACGGAGATACGCCCTTTTTCTGGGGAGTTAACCGTGATTTTCTGCGCCATCGAACCTGATTGATCTAAAACTAAATAGATCGCAATCCCTTCGCGTGGAGTATGGGAGGGAAGCCCTTCGCCAGAAGCCGCAAAGGGACGCAACAGATAGAAATGGGGATCCATCCAGGCTAAAGTCAAAAACAATAAAGAGGCAATCTTTAACCAGAAGGGCAACCGATACCATTTTTCGCGTAAATTGGGCGGAACTTGCAAAAGAGCTTTCAAATCAGAAAAAAAGAAAAAAGGCTCTTGAGGCAGCTTGCCCCGCTTCCATAAAGCCCAGCCTAAACCCAAAAATAAGAGTCCGCTCAAAGTAGCTATGGGATTCATCTCAAAGGATAGATCAGGCATCCTTTAGACTCCTTGAGTATGCTTAGGCAGCCAAAAATAAAGAAGTAATGCATTAGCCATAATCGCAAAAAAACTCATAGCTAAAGTGGCATTGACTAAGAGAGGATTTAGCCATCCCAAAAGAGCAAAAGGCATTCCCATTAAAGGAAAAATGAGTGTAAAAAAAAGATTCTGGCGAATTTTTTTATAGAGTGTTTCCGATAATTCAAGCTGAAAGATTGATCCAAGACGTTGCGCGACTCGCATGCCGACCGCCAAA
The DNA here is from genome assembly GCA_002786175.1 of Parachlamydia sp. Classification (GTDB taxonomy): domain Bacteria; phylum Chlamydiota; class Chlamydiia; order Chlamydiales; family Parachlamydiaceae; genus Parachlamydia. The sequence continues at coordinate 179,584 of PEQL01000003.1, forward strand.
ATCGTCGGGATAGCGAGGCCTAAAGAAGCTGGACAGGCGATAATCCAAATGCTGATGCCGTTCAAAAGGCCCCGATAAAAATCTCCTGCCAGCAGCCACCACCCCAGAATGGCCATGAGACTTAAACCGGAGACAACTAACAAAAATACCAGAGTCACTTTGTCAGCTAAAACTTGAAATAAAACGCTTGAAAATTGTCTAGTCGCATCTTGCCGATGATGCGCTTGGCTTAAGAGCCATTGTCCTAATAGGGTCTGGACAACGGTGAAGACATTCACTTCAAAGTAGGTAAAAAGCGGCCACCCATTGATCACCACATTCGCATTATAGAAAAAAACAAGAGTGATCACTCCCACCAAAAACGCTTCCACAGTCAGACTTCTACTTTGCCAGGATTTTAAAGCCTGTTGATACAGACCCAGCCCGCAAATAAATTGAATCACACTTGTCAAAATAAGTTGCAACCAACCAGACATCCGCACGGGGTGCCCCATTAAGAGACTGCCCATTTGAAATAAAAATGGCAGACTTAAAAGCACGGTGATCCAAAGAACAACCAATTGTCCACCTGATCTTTTAGCTATCATGGATCATCATCCCCGCAATTAAAAAAACTTAACACTCTATCTAAATCATCCAGACTATAGTAATCAATAACGATTCTTCCCCCTTTTTTACCTTTAGCATACATTTCCACTTTCGTCCCTAGTTTACGCTGCAACTTTGCAGCGAGTTGATCCAGAAAAAAATCGGCTTGCCGGTGGACGAACATCGTTTTTTGCTTTTGATGATGCATCGCTTCCGCATCCCTGACAGTCAGATCATCTTTTAAAATTAATTCATATAAAGCGTTTTGTTTTTCGACCCCCTCCTGAGATAAGATGGCTTTAGCATGGCCCATAGTTAAAACCCCTGCGCAAATACTGTCTTGAATATGCAAAGGAAGCGATAGCAGCCGCAAATAGTTAGAAACCGTCGAGCGTTTTTTGCCAATCCGCACCGCAACTTCCTCTTGGCTAAAGCCAAATTCACGCATTAAACTCTTTAAAGCCTTAGCAATTTCTAAGGGATTAAGATCTACCCTTTGCACATTTTCAATCAAGGCGGCTTGCGCCGAAAGTTTTTCGCTGGTCTCTCTTACCAGTACTTTGATGGAAGTTAGGCCCGCGAGCTGGGCTGCGCGAAAACGCCGTTCTCCTGAAATGATTTCATATTTTTTCCCATTCTCCCCTTTGACGAGGCGGACAAGTGGAGGATGCAAAATCCCCACCTCACGGATGGAGATAACCAGTTCTGCTAAATCCTCAGGGGAGAAATGACGCCGCGGCTGATGCGGGTTCATACCAATCTCGGCAAGTTGAGCTTCAACGAGAATTTCCTCATATAAACAATTTGGATTGGGACGGTTTTCTAATACAATATCACTCATACATTTCCCTAGTTTTTTACTTTACAAGAAAATAATTTTGTTTATTATTAATGCTTTAAAGTGACTCTCACGTTTTTTTTAAAAAAATATTTAGCTTTCATAACTAAATATCCACATGAATCCAGAAATCATTTACCAATGGTTTAGCACCGATGAAAAAGCACCACAAACATCTGCCTTCACCGTTCGAAACTGCCCCTTCTTCCAGTTTTTTTAACATCGATTGGGACACAATTTCACATTGGATTAGCGAACACCTTAAGGAAGGCATCATAGGGGTTAGCGCTCTTTTTTTTCTATTAGCCTTATTGTATTATTTGATGTTTGGGCATTTGCAAAACATTGAAGCAGATTATTTCAAAGCCTCTACCGCTTTTCAAACTTTCTCTAATTCCACTGAAACTGCCGAAACTCGCCAAACAGCGCTTAATACGCTCGATACTTTGCTTGCGCAAAGACCAGAACTCCATGCAGTTTATGATGGATTAATCGCGCAAATTCTGATCAATGAAGGGCGTATTCAAGAAGCTGAACCCTTCGCTCGCTCAGCGCTTTTCCGTACGCAAAAAAATGATCTTAGCCACTACACCGATTTTGCTCAAACAACCTTGTTGATCGGAGAAAAGAAATTTGATGAAGCCCTTGCTAAAACCGAGGCTTTAACCCAAAAGATGACTGAATCTTCTCAAAATCATCATTTAGCTAAGCAATCCTTCGGAGAAACCTTACTCGCTTTTAATCTCCTAAGACTTGCTATGCTAGACCAGAAAACCGGATCGACACAGAAAGAACTTAAAACGTGGGAGACCTGGGAATCATTTCATCAGAATTACCCAGCAACTTATGAAAAAGTTGTGCGCCAATTTGAAATGCATAAAATTTCTTTGGCAGATTATGTGGCCAACAGACAAAAGATTTTAAAGAAATAAGCAGCATTCTGTTGCAGATTTTTTTTTAAGGTGATAAATCTAAGAGGGGTATCAATTGAATCCTAAAGAGGGATTTGTGGATACTTTGTAGATAACTTATGAAAACCCAAAAGAGTGGAACGATGGAGCAAACGGGAGGTGACATCAGTCTTTATCAGCTCGAAGCCATAGCCTTGGGTCATTAAAATGAAATTGAAATAAAACTTCCCATGATTAAATGATGATGGGCAAGATTAAAAAAATCAAACAGAGCATTGATGAAAAAGTGACAAAGACTTTTTTAAAAAATCTCTGAAAAAGACTACCCTTAGAGGTAGGTGGAGAATAAACTGTGAGTTCAAACAGTTACTCACTAGCGGTTGACTTGAGTAAGCAGGATGAAATTTCTGTTGAAGATACGGTTTTCGAACCGACTCTTAATCTCATTATCAACACGCAATATCAAAAAAGTCTTAGCCCAGCTGAGTTTGCAACGAACCATATTGCAAAAATAGAAGGAAGACTCACTGTTTCTTTTTAGAAGAAAGAAATCCTATTTAAAAGGCGGTTTTAAAACCGCCTTTTTGCTTGGGTACTTTCTTGCTACTCCACCTCAGCGATAATGCGAGACAGTTGATCAATTAAATAAAAAGGCAGGTTAAGTACTTTTTCTTTTTTTAAATGAGGAATGGCTATTTTCCTAGGGTAATTCATCCAATTAGGCAATCTTTTTTTTTAACTAGTCTTCTTCTCGCTATCCCGGCTCATTTAAGAGCTTTTCAACCAGCAAATGAACTGAGGTTGACGGATTAGCATCTCCAGGTGGCATGACTGACTTCAATAAATTCTTGGCTCGCTTGATAGCGGCTGATCGAAATGGTTTAAGTTCTTTATATCAATCATCAGTTTTTTCATATTTTCCACCTATATGTATTGCTAGCATTTTGCAAAGTTGATCTCTGGTGTGGCAGTCCATACCACAACTCAAATGCATCATTTTGCAACAAAAATGTTATTTGTTTTTGCAAGCTCTAAGGCACGATTAAAATGCGCTTTGTCTAATTTATTTAGTGGATTTGCATTGCGATCTAGGACCACCCAAGCCCTCATCTACTTCCTCATCAAATTCACCATTCTGAATTCTGATTTTTTTTTCTTCGATGGTCTTTTTTACTAGACTAACTTTATGATCTGACTTGTCTAATGATACGACAATAGGTCCAGTAGAACTCCTATAATGACTGAAGCAAATGGCTTCAGTTTTACCTTCAGTACAGATCAAATAGCGCTTGCGGTAAGGAGTTACATTTTTTTGCGTTTTCGCTCTTCGCGAAGCTGCCAGGGCTTTATTTTTTGTTTTCGCTTAGACATTTCAGCTACTTTCAATTAAGACCAAATCACAGGAACTGCACCAAAGCGACCTTGTCGATAGTTTTTTTCAAATTCACATTCACTCTGTATATTGTATTCCAATAGGGAATGCAATACAGTTTCTTGTTGTGCATTTTTTTCTGTAAACCAAATCTGATCCTGTCTTAATCCTACCTGATTTGAAAGCAAGTAAGTGTCGTGACTACAGAAAATAAGTTGGGCTCCCTTAGGATTTGTATCGTGATTTTGAAATAAGGCAACAATTTCTCTACTCATAAAAGGATGAATGCTCGAGCCAAGTTCATCCAAAACAAAAACGCCTCTACATCCAAAATCTGAACTAATAAAGTCATGAGAACAAACAGGCGTCGAGTGCCAAAAGATTCTTGATTGTTGAAATCAAATTCGACATGATGATTTTTTTCCAAAGATCCATACATTTTATGAACAGTGACAGCTCGAAATACGTCGTTTTTTTGATTGAATAGAGATTTAAATCATCAGGGATCACTTTTAAGTAGGCTTCTGTAAAAGGTTCTCGAATAACTTTAAGGTCTTGAATGCCTAAATCGAGTTTTTTCAATAATTGGAGTACTTTAAGGGCAATTTCTGGCTTTTTATGATATTGCTGCATAGCATATCCCATTATCGGATCAGCCGCGCCACCATCAATGATCATAAAATTTGGACGATTCATTAGTTTTATAACTTGCGAAGCAATTGGATCTGCAAACTGCGCACAGACTGTGAGTGCTAAAGCCGTGGGTCTTACATTGTTAACTAGATGACCTACGCTATCTTTAATGCTCTTATCTAGCTTAGGAAATTCTTGACCTTTTCTCAGGAAAATCATTCGACGACGTCGATTTTTTTTAACTTTAGTCACTATTTCAAGCCATTCACTAACGACATTCTCTGTATCAATCTCAAATCCATATCTGTATTCTGTTTCATTTTCCGAATCCCAGAGGACAATTTGAAAGAAAGACGGTTCTTTAGAAGTCTCAACATTTAGAAGAAAAGGTTGAAGGAGAGGAGATCTGGTAGTGGGCTGGTTAAGATAATCTGAATTGAGCATCGCCCATTGCATATAAGCCAGAGCTTTGATGACATTGCTTTTGCCACTTGCATTGTGACCAAAAATTCCAGCTAAGGGAAGGAGATCTCCCTTAAATTCAGTTGATATGAGGCTGCTTTCTTCTATTTTAAGAGGTTCCGCCTCAAGAGAAAGAGTTGCCAGTCTCTCTAAAAGACCTAAAATTTTTTGTAGAAAATCCGATAATCGGAAATAAAGCTTACCAAAAAATAGCTATTTATCAACATCAGACGAAAAAATCTCCCAAAATTAAGAAATCTTTAATTTTATCTACCATTTTATCACTTTATTGCAAAAGCTTAATGTTATAGAAAGATCAAACCAGGACGAATGCGTTTAAGTTCTTGCTGCGCTCCCTGGCTGATTGCGCAGTGGGTAAGATTGATGGCGCGCAAGCTCTTGGCTTGGCGGACTGTTTCCAGTAAGCCTCTGTCCGTCACATTTTCACAACGCGTGAGGTCTAGCGTTTGTAAAAATAGACATTTCGTGCCAATTTCAATCAAGGGCACATCTCCTACCTCGCATCTGGCCAAGCTCAAGGTTGTCAGCTTAGTTAGGAGCGGGAGATGCAAAAAGCCTCTATCAGTAATTTTGGTGCACTCTTCCAAGCGAAAATCCACTAAAAGCGGCGCAGCTTTTACGATTAATTTTAACTCATCATCTCCAATTTGATGACAGCGCGAAATTTCCAAAAAGTTCAAGGCGGGCAAATGAATAAGTTCACTCCACCCTCCTGGAGGCAGCTGACTGTTGCTGCTTAAGTTGAGTTTTACCAATTGGGGACAGATTTTAAAAAGCTTATTTAGATATGCGGAAGTCAACCAGCCGCACATTGAAAGATCTAGCTCTTCCAGATGCGCAGGAATATCGCTCAATCTTTCACTAAATATCCTGGTGCGGCTGATATCCAGCCCCCTTAATCTTGGGCATTTGGCTAGAATCTCACTGAAGGGAGCTTCTTCGGTCAAGGTTTGGCTAAACACAAGATGTGTAATTGATTTCTGAATCCGCTCAAAAACCCCTAAGGCATGACGGTTAAATTCGAAAAATTCTAAACATAACCCTATTGGAGACCGATCTGAGATTTTGATGCTCAAATTCAAATCATTAATCAAGTCGCAACAGGCCTGCTTGAGCGCATGCCATTCTTGTTCATTTGAAAGGATTAAATGCTCAAAGACATTCGTTCGATTAAGATAGCGGCGTAGAATCTCTTGCGCCAGTTCTGAAACGGCTTGTAAACCCCAAACGGAAGATTGCCGCAAAACTTTCCACAAATAAACTTCCTCTCTTTTCCATAAAGTCTCTAGCCGACCTGTACACATCCATTCCGCCAAGGTCTTAAAGACATTCCAATCGAGGCCTTTAAATTGTATTTGCGGATGTTCTTTACCTACACATTCTTTTAAGAAAAAATCATGCAAGAAATCGCTGCTTGTCCCAAACAATAAACTGTTGATTTCGAAAGTATGTTCCCCGCTCCTGCAGGTTAAATCCACTGGAATCTGAGGCTCTAAGACCTGATAGTGGGCTCGGATGGCATCAGCAACGGTTTTAGCCATTTCAAAAGGAATTGAATCATTTGTAAATTGAGTAGAAACCCATTTCAATGCAATCCGCATAAAAACCGGATGGTTTTCAGACCATGTTTCATCATCCGCAGCGGTTACAAAAAAAGGGACAAAGAGGAAAAGATTGCTTTTGACTTTTTCGAAAAGCTCTTCGTCAGTTTCAAGGGTGCTTAAATGAGAAAATTCTTTAGGCAAAAAGGTTGGCATCAACATATAAACTCTAAAAAAGCGATACGGACTCGAATCTTATTCAAGCCCGTATCAAGGGTGAAACTCAATTAGCCCTATTACAGCTTGCTATGGGGGCAGCGCGTCATTTCTTGAGCTGGATCATACCAACGTTTACATATCACACATCTCGATTCAGAATTCGTCCCTGCATCAAAACCTTCGACATAAACACCGTTCTCATCGGAAGCCACCGCTTTGACTTCAATAAAGGATCCATCCCAGTTGACGTAAATGGCATCTGAAGAAACAAATACAGTCCCAGGTTCAGCATAAAACTTATCTTGAGATGGAGTCGTTCCATCCTGTTCAGCAAATCCATATGATGAAAGATGAAAAATTAAAAGCGCGCAGTATCCTATTTTCCGTAACATGCAACACCTCCTATGGTGAAACTTTGTTTGAAAGAGGGAATATCAGGTAAAAAAAAATTTGTCTATGAAAAAGTCTTAACAAAAAATTGACAAATCTCAGACTTTCCCCCTGATCTAAAAGGAAAAAGAAATCGTCACAAAGACATCGAATTGCTATCATTTAGGATATTTCATAAATTCATCGATAGAGACTTAAGCTTTGGAACTAGATTTCATTCATTGGGTGCATCAATTTAGAAATCCAGGATTGGATCAATTTTTTAGATTTTTAAATTTTTTCGACCGGCAAGAATTTTTCTTTATCTTAATCCCTATTATCTGGCTTGGACAAGGGTGGAAGACGGGTTTACGACTATTTTATATTCTCCTTTTAAGCGGCCTCATCAATCATCTCTTAAAAGATATTTTTGCAACTCCCCGCCCCTTCAACCTGACCCCCCATCTAGGCTTGATCAAAGTCAGTGGATTTGGCTTTCCAAGCGGTGCGGCCCAAACAGTGATTCTTTTGGGTGGACTGTTATGCACCTTTTGGCAAAGTCCTTGGAAATGGTTGGTCGCCAGTATTTACATAGGATTGGTTTCTTTTTCACGTATTTATTTAGGAGTACATTTCCCCAGCGATATCCTGGGAGGGTGGCTAGTGGGATTGGGGCTTTGGGCGATTTATGTCTATGTTTTTCCTGTGATTGAGAGGCAATTCGATAAGTTGAGCCCCGGCTTCTTATTTGTGCTAAGCCAGGCGATACCTCTCCTCTTGCTACGTGCACACTATTCACAGGTAACGATGCGCCTTGCCAGTGTTGCCATGGGGCTCGGCATTGGGATCATGATCATGCATTCCTGTCATTTGTTTTTGCCTCCGCCAAAAGATACTAAAGAATATGTGCTACGAGGCATTATCGGAGTTTCAGGAACATTCGCATGCTATGGCTTTACTTGGCTGCTGCCTTCGACAGGCAATATCCTCTATCTATTTCCCAGATTTCTTTTGCTGGGGCTGTGGTTGGCTCTTGGAAGTGTCCTTATCTGCCGCAAATTTTTCTCAGAAAGCAATTCATCTAAGGAGATCAATTAGATGTCTAAAAAACTTCTTTACTTGCTGGTGGCTCTTAGTTGTTTCGCCGGCAGCTTTTATTTTTATGCTTGGAAAAATCCGACCTATTCTTTGGATAGAGGGGCTTGTGCATTTTGCAATACCGTTATCCTCAACCATCAGAAGTTCTATGAAGATGAACTTGTGCTGGCACTCTACACGCATAAACCCATTTTACCTGGCCACTGCCTAGTTATCCCTAAGCGGCATGTTGAACGTTTTGAGATGCTCACGGATGAAGAAATGCTCCAAATCGGGCGTGTGATTAAAAAGGTCGATCAAGCTGTTGCACAAGTCTTTCAAACCTCTTCATATTTCCTGCTGCAAAAGAATGACCTGGAGATACAAAGCGTTCCTCATCTCCATTTCCACTATATCCCTCGAAAAGCTGGGGATAATTCTATGCTAAAAATCTTCTTAAACATGTTGACTGCCAATATCCAAAAACCTCTCTCAAAAACTGAGATGGAAGAAATCGTTGAAAAAATGAAAAGCGCCTTAACGGCCCAGGAGATGCCACGGAACCTCTTTCACCACCTTAAAATGACATCTCCCTGCTTTGTGTTTCAAAATAGCCCATAGAATGGTAATCGCACAATCTTTGCTTTGAATGCCTTTTACAAGCTTTTTAGAAGCAATCCTCAACATCGCTCCTTAAAAAATACTAAACTCGAGATAGAGATACAAAGAAAACTCATTTTCCTAAATTACCACAATTTCAGGCACACATTGATTTTTTAGCCACTCTATACCCACGTTATTCATTAAACTCTGAATGGGTGCAAAAAGCGGTTGAGGTAAATTTTCCCAGGCAAACCATTCCCAGTTTTCACATTTGTGCGGCTCTAAAACTCGCGGCTCGCCAGTGAACTCGGTGACGATCATAAAAAGTGTAATATAATGTTTGGTGCCGCAGAAGATGTCATTTGTCCAAGGGCCAGAAATCATGCGCGTAGCAGTTAAGCCTGCTTCTTCCAACAATTCTCGCTGCGCACATTCCGCGGGAGTTTCCCCGAATTCTAGGTGACCGCCAGGAAAGGCCCAATCCCCTTCTCCATGTGAACCAAGACGTTTCCCGAGCAGAACCCTTTGATCTTTAATGACCGCAACGCCAATTCCAATTTTAGGCCGTTCTTTTTCCATTGAGAAATGCCTTCACGTTTTTAATGAAAGAAATACTTTTTTAAAAAGGGTCATAGCCGTTTTGCCGATGACCTTTCTGACTTAATCAATAAAGATCGTATTCTAAAAGTCTAGCTTCGATTCCGCCTGAATAGAGAACATGACGTCGTTTGGCAGACAGTCCAACTTCTTTGGTCAGATCTGAATTCGCTGTGAAGACAAAGCCTCGACTTGGTTTCGTCATTTTTTGCTTCATAAAATCGCCTAAAGCACGATAAAGAGGGACTAAACTCTCCAGACTTTCGAGTCGTTTCCCGTGCGGAGGGTTTGTTACCAGCAAGGTGGGAGCGACCTCAGGAGTATATTCTCTAAAATCGCCCTGGACAATTTCAATTTCAGTCAAGAAGCCTGCAGCCCGGGTATTTGTTTTGGCTATACGCGCGGAATTTTTGTTAAGCTCTATTCCAAACAAATGCCCTTTAGGGATTTTCTGTCTTTGCTGATCCGCTTCCATTTTGACTTTCAACCACGCAGCCGTTGAGAATTGCGGCAGCTGCATGAATCCCCAATTTTTGCGTAAAAATCCAGGAGGGGTTTTGGAGGCCATTAAAGCGGCTTCGATCAGTATTGTGCCAGATCCGCAGCAGGGATCGCATAGAATCTCATTGGGCTGATAATTAGCTAAACGCAAAAGAGCAGCTGCTAAATTTTCTTGCATGGGGGCTTCGACACTCTCTAGACGGTAACCGCGTTTGTAAAGCGGGGCACCTGATGTATCCAAACTAAAAGTCGCGGTATCGCCTTGCACAAAAAGATTGAGCTGGATGTCTGGGTCTTTTAAATCAATGTTTGGACGATCCCCAAACTTTTCCCGCAATTGGTCGCAGATGGCATCTTTCGCAATTTGGGCAGCAAACAGACTATTTCGAATCATCCGATGGTTGACATTGGCATCAATTGAAAACGTCTGCCCTTTAGTAAAAAATTGCGTCCAGTCAATGTCGTAAACACCTCGATAAAGCGCTTTTTTATCATGACATCTAAAAGAACTGAGGGGATAGAGCACTCTACCGGCAATTCGGGACAGATAATTAATTTTATAGATATCGGATAGGTCTTTAATTTTAACAAATACCCCCCGAAATCCTAGGTGGGCATGCCCAAAACCTAATTCAGCTAATTCTTCAATTAAGATGGGCTCTAAGCCTTGCGAACAGGTAATAAATAGTTCTGCAGGCAGGGACTTTTCTCGATCTGACATTACACTTCCTTAATTATGCATAAAGATAATGACGTCGCCATCTTTGACAAGGTAGTCCTTGCCTTCGGCACGTACTTTACCAGCTTCGCGAGCGCCAACACGCCCTTTGTATTGAACCATGTCTTCATAAGCGACGACTTCAGCACGGATAAATCCTTTTTGAAGATCGGTATGGATTTTACCGGCGGCTTCGGGAGCTAAGGTTCCTTGAATAATGGGCCAAGCACGAGTTTCCATTTCACCTGTGGTTAGAAAGGTGATCAGCCCAAGCATACTGAAAGAAGCCTTGATCAATCTCTGCAACCCTGATTGTTTCATTCCTAGACTTTCTAAAAATTCCCCCTGTTCATCGGGTGGCAATTGCGCGATTTCCTGCTCCAGACTTGCACAAATTGTAATGACGCTATTGCCTTCAGCCAATGCGTAATCCTTCACTTTTTGGACATGGGCGTTCGTCATTGTTTCGAGATCAGACTCTGCGATATTGGCGGCATATAGAACCTTTTTGGCACTCAAAAAGGGATAGGGCTTTAAAATCTCTACTTCTTCGGCGCTGAGTTCCAGAGTTCTGACTGGCTTACCCTGGTTAAGATGGTCGCGCACGCGGTTTAAACACGCAAACGCAAGCGCAAATTCTTTATTGCCTTTGGCTTGTTTTTCCACTCTGCCAATGACATTTTCAATCATTTGCAAGTCAGCCAAAATTAACTCTAAATTAATGACTTCAATATCGCGAATAGGATCCACACTTCCTGAAACGTGCACGATATCAGAGGATTCAAAGCAGCGCACAACATGAACAATGGCGTCCGTTTCACGGATATTCGCTAAAAACTTATTGCCTAATCCCTCTCCTTTCGAAGCTCCAGCTACCAGACCTGCAATGTCCACAAATTGCATGCTTGCCGGCAGAATTTTTTTACTGCCTGATATACTCGAAAGCACCTTTAAGCGCGGATCTTCGACTTCCACAATGCCGATATTAGGATCGATGGTGCAAAAAGGATAGTTGGCAGCTGCCGCCTCATTGGCGGTTAATGCATTGAAAAGGGTCGATTTGCCTACATTTGGTAAGCCTACTATGCCGCATGAAAGGTTTGCCATAAGTTCTTTTATTTCCTGTATTTTTTGCTAATAATTTGCCAATAATAGTTAAAGCATTATAATAATTCAATCATATAGTAAATTTTATAGTTTTTTCTTGACGCTCTCCTAAATGAGGACTATACTATAATTAAGAGATTATGCAAGGTTGATGCTGCAATTAAATGAGAAGATTTGGAGGAATTTATTGAATTTTCCTTCAATGGAGTAAAAAACTATGGGCGAGAAAACCGAAAAAGCCACCCCTAAAAAGCTACGTGATGCACGCAATAAGGGACAAGTGGCCAAGTCTCAGGATTTGCCTTCGGCGTTTACTTTTATTGCGTCTATCTGGGTTCTCCTAGCCTCCAGCAAGTTCCTTTTTGACCACTTAGGAAGCTTTACGATTATGACCTTTAACCAAATTGCCAAGGGGGGTCTGGATACGGCAATTCCCGAGCTTTATCTTCAATCCTTATCGGAGATTTTTATCACATCTATCCCCATCCTGGCTATCGTCAGTGTTGTCGGGCTTGTGATCAACTTTCTCTCAGTAGGTCCAATGCTTGCCCTGGAAGTCTTTAAGTTTGATATTAAAAAATTTGACCCTATTTCCAATTTAAAAGCTAAATTTAAGCTTAAAACTCTGATTGAACTCCTAAAATCGGTTTTAAAAATCTCGATTGCCTGTTACCTGATCTATGGAGTGATGTGGAAAAGCTTACCTGTCCTCATCCGTTCTGTATCAATGCCCATGGATGCCTCGCTCATGATTTTTTATGCCTTCTTGATGGAAGTCGTGATTAAAGTCGGGCTTTTCTTCATTATCATCGCCGTAGCCGATTTTGTGTATCAGAAGAAAAACTTTGCGAATGAAATGAAGATGGAAAAATTTGAGATTAAACAAGAATATAAAAACTCAGAAGGCGATCCTCAAATCAAAAGTAAACGTAAGCAAATCGCTCAAGAAATTGCTTATCAGGAAGGTCCGCGCGGCGGAGTTAAACGAGCTCAGGCTGTTGTGACTAATCCGACGCACCTCGCCATTGCGATTGGCTATAAGAAAGATTTAGACGCAGCTCCTTTCGTTCTGGCCAAGGGAGAGGATTTGATGGCGGAAAGAATCGTCCAATATGCAGAAGAATTTCACATTCCTGTCGTGCGCAATATTAAACTTGCGCGTAAACTTTGGGAAGAAGCGGATGTCTATGAATTTGTTCCCGAAGACACTTATGAAGTGATTGCCGAAATTTTAAGGTGGATTGCTTCACTTAATACCGATACTCAATACGAATATTCAGAACGCTAGACTAATACTGGAGATATAATAAATGGACTTGATACGCAGAATTCTCGATGGAATCACTGGAAGGCTTGGAGGCCAACGCTCTTTAGATACCATCTCTCGGGCAAGTGATGTCGCCCTGGCACTTTTGATCATCAGTATCTTGGCCATGATCATTATCCCTGTTAACCCGCATGTCATCGACTTTCTAATCGCCTTAAACTTAACAGCTTCCGTCGCCTTATTGATGGTTGCCCTGTACATTCCGAGTGCTGTTCACTTATCTATCTTCCCCTCCTTACTGCTGATTACGACACTGTATAGGCTTGGAGTTAACATTGCTTCCACGCGCCAAATTTTATTGCATGCCAACGCTGGGGACATCATTTTCCAGTTCGGCCAATTCGTGGTCGGAGGAAACTTCGTCGTCGGTGGCGTTATCTTCTTAATCATCACCCTTGTGCAATTCATTGTGATCACCAAAGGGGCCGAGCGGGTCGCCGAAGTTGCCGCGCGTTTTACTTTGGATGCGATGCCTGGTAAGCAAATGAGTATCGACGCGGACATGCGCGCAGGGATCTTAGATTCGAATCAGGCGCGTGAAAAACGTCTTGCCATCCAGAAAGAAAGCCAATTATATGGGGCCATGGATGGTGCCATGAAATTCGTTAAAGGGGATGCGATTGCCGGGATTGTGATCACCTTGATCAACATCGTGGGTGGAATGATCATTGGGATGACCATTAATGGCATGCCCGCGATGGACGCTGTCACAACTTACTCCTTACTGTCAATTGGTGACGGCCTTGTTTCTCAAATTCCCGCCCTTCTTATCTCCATTACCGCTGGTATTGTCACCACACGGGTCTCTTCAGATAAAGTTGAGAGCAACTTGGGAAGTGAGATCTCCGGTCAGATTTTAAAACAGCCCAAAGCCCTCTTAATTTCAGCTGCCTTTTTGATGGGAATGGCCGCTATTCCCGGCTTCCCTAAAGCTCCCTTTATGTTTTTTGCCTCAGCCTTGGGAATGCTCGGTTACTCCTTATGGGTCAATGAAAAACAAAAGCTAGAAGAAGGAGCGGTCGGTGGCGGCGGCGGGTCAATTTCCTCAGCAGCCGGCGGCGAATCTGCTTCTGTCGATATGGGTGTCCAGGGACATAAGGTGATTGCCGGGGGTGGGATAGATAGTTATGCCCTAACACTTCCTGTGGTGCTTGAATGTGGTGCCGGCTTAAGCCAGGAAATTCAAAAAGCCCAGAAAGGACAGAGCTTTATCGATAAGATGATTCCTAAAATGCGCCAAGCTCTGTATGCCGATCTCGGAGTCCGTTTCCCTGGCGTCCACGTACGCACAGAGTCTCCCATCCTGGAAAAAGATGAGTACTCTATTCATCTAAACGAAGTTCCGATTGTGAAGGGAAAAGTGCTGGAAGGACATGTCTTGACAAATGAAAGTGAAGAGAACTTGAAACGGTATAATCTTCCCTATGTTTCCTATAAAAGCGCCCTAGGACTGCCTTCGTTGTGGGTAGAATCTAAGCACATGGAGTTGCTTAATAAAGCCGGCGTTAAATACTGGAATTCGTTAGAAGTAATGATCCTGCATATCTCTTACTTCTTCCGCAGCTACGCTAACGAATTTGTGGGAATTCAAGAAGTGAAATCGATGCTGGAATTTGTGGAGAAATCCTTTCCGGATCTCATTAAAGAAGTCACGCGCTTAATTCCTCTACAAAAAATGACAGATATTTTCAAACGTCTGATTCAAGAACAAGTCTCAATTAAAGACTTACGCACCATCTTAGAATCGTTAAGTGAATGGGCTCAAACGGAAAAAGACACGGTGTTGCTCACTGAATACGTGCGCTCTTCCCTTAAAAGATATATTAGCTATAAATACTCTCAAGGACAATCTGTGCTTTCAGTATACATTCTAGACCCTGAGATTGAAGATATGGTGCGCGGAGCCATTAAGCAAACTTCTGCAGGTTCTTATCTCGCATTAGACCCCGACTCGGTTCAATTGATCTTACAAGGCGTACGCAATACGGTGGCCCCGCCTCCTCCCGGCGGCCAACCTCCTGTCTTACTGACTGCTATCGACGTACGCCGCTTTGTCAGAAAGTTAATTGAAATGGAATTTACTGACATTTCAGTTGTGTCTTACCAAGAAATTGTCCCCGAAATTCGTATTCAGCCCTTAGGACGTGTACAACTTACATAGTTTAACTAAATGCCCTCGTCGTTTGAATCTTGGAGGTTCATATGGGGAATGTGCAAGAAGGCCTTTCAGGAAAAAGTGTGAATGTCACGCTTGAGGCTATGCAAAGAGTCCAAAAAGAAAATGCGGAAGAACTCGATGCTGAACAAGATAACAGCAAATTAGCCTTCCAGGCAGATTTAAAAGAGCTTACTCCCTCGCCTGCAAAAACCGAGAAAAAAACCAAAACTCTGGCTGAGCAAAAAGGTCGTGTCAATAAAGCAGGCAAATCAGGAGAGAAGTCCGAAAGGCTACTCCCCATCCAGATCATCAAAGATGCGGCACAGCAATTCCAAAGTCGCAATCCTGAATTAAAAGCCCAAATGCTGGTGCTTTTACGCGAGCAAATTAAACCTGAGGACTCCAAAGAAGAAATCTTACGCAAAATCCTCGATTTCTATCCTGACGTTTCTCTGGCTGATGAAGCTCTCGAATTTCTTTTAGAAACAACTGAGGGTGAACTTCATCAAAGAATTCAAGAAATCAAAGAGCAATTTAACCAAGAGAATAGCCGCGAAATTGCCGCCGGCCGCAACATCAGTGCCCAAGCGCGGCAAGCGTCAGAAGCTGGTCTGGGAGAACCTACTACCCTGCGCGATATGTATCGCGACATTACTGGAACTCCAAGGGATTCGACGACATTATTCCAGGAACTCTCCCAACGCTATCCTTTCAAAGAACTCAAAAAAGTTGTCTCATTCCTGCTCCATTCACTTGGCGCCGACATGAAATCTAAAGGCCCTTCGATTGCCCGAGGTCAATTGCATCGTCTCATCACCGAAACCCGCTCGCTACAATCCATTCTGGGTGTTTACCGTTTCTTCAACGGACGCATGAATCTCATGCATACCCTTTTTGACAAAGAAGGCTTGGATTTCCCTGAACAATTGACTTTTGAAATGATGGCTAAACAATTCATGTCTCTTGCTGCCGAACGCTATCCATCGGCCGAAAAAGTCTTACAACGCGCTGTCAAATTAGGCATTGAAGATTGGATTTTAGCTAAAATTATTGCCTTCAGCCAATTTCGCGATGCGATTCGCGAAGTGGCTGTCCACCAAATCTACAAATCTATCCAGCACAGAGATGAACTCCTAATGGCGATTATTGAAGCTCTTGAAGATCTAGAAGATGAATTAGAAGATCAGGAAGAAAAAGAAGAGCAGGAAAAACAGAACGATGATGATGAGATTTCTCCCAGCAACCCCACGAGTGTAACTTAGGAAAAGCGAGGTTAAGATGGTTACAGAACTTTTTGATTCTTTACTAGCAGACCTAGGAAAGATCCTTAAAATTCCAAACCTTCATGTCGATAGCAATCACGCCTGTTTAATCAAATTTAAAGAGGGAGTCTCCATTCAACTCGAACGAGCTGAGAAAGGCGAAGGGCTGGTTATGGGATGTATCATCGGGAATATCCCCCCAGGTAAATATCGAGAGAATTTTTTTAGAGAAGCTTTGAAAGCCAATGGACTCCCTGAACCTCGCATCGGAACCTTTGCCTATAGCAAACGCGCCGACACGCTGATTCTGTATGCCATTTTGCCCCTGCAGGATCTTGATGGCGAAAAGATCGCAGCCGTTTTATTGCCCTTTAAAGAAAAAGCCATCGCCTGGAAAGATGCCATCGATCGCGGCAATATGCCGACAATTTCAACTTCCCAAACCGGTTCTTCCGGTGGAGGCATCTTCGGCTTGCGACCTTAATTGCCTCTGCAGCCCCTTTGCGCCTTGGCGACTCTACGTTCTCTGCGTTTAAAATTTTATCGAATACTTTTTAATCGTGACCCTCAAGATCTCCCTTTCACAAACTTTCGAAAATTTTTATGGCAAAGAAAGCAAAGAACGCCAAGGCGCAAAGGGCGGCAGAAGCTAGCAAGCGCTGAAGGCGTCTTAAAAAGGCGAGAAAACGAAGAAGGGCATCCGCGTGACCGCTAAAACCCTAAGCAGGGCTTTTTACCTTAGGCTCGGCAATCTCTTGTTTTTACTTTGATTTGATTTAATAAAATGGTATTTTATTTATAAAATCCATTCTATCCCAGGTTATATTTCTCCATGGTAATGATAAGTATTAATCAACGGCTTATCGAATTTAGCTCAACATCAATTGGTTCACAAGCCTTATGCAAGGGCAGAATTTACGAAATTGTCTCAAAACCAATTAATAATAATGTAAAAGTAAGAAGAAGATGGGCGCGATGTGAAATAGTTACAACCATTGTATTAATGGCTTTTGCCATAGTTCCGGGGGCTATAGCGAGCATTATTTATTAGCACCGAAATCGAACTCAAGTCTACATAATTCTCCCCTCAACCGGAAATAACTCTTCCCTTCGCCCAGATTTTTCAACTTGTCCTAAACAAGCTAGGGAAAAACATGGGGAAAAGTTTGGGCCCCCTTATACTTGGAAATAAGTAATAGTAAATTATGCAGTCACCTAGACTCTTTCACCGAAAAATTTTCCTTTCTATTGAACCACAATTTTTTTATTGATTCTACCGATGGACTTTTCAGTCTTAAACATTCACATGAGCTTTTGGATCTCCAAAAAGCTCTAAGAGTATGTCATGATTTCTTATCGTCTTCTAAAAAATGGGCAATAGAAGAGAATACTTTAAACTGCATTATTTCAATTTATGCATTAGCAATAAAACCTCTCCTTTTATTTATTGAAAAACGTTCTGAAAATTCACCAAGTTTAATGGACCAGTGTGCCGAATTGAGAAAGGAGTATCTCACTGAACTTCGCTTATTTAAGAAAAGACAAAATCAAAAGCCCCTTGTTAAGGAAGATGCTGCAATTCGACTGCAAAGGGCCTATCGCCTTCATCAATATTGGAAAAGTAAAAAAACTTCAAAAACTGGGGCCAATACTGTTTATTCCATACCCTTAAATATTGCGCCTCCCATCCCACAAAAATCAAATGCTGTGAATCAAGTAGCTGCTAAAAATTGGGTCTTAGCACATAGTGTTCATTGGCAGCCTACCGCTCGCAAGATTTTAAAAAATCTTATCCATAGATCTTTTAAAAAATTTGAGCAAAGACTGAAAATTGCAGTTGAAAGCTTTAACGAAAAGTTAATGAGCCTGCCTCTTGAGGAAAGAAAGTATATTGTCATAATCCCAGGTAAAAAGTGGAATCAAAAAAGTAACCCATGGGTAACTTCTCTTGCTCTTAAGTATTTAACAATCCCCCCTCTCGATATCGTTTACGAGAATGAAAATTCCTATCAAAATGATATAAAAGCAGTTATTTTTGACGATGCAGCCTATTCTGGAAAACAGCTACAGGGAGTTTTGGAAACGACTCGTTTTAAGAATGTTCATTTAATTATTCCTTTCATTTCCAGAACAGCCCTTTCTAATATTTCTCAGGCAGTTTGGGTAAGCAGCCATGAGAAAATGTTCAATATTAGTGATATGAACGAATTTTCAGAAGAAGAATTAAATTTATTAAAGAGCAAAACAGGTGATTATTACTCGGAAGACCTAACAAAACGCACATTTAATTGGTTTGATCATAAAATTCCAGACCATTTATCCACACTCGATGACATTTTATGTTTTGGAAAAACTTTAGATAAACCCAGTTGCCAAGTTCCTTTTATCCCTGAAACAACTCCCCCTTACAGTGTCAAGTGGTTTTAATGGAATCTATAACGAATGGCCTTTCCTTAAGACATAATTGCAGTTAAGAAGAGCTTTTTCAAAATTATCTTAAAACAAAATAAATCTTGATCAAGCTCGCAAAGGACTTACATCAAAATTGCTACTTATCGTCTGACAGCTTCTCTACTGTCATGACCAAAACTTCCCCTTTGCAATTGGCGACTTGCAACGGTTCCTGTTTTTCTTGATACTCGATATGCGGATTGGTGATAATCGCCTCAAAAAAACGAGAATCTTCAAATTTCGAAGTGCGATCATTGAGATAAGCCGTAAAGCGACTGCCCTTATGCATATGCTTCTTTAAACATTCTTGTAAAAAAAGTAAGAGGACATCAGCCTGCCCGCTAAAATCATAAGCAGGGCTTTTTACCTTAGGCTCTTCGATCTGATATTTTTTGATCACATGGTTATACTGCTTAGGGGTGATATGCCCATGTTCTTTCAATTTTTCAAAAAAATTAAAGAGTTCCGTAGGGTTTTGATAGCCTAGCTGCTGATAGAATTCATCAATTTCATGATCTGTATAGGCAGCTTCCACTTGCGCTAGCTCCGTTTCCAGCATTTCTAAAAGTTCTTTTGAGCGTTTTGCAATCTCGTTGGCATCTTCTGTACTTAAAGATTGGATTAAATCAATCTCATTATCAATAGGATAATCATTGTAGAAGATAGTGTCAAAAACGCCTAATTTAGGCAATGCGTTTTGCCAGCTATCCGCGATGACTTTGACGTTTGAAAATTTACTGGCCCACTTTTCAGCTTCTTTAGCTAAGTGTGGATCACTTTCGATGATTGTATGGCTTTTTGGCTTGCTTTGTTGAATAAAAGAAGCCCCATCCCCTAAACCAAATCCTACTTCCAGGACATTTCCAGATGGACGCAGTGCCTTAATCAAAGCGTTTACATAAGATTTTTTTAACTCTCTTAAGTATTGTTTTTTTTCTTCAACGGATGTTTGTTCCATAACACTCTCTAAAGTTGTTCTTTATATTGCTTCATTAATTGATAAAACTCGCTCTTTAAATCCTGATGAGCTTCTCGAGGATTGATACAGAGCTTATAGACATAAGAGGCTCGCCACGTTTTAAAATCGGGCGAAATTTTGGACTCTTCAATGCTGTGAATGATATCCCCTTCGAATAGCACCATGCGCATGTCCCGGCATTCAGATTGTAAAACAATCTCCCCATTATCCTTAAAGAAAGCTGTCCCCATGCCAAATTCCGGCTTAAAATTTTCAGCTGTCGTATACACCATCAGCGTGACTAGCCAAGGTTTTTGCGCTTCTCCGTTTATAAATTGGCTGGGATAAAAGGTGGGGACATCCGCATACAGGATCGGAATGCCAAAAGCCACTCCTTTTTCGGTATTGTAATCTTTATGACGGCCTAACGTAGAACTTTGCGGGGAACGATATTCGATGCGATTAGTGGCAAATGCAGGGGCACAAATATTGGCATCGCACAGGTCCCAAGGCAATGTCGTGATATCTGCGTTCAACTCTTGCGCAATCAAACTTAGCCATTTATACACTTCCTTAATGGCTTGCGGCGGATTGGCAAAAAATTGCCAGCGTTCTTTATTATCCATGGAACGTGAGGGATGCTCCCCTTTTTCATTGCTCTCGTGATCTGCATAAATGCTTCGCGAAAAGGCGGCTTGAGCCGTGATTTCCCGAAGTTCGCGACTTTCATCTGCCAGGAAAAAGTCATCGATTATATACACATCTTTTTGTTCCACCCTTTCGCGCTTAAGCGTACATGTTTCTAATCTCAAGGCTGGCGATTGAAAACGATGGGGTTGAAAATGAAAAATAACCATACTTGTTTTAGGGGTCTGAAAACGAGGGTTCGTCAGTACAGCCACATCCTTCTTCACTTCGGGCAGCTCTGCTGCTTGAAGCGTCTTCAAGATATTCAAATGTTTACGTGGATTAATTTGACTCATCTACCCTCTAAATTCTAAATTTGAATATCCGATTCCTAACATTTTCTGTATACTCTTTTCCTTTTGATTGGAAAAATAAAAAAGGATACATAAGCTAAGTTTAATCCTGCCCATTTAACCGCATTAAAGAGTTACACATGTCGCAACAGACGCAAGATTTAATCATACACCTCATTGAAGAAGTGATCAAGGAACATGCATATCCTCTGGCTTCCCTCTCTGCGCACACGCATATTTTAGCAGACACACCGCTCGACTCCCTGGATTTAGCGATTATTGTGGTTAAACTTGAGGAAAAGACTGGAAAAGACCCGTTCAAAGCGGGTTTTATCCCTTTTGCAACTATCGAGGAATTGGCAAAGCTCTATGACTAAAGATTTTCTGTATTTTCCCCGACACAGCATTTCGCGCGCCGCTTTTCATGAAAGTGTCCAGACATGCATGGCGGAATTTAAATTGCATCAACAGGTTTTCATTAAAACCCCCTCGCTTCCAGTGCTTTATGCGGCGCTTATCGCTGCCAAAGAACTCAACATCTCCTTATATCTCTGCCCGCCAACTTTAAGCGGAGACCAAGTCACAAAATTGCTTACTGACAAACAGATTTCCTTATATCTGGGAGACGAAAAGCAAGAGTTTCCTGCCTCGACAGCGGAAACGCCCCCTTTTCTGGGCATTTTTACTTCGGCCACAACCGGTGAGCCCAAAATTGCCCTCCATCGCTGGGAAGCTGTTGAATCCTCTGCATTTTTTGTCCCTCCGGCTTTGCATGGTAAAACCTGGCTTTTAAGTTACGCCCCCTGGGGATATGCGGGCATTCAAGTTTTCTTCGCGGCCTACAACACGCAAGGAGCTATCTATTATGGTGAAAATCATTTTGAACAGATTGCATCCGACCTTCTAAAGTATCAGGTGGAAATCATCTCTGCGACGCCCACCTTTTGGAGAATGCTGATCACCGCCTGGCCGCCACAGCTTGCTCGTCCTTCGCTATTGCAAGCGACCATGGGCGGTGAGATTGTCGATCAATCCACTATTGATCTTATCGACACCTTTTTTCATCCACTGCACTTAACACACATCTATGCCTCAACCGAAGCTGGATCTGCCATTGTAGTCTCAGACCGCAAAGCTGGCTTTCCGACAAGCTTCTTAGGAAAAACTAGTAAAAGTGGCACAGAACTGCGCATAACTAAGGATCAAGAACTTGAAGTACGCTCACCACAATGCATGGAGGGATACCTGCATGCCTCCTCATCGACCAAAGATCAATGGATTGCAACCGGCGACTTAGTGGAGATCAAAGACGCTAGAGTCTATTTTGTCGGACGTAAAGATGGACGCATAAATACGGGAGGACGTAAGGTATCCCCAGAAGAGATTGAACAAGCCATTAAGTCCCTTCCAGAAATTGAAGACTGTTTAGTCTATGAACAAAAAAGCGCTCTCGTAGGGGCTCTCATCGCAGCTGATGTGATGATGGTGCCCGAAGCCCTATTTGATGAAACACTCATCAAACAAAAATTAAAACAAATTTTAGAGGATTATAAAGTTCCTCATCTCATTAGGAGAGTGAATCATTTTGCAATCTCAAGCAATGGAAAAAAAATTAGACACATCTCCTAAACACCTCATTGTTTCCGGGGGATCAAAAGGGCTGGGATTCTTTTTAACGGAGAGTCTACTAAAAAGTGGATACCACGTAAGCACCTTCAGTCGTCACACCACAGCTGAAATGACCCACTTAAGCCAGGATTATGCGTCGCAGTTCTACTTTGCGCCCCTGGACATCAGCAATGCATCAGAATTGGAAGCTTTTTGCACCTCCGCCATCCAGAGGCTAGGAAACATCTACGGTGTGATTAATAATGCCGCAATTGCTGTCGATGGCATTTTCGCCACGCTTCCAGAGGTAGAGATCGAAAAAATACTGACGATCAACCTAATGGGCGCCCTCGCCTTAACGCGCCATTGTCTAAGAAATATGCTCGCAAACAAAGAAGCTGGCCGCATTCTTTCCATTAGTTCCGTTGTTGCCCAGAGAGGGGCTAAAGGTTTAGCGACCTATGCAGCAACCAAAGCAGCGTTGGAAGGGATGACGCGCAGCCTGGCGCGGGAAGTAGGCTCAAGACAAATTACAGTCAACGCGATTGCTCCTGGCTACATGAAAACAGATCTTTCTGATTCTCTTTCTGAAATGCAGCAAAACTCTATCATACGCCGTACCCCGCTTGGTCGATTAACCGAATTTTCCGATATCTACCCTATGATCGAATTCCTGCTTTCTGAAAAAGGTCAATTCATCACCGGCCAAACAATTGTCATCGATGGAGGCCTTTCGGTCTAAGTGAAACCCTATGCTCACACAACACACACTGCAAACTGCCCTAAAGCATCTGGGCGTCCAGGAAGGCGATACACTTCTAATCCACAGCAACCTGATGATGCTAGGCAGCATTGAAGGAGCTCATCATCGAGAAGAGATTCTAGCCTTTTATTTGCAAGCTTTTCAAAATGTTTTAGGTAGCTCAGGTACGCTTGCGGTCCCTGCCTTTTTTTACGAATACGCACGCTTTGGCGAACCTTTTGATACAAAACATTCCCCAGTATCAAAATCTTTGGGGGCTTTCAGCAGTTACGTGACCGCACTCCCTAAAACGGTCCGCAGCTGCAATCCCTTGCAAAGCATTGCAGCCCTTGGGTCAAAAGCTGAGCTGATTGCAGGGGGTGATTCCTTGAGTGGTTACGGAGTCAATTCTCCCTGGCATCGATTAAGACAACAAAAGGCCAAAATCGTTTTTATTGGCATCGGCGTGGAAACAATGACCTATGTACACTATATTGAGCAAGCCGTGGGGGTCCCTCACATGTACTGGAAGCTATATGCAACCCCTGTTCTTCGCAATGGAATTCCCTTGACAGGCCATCCGGTCAGCGCGGTGCGTTACCTGAACTATGAAATCGAGTATTTCCTCAAACCCTTTGAAAAACTGTTATTAAAGCAAGGCATCGCTAATTCTCTACCTGTTGGAAAAGGGCAAATTCTGGTAGTCGATGCCGAGCAAGCCTACCAGCTAGGCATCCAGTGCTTAGAAAAGAATATCTACTATTTTTTAAAAAAACCCCCTAAATTTATCCCAGGCCAGATTCCTTTTGATGGAATCACCAGCCGTTAATGGAATTGACTATGTTTGGAAATCTTGCATACAAACTGATTGAAGAGCTCTATTTATATAACCGTAATTTCTGTTCAACAGATTACGACAAAGCTCTGGCAGAGATCCACGCGATTCTCCCACTCAAAATTCACAATTTTACCGGGGATGAACATTTTAATGGCTGGATGATTCCTCCCAAATGGGACTTAGTGCGCGGTCAGATTCGCAAAGATGGGAAGGTGATTTTTGAAGCCACTCATCCACTGCATGTGATTGGTCTCTCCAAGCCTTTTTCAGGCTTTGTTTCTAAAGAGGAACTCCAAAAACACCTACACTGCGACGCACGATTTCCTGACGCCATCCCTTATCATTTTCGGCAAAATTACCGTCCATGGGAACGCGATTGGGGCTTTTGTGTTCCCAAGCAGTTTTTTGATACGTTAGAAGAAGGCATCTACCAAGTTGATATCCTCACCAACGAATCAGAGGGCTATTTAAAAATAGCTGAGCATACGCATGTAGGCGCAAATCCTGAAACATTTGTTTTAGTCGCCCATTTGGATCATGGCGGAATGGCTAACGATGATCTAGCCGGTGTTGCTGTCGCTGTTGAGATTTTCCACCATCTTTTGCCGCAACACACAAAATTCACCTATCGTTTAGTCTTGGTGCAAGAGATTATTGGCTCGGCCTATTATCTAGGCAAAATTCCGCATATTTTAGATCATGTGTTAGAATCTTGCTTTCTTGAAATGTTGGGCTCGAATACCCCCTTAGCTTTGCAACACTCCTATGGAGGTAGAGGGCGCATGGAACAGATCCTATCCAATCTGCTTAAAAATCAAACAGGGTTTCGCGAAGGTCCTTTCCGCAGTATTATATGCAATGATGAGATGGTTTGGGAAAGCTATGGCATCCCGATGTCTAGTTTATCCCGCTTTCCCTATCCAGAATACCATTGCGACAAAGACAACCCCTCAATCATTACGCATGAGGCTCTACATGACTCTGTCAAAGTTTTTTTGGATACAATTGAGCAGCTCGAAAAAAGTACTTTGATGCGTAAAAAATTTGAAGGGGTATTATCTGTGGCCAATCCTCAGTATAACTTGTACATTGATCCTGGCCAGTCTGCCTTCGGCCTGCATGTCGATGAATCGCAGCAAAAGCTGCGCTTATTAATGGATACCCTTCCGATCGTTCCAAAGGAACGCTTCATCGAACAAATCGCGGAAGAGCTGCAAATACCGCTTTCTCTTACCCTTAATTATCTACAAAAATGGCAAGAGAAAGGGCTAGTGGAACTTATCTAAAGACTATTCCAACAAACTGGTTACTTCCTGAAAACGTCTATTAGCTTCTTTTTGCCGGCTGGGTGGGAATTTATCGGGATGATTTTTTAATGCCCATTCGTGATAAGCTTTTTTTAGTTCACTTCGTGAGCTAATAGTTTTTTCAAAAATTTCCTCCAATCTTTCTAATCTCGTTTTTGCTATGGAACAATTATCACATTCCACTTCTTCTGTCTCCAAAATAACATTCTCTTCACTTTCATCTGGATGCCAATAAAATCGAACATGTATTTCTTCTAAGGATTGATAAAAGGCTAGAGACTCTGATTCATTCAGAACTTTTCCTTTTAAGAGGGTCTCATGTGCATTTAAAAGAAACTCTTTCTTTACCTTAGGCAGCCCATCTGCATTGACAATCTCTTTAAAAAGATTTCCATTTCCTTGAATTCCAACTATACGCATTTTTTGTTCCTTTTTCTATTCATTTGTACTCGCACACTATTATGGGGTGTTAACATGTTCCTCGCCATCCTAACCGTCTCACTTCAAATAGAACAGTTTCGAAAACTCTCTACACTATGAAAGATCCCAATTTATTTTTTATAAGTCTCGCATTAGAGGATTGTTCTAATTTGATAACAATCAATCACAGAAGGTTTGTGTAATCTCTCTACAAAAAAAATGAATAACCAATCCTGTAATTAGCGTTACACATGCAATTAAGGGAAGGCTAAATTTAATAATATTCCAACAATGATAGGGATGCTGGCCTCTTAACTGATAATAGTGCCGGCTTCCTTCAATAATTGTCGCTAGAAAAAGGGCCGCGATGACTCCTGCTAAGGTTCGGCTGACCCCTTTATACAGAGAACGTGCGGCAAGATCTAAAGGAATGGCAGAGCATGTCAAAATGATGAATTTTTGCATTCCATCACGTCGTTTTGTGAATGCATAATACTGAACAAAAATTGCGTGGATAGAACGCAATATTCCCACCAAGGCAAGACTAGTTAAAATGGCCTGCGGCTTTTCGGCCATTGCTCGCAACCCCATCGCATTAACGATCCCTGCACCAATCGTCAAAGGAACAGTGATAGGATTGCAACCCAACCATGCCGATCTTCGAGCAATCCCACACATTCCTTGCACTTTTTCAGATCGATTAATCAGAATAAGAAGAGCTAATCCAGTAATAGCCCCTAAGGCAGCCGGAATATCATCATCCTCATGCAAAATTTTTTCTCGCACATTAGATAAAATCAGATTTCCACCAGTCCAACCGACTAAGCTACTTATAACGAGTGATCGCGGTTCCATTATCGAAAATTCCTTTGTCTATTGAAGTCACTTAGTTACCTAAATGATAAGAAATAACCACAATTATCTACAGCAACCTTTTCTAAATGAGGTGCCCTCAATCATTTCAAATTTCTTCCAGATAACGCTACAAGGCAAACTCCTACAGAGGCACGTGGAGATTAATTCTCGATTCAATCAGATTTGACTGTTTTTTCATCAAAACAACCTCAAAAAAGAACCTATTGAACCTTGAATTTACTTACATAATTCAGTTGCAAAAACAACAAATTTAATAATACACGTTAAAGAAGTATTGAAAAATAATTAATTTTTATATAATATTTTTAATATTTATTAATTAATAGGGAGAGGATATGCCTATCCAAAATCTATTCATCCCAGGTGAAGCAAATGCGCACCCTGTCGAAAAAATAGCAGATAAACTTCTTACTTTTCCAAGAATCACACTCTTCCCAAGATTTACTGCCCAGCGTAATGGGAAAAAAATTGCTGTCATGGCTTTTACTGATCAAATGGTCAGTGTCGGAAGACATATAAACGCGGATGGAACGACAAAATTTGCTAGATCTCGAGGCCAACGAGACTCCGATAGCGCAGACTTGATCCACCTTATTCACTTTCTAGTCCCTCCCTTGATCATAACTTCAATGATAGGTGCTGGTATCGGTCTTTGCTTAAAAAAATATGCCTTATCAAAAAATCCAAGTTCAAAGGCTTATAATGTCTTAGTCAAAAATTATGCGGATGTTGAGAAAAATTCAGAAAAATTCGCAGAAACTATTCGGCATTCTAGCAAAGATTTCCTTATACACACGCACCAACAAAAACAGCTTCTCACAAACTTAGAATCAAATGCTAAAAACTATTGGAATAAAACCTCTCTCAAAAAAGAGACGGTCATCACACCGGGAGCTCCATTGCCCCCATTTCGCTTGGTTCATGAAACTCTAACAAACCCTTTGCATCTGGCAATTAAGGAAGGGCGTGAGGATTTAGCTAGCAAATTGATTCTTTCACATGCCTACGACCTCAATGCGCCTTGCCCGAGCGGTAATACGCCTCTGTACTATGCAATCCAATTCAATCGCCATAAACTGATCCAACAACTTGTGGCGCACGGAGCACGCATAGACAAACCAATCAATCAAAAAAATCTACCTGCGTTACATTTTGCCCTGTCAAGAAGCAATCAGTCGGTGCTGGGTACACTCCTCAAATGTGGCGCTAATCCTAATCAGCAAACTGAATTAGGAACTACCCCGCTCCATGTCGCAACCAAATTGGGCAATAAAAAAGCTATGCAAGCGTTAGTTTCAAGCAGAGCCGACATTAATCAAGCTGATAAATTAGGAAATACCCCTCTTCATTATGCCGTAAAGACCAAAAATATAAGCATCACAAATATATTGCTTTCTCACGGGGCTGATATCGACAGGCAGAATAGTCGGGGTTTGACACCTTTAATGCAAAGCGTAGTCTCCGGCAATTCTTTACTCACGCGTTTTTTAATTAGAAAAAAAGCGCGTTTGACCACCTGGGATCGTCAGCAAAATACTTTATTGCATGCTGCAGCCCTTCGAGGGAGTTCTCACATTTTTACCGCAGTCTGTGAGGGATTTATTGCCAAGGGGATTCCTTTCCCCATTAACCTGCAGAATGCTGAGAGAAATACGGCCTTACATCTCGCAGTACAAGGCAAAAACCCCAAAATTATAAAAAAATTGCTAGAGGCAGGTGCAGATAAAAAAATAATCAATGCCGATGGATTAACCCCTGCGGACTTGATTGATCCTAACGATAAAAAATTAAAAAAACTGTTTAATTAACCACCCCTAAATCACCCCAGAAGGATGTAAAATGAAATGGATCTTAATTTTTTGCATGGCACTTTCAGCTACGCTTAGCGCAGAAACAAAAGTCTTGGCTTTCTCTGGAAGCACACGTACAGATTCTGTTAATCAAAAATTGGTTATCGAAGCCGCTCGATTAGCCTCTCAAATGGGCGCCAGTGTTACAGTGATCAATCTTAAGGATTATCCGATTCCTTTCTATGATGCAGATTTGGAAGCTGCAGAAGGCATGCCCGCCCATGCTCAACAATTGCGCCAACTGATGATCCAAAGTGAAGTCATCCTAATTGCCTCTCCTGATTACAACAGTTCAGTGCCCGCAGTACTCAAAAATGCGCTCGACTGGGCATCAAGAAGTGAAGAAGCGGGCTCATCGCGTGATGCCTACAAAGGAAAGAAATTTGGGATCATGAGTGCATCTCCAGGATCAAGCGGAGGGGCTCGAGGACTTATACACCTGCGGACAATCCTCACGGCTGTTGGCGGCACAGTGAATCCAATGCAAGTGTCCGTTCCAGGCGCGTACAACGCCTTCGATGAACAAGGACACTTAAAAAATGAAGAACTAAAGATTAAACTTCGGGATCTGGTCGAATCGACAATTAACTAATACGCTTTTACTTCTCAGCTGAAATCAGCTGAGAAGCCTTTTTTCTCCTAAAAGGGACAAAGGTATAGGCTTTGATCCCATCAGCATGCAATCCATACAGTGTATTGTCAATCACTTGAATTTTTAAGAAAGGGTTGCCCCAATCCTCTTGATCCAGGACTTTGCGCCCAGTTATTAGATGATATACGCTGAGAAAGCCCTCTGGATTTTTATAAAAAAGATGATGCCAAACAATTTCTTTTTGACTATTTGCTTGTTTCGAAATGCCTTCTACATGGAAAGAAGAGAGACACAGACCAGTTTCTAGAGAAAAGACATGAACTCCTTCATCGACACTGTAGAGAATCACTAAACGCCCGTCAATTGCCAATGCTTTAATGCAGAAAGAGACTTCGATTTTTCTTTGCAGTTCTTTTGACGCTCTGTCCCACAAGTATACTTCCTTTTCTGAACAACCCACAAGAGACGTTTTCGTCAACTTAAGATCAAATAGAGGATGATTCTTGTCCTTCATCATAACTATTTTAGTCATCGCGATCGGATTATCAATTGTAAATGAATAAATAGCGCTTGAGTCCTTTTGGTAATAAAATAGCTGTGAGACAGGACTTGAAGTCAAGCACCAGGCATCGGCAGGGATATGATGGGCTGAGAAACTCGTTAAATTTTTGACTATAACTAACTTCTTACTTCCCCTCTCATCCTGATTTGCGACCTCTGTTTCAAAAAAAGCAAAATTCCCCAGCAGCTCGACTCTTTTGACGGGATAAGGAATATCCCTCACTTCAGCAGATACATACTCTTGAAAATGATGGCGAAAGAATCTTAGAGCGAAGCGCGACCAGATCGAAGTGTCGCGCTCTTTCCCACTTAAAGCATGCCATAAAAGCCATTGTTCATTTGCGATTAGAAATTGCACTCTGCAGTTAAAAAAATCAAGACGTTGCTTAGCCTTATCGTTGGCTATATCAATACAGATGTAAGAGCTGTCGCCATAGTCCGCAAATAGGTTAGAGCCATGGATAAAAAAATTGGTCGGAGTTAATGGTTGGGAAAGTCCGCCGGAAAAAGTCTTAACTTCAAAGCTTTTCTTTTCAAAAGCATCTTCAAGAAGAAGTTGCTTTTTTACATGCGGATTTAAGGTTTGCAGGATATTTCCTGCTATCCAAGGAATTCTTCGCCTCCATAAAAAATCTGTAGAAGCAAGAAGCTTCCAACTATGGCAAACACCCCTAGCTTGAAAAAGATCGACCCCGCTTAAGCACGAGAATATATTAGCAATCACTTCGGGAGGAAGGGTTTGGATTGTTCCTAAGGGAAGCTCTGTACTCTTTAAAATGGAATCAGATTCTTTTACACCTTGGATCGATTCCATGTCGAGACCTTTAACTTCATTTAAAAAGAGGTCACTATAAAATCTCTTTTCATAATTTGCAAAAGATTTTCGACAGCGGAACTTTGCGCGCGTTTAGCTATAGAAACCGCGATTTGTTTGCGCCATTTCCGCTAAAAGAGCACAGGGGGTAAAACGTTCGCCTTCTTTCTGCTCTAATTCTTTTAAACGCTTGATAATTGCTGGGATGCCTATCGCATCGGCATAACGTAAAAGTCCGCCTCTAAAAGGAGGAAATCCCACCCCTAGGATCAGAGCCATGTCAACATAGGCTGGAGCGGCCACAATCTTTTCTTCCAGACAACGCGCGGCTTCATTGATCATCAGATAGAAGGCACGTTCAAGCATCTCATCTGAGGAGGGGGGTTGCTTTGAGGAATTTCGCAAGCCTTCTATGAGCTTTTGCACTTGAGGGTTGGGAGCTTCTTTATGACCATTATAGAGATAAAACCCTTTGCCTACCTTTTTTCCGTAAAGAGCTTGCTGATCCATCATTTCCAACAAGCGGGGCGGCTTCATGCGGGGGCCATACGCCTTCTCAAAGATATGTGAAACCTTACAGGCGACATCATTACCAACTTCATCTGAAAGCCGGCAAGGAGCCATAGGCATGCCAAAATCTAAAAATGTTTTTTCCAATTGAGGCAGCGGAACGCCTTCTTCAAGGAAACGCAGCATCTCATTGGCTCCAACAACAAAAATCCGATTAACCAAAAATCCTGGACAATCACCAACGACTAATGGCGTCCGCCCTAACCTGCGGCATGTTTCAACAGCCGTAGCAATCGCTTGCGGTGAAGTCTTAGGCCCTCTGACAACCTCAACCAGGGGCATGCGATTGGGCGGATTAAAGAAATGCATCCCTACGAACCGTTCAGGATGATTCAAGACACTAGACATCTCAGCAATACTCAATGAAGATGTATTGGAAGCTATAACCGCATCGGGTTTTACAACTTTTTCCAATTCCTTCAAAAGAGTGTGCTTAAGCTGTAAATTCTCAGTAGCAGCTTCAATCACTAAATCTGACTGTTGAAACCCTGTGTAGTCAATGGTACCGCTGGTTGATTGAAACTTCAAAATGGCTTGATCTTTGCTTAATTTTCTCAGTTCAATCATTTTGTTATATAATTGGTGGACATGCGCATACCCTTTGGCCACAGCCTCCCAGTTGATATCTTTAAAGCGCACAGGAATGTCGTGATAACTGCAAAGGAAAATTAAGCCGCCTCCCATCGTACCCGCACCTAAAATTCCGATTGAACGCACGGGTAAAGGGGTCGTCTTTTCCGCTTGGCCGGCATCTTTCTTTAAAGCTTCATTCTGAAAAAAAACTTTAATCAAATTTTCGGCATTGGTAAAACCCTTCTGCGTATTCTCGATGAAGATTTGTTTTTCCATTTCCAAGCCTTCTTTCAAAGGCAGGGTATAAGTTTTGCGGATAGTTTCTAAGGCGATGAGCGGGGCTGGATAAAATCCCTTCGTTTTTTCTAAAACCTGCTTTTTAGACTGGTAGTAGATGGCCTCTCTGCCCAGCGGGTTTTTTTCTAAAAGAAACGCTCTCAAAGGGTTTTGCTTGCGCTTTTTTAGGATTTTCTTAGCAGTATCGCCATCCAAAAGGCTTTTGGCAAACTCTAAAGTTTTTTCAGGGAAAAATTCCCAAGCAAAAACAGCGTCCACCAACTTCATTTTATACGCCTTTACGGCATTCACTGTTTTTCCACTTAAAATCATTTCCAAGCCAGCAGCAAGCCCTATTAAGCGTGGCAAGCGTTGGGTGCCGCCCCAGCCAGGCATAATTCCCAACTGGGTTTCTGGCAAGCCTATACTAGTTTTAGGATGATCGGCTGCAATCCGGTTAGAACAGGCTAATGCAAGCTCCAAACCACCGCCTAGACATGTGCCATCAATGGCCGCGATGGTAGGAAAGGGCAAAGCGGCTAATTTTCTAAAGACTCGATGGCCCAAATCTAGGGCATCATCGGCTAGCTCTGGATGTTTAAAGGCATTTTCAAATTCGCGCAGATCTGCCCCAGCGATAAACTGATGCTCTTTTCCACTGGAAAATACTAAGGCTTTCACATCCTTATGCGTGGCTAATTGATCAAGCAGCTGCTCTAATTCCTTTAAAACAGGACCTGAAAGCACATTCACTTTAGCATCTTTCAAATCAAATACTAATTGGCCGATCCCTTCAGGAAGAAGGGAAAATGTAAATGCAGTGTCCATCAATCAACCTCTAAGCTAACAGCTTCACCTTGTCCTCCACCCACACATAGAGCAGCCAGACCTTTGTTTTTTTTACGTCTTTTCAATTCCTTAAGCAATGTCAACACTAAACGCGCACCTGAAGCTCCCAAAGGATGCCCTAAAGCGATCGCTCCGCCATTAACATTAAGCAAATTGCGATCAATTTGACCTATTGGGCTCGCAAAACCCAGCTCTTTGCGGCAAAATTCAGCGGAATTGAGCGCACGTTCCACTCCAATCACCTGTGCTGCAAAGGCTTCATTAATTTCTATCAAATCAAAATCTTTTAACTGTTGTCCGGTTTTTTTCAACAGTTTTGCGATAGCATAGGCAGGACCAAGCCCCATGCGACTGGGGTTCAGACCTATGGCGGCATAATCCACCAAATACCCCAAAGACGTTAGGCCCAACTCTTTCGCGCGCGATTCCGGCATGACGATCAAGGCAATGGCCCCATCGGTAATTTGGCTTGAATTGCCTGCGGTCACTGTACCGGTCAAGGCATCAAACGCAGGTTTCAGCTTGGCTAATCCCTCTAAAGTGGTCCCGACTCGCGGACCATCATCGTTTTTTTGAATTTTGTCGTATGCTGGTGGATAAGGGACAGGAATAATTTCTTCTGCCAACCGTTCTCTGCCAGCTGAGGCACGTTCTTGACTCATCAATGCAAAAATATCCTGATCTTCACGTGTCACTTTAAACTGTCTGGCCACAAGCTCAGCGGTTTGCCCCATAGACAGATCGCATAGAGGGTCTGACAGCTTAGGAACTTGCGGCACGAAGAAGGAAGGCCTGATGCTTAATAGGAGTGAAAGTTTTTGCATCAACGTTTTAGCCTTATTGAATTTAAGGATAAATTCACGCATGCGATTAGGAAACATCACGGGGAAGTGGCTCATCGATTCGGTTCCCCCGACTAAAATAATAGAAGCTTCGCCGGCATCGATTTTATTGGCAGCTGAAACAATCGCTTCCATGCCTGAAGCGCAATTGCGGTTTACAGTGTAAGCTGGGATGTGAATAGGCAATCCTGCTTTAACCGCAACGACCCGGGCAATGTTAGTCGCATGCGGAGGTTGCACTACATTGCCAAAAATCAACTCATCGATAAGCTCGCGGGGAAACGGGATACGCGCTAAAAGTTCTTTGACGGCAAATGCGCCCAAATCATCGGCTTCAAAATGGCGAAATAGCTCATTTGCCTTACAAAATGGAGTTCTTATGCCCTCAACAATCGCCAGCCTTTCCTTCATATTAGCTCCTGTAAATACATACTATTGATCAACTCTGCATACTTTTTCTCTATAACCTCTCGACGTAGTTTCATGGTAGGGGTAAGTTCGCCCCCTTCGACCGAAGGATGCGTTTCGATGATCCTAAAATCGCGCAATTCTTCCCAGTGATTTAAATGTTCATTAGTGGAACTTAAGAGCTTATAAATATAAGCGAGCATGTCAGGATGCTTTAAAAATTCCTCTACTGAGAGATCTTGGGCCCTTTTCTTTTTTTGTAATTTCCTTAAAAAATCCAAATCTGGAAAAAGCAAGCAGGTCGCGAAGGGGCGGCGATCTGCAATGACCATAGCCATATCGATCAAAGGATCCCGAGTTAATAGCTGTTCAATAGGAACGGGAGAAATATACTCTCCTTTTGAAGTTTTGAACATTTCTTTCAAACGTCCTAAGATGGTCACAAAACCATCGGCATCGATAGTCGCCTTATCCCCTGTGCGCAACCAGCCTTCACGTGTGAAAGCTGCTGCTGTGGCTTCGGGATTTTTATGATAACCTCGCATCACCAAATCCCCTTTAACTAAAAGCTCTCCTTCGGGGCTAAGGGAAGTCGTAATTCCTTGGAATGGAAGGCCCACCGTGCCAATTTTAATCCGATTGGGCCGGTTGCATGCGACAGTCGAAACCTCTGTCAATCCATACCCTTCATAAAGAGGAAAACCGATCTCAAGAAAAAATCGATAGAGTTCGGGATTTAAGTGCGCCCCGCCTGAAATCACTAATCTGAGTTTTCCTCCCATAGCCTCCCTAAAGCGCGAAAATACCAGGGTATCAGCCAAGGGTAGCAAGAGATTCTTATGGAAAGAACTGCCTTTAGCTCTGGCTAAATTCCAGGCCCATTTTCCCAAACATTTTTTTATCCAGCTGCTGGCGTTGATTTTGGCTAAAATATTAGCCTGCACTTTTTCTAAAATGCGCGGCACTAATACAAGAATGGTCGGCTTGACGAGAGGAGCCGCTTCACCAAGCAACTTCACATTATGCAGGTAGTAAACTCTGATGCCCCAAGCCACCATGATAAAGTTGAGTGTGCGCGCAAAAATATGAGCGAGGGGAAGCACGCTTAAGTAACGGTCTGTCTGGGGATTCCAATTGAAAGGATCGATGTGCAGGAGGCTCGCAAGGTTTTTTTGAGTGAGTTCTACGCCTTTGGGTAAACCAGTACTGCCGCTGGTAAAGACAATCGTAGCTAAATCCTCTTCCCTCACAGCATCCAGTAAAGATGGAAAGAGCGCCGGCTCCTGCTTCTCGATTTCAGCTCCCAAAGCAATTGCCTGGAATAAGGTCAGGCTAGCTAAAGGATCCCCTTCGCGATCAAAGGAGATCACAGTTTCAAAATCACCGCGATGAGCCTCGACTGTCTGCCACTGCTCCTGCCCCCCCGCAAACAAAATTTTGACATCTGCATGGTGAACTTCAAAATCAAAATTCTCATTCGAAATATTTGCAAATAGAGGCACTGAAACCCCTCCCGACAGCATAATCGCAAAATCGGCAACTGTCCAATACACCGAACACGGCCCCATGATCCCAATGCGAGACCCTCTTTCTAACTTTAAGGAATGCAAATAAAGAGTCAGATGCTTCACAAGCTGCACGAAGTGTGCTGAAGAAAACGATACCCATAGCTGATTTTCAATATGGTTGAAAGCCTTTGGACAAGCGTAATGATCGCTTATACAACGCAAAATGTCAGCAACCGTTTTAAAGGGTTTCATCTCTTCTACCCAATGACTGAAAAAAGTGAGAACGTTATTTTGGGCTGGAAAAAAGCCGCAAACTTAAAATATTCAGACAACACCAGCTTCGACAAATTCAAGTTTGAGACTACCTCTAGTCTAATTTTTATTATAGCAGTCAGATTATATAATAAACATCCTTTGATACAAAAAATTTTGATAAATGACGCAATCCGTGTAGTTTTGCCTCATTAATTTAGATGGTCACCAAGCCTAGAGTAAAATTAGGCCAAAGCTGAGATAATGTGTTGCACTGACTTGATTTGTTTGTTAAACTCTTACCATTCGCTAAATGATAAGGGTTATGGAATGTGGGGAAAGTTAGAATTTGAAAATGTTTCGAAAAAGTACGGCGACGTCCTGGCTCTCGATAATGTTTCTTTTACAGTAGAAAGCGGCAATTTTTTCTCATTGCTGGGGCCTAGCGGCTGCGGTAAAACTACCCTCTTAAGACTGGTCGCCGGCTTTGAAATGCCTGATTCCGGCCGAGTTCTTTTAGACGGTCAAGATATCACGAGCCTGCCTCCTTATAAGCGCCCTGTGAATACTGTATTTCAAAATTATGCGCTCTTCCCCCACCTCAGTCTTTGGGAAAACATCGCATTCGGCTTGCGCGTAGCTAAACGTCCTTCCCAGGAAATCCATAGCGAAGTGGAAAAAATGCTGCAATTGATTCAAATGGAGGATCATGCGCACAAAAGACCAGACCAAATCAGCGGCGGCCAAAAACAACGTGTGGCTATCGCCCGTGCCTTAATTAACAAACCGCGCATTCTGCTGCTAGATGAGCCCCTCTCCGCTTTAGACCTCAAACTGCGGCAGAAAATGCTCTTTGAAATTGACCTCATTCATGATGAGGTAGGGATCACCTTTCTTTTTGTTACCCATGACCAAACTGAAGCCATGGCTGTCAGTGATCGCATTGCCGTCATGCATCAAGGCAAAGTTGAACAAATCGGGACGCCTGTCGAACTCTATGAAGCACCAGATAGCAGCTTTGTGGCTGCCTTTATTGGGGACACCAATTTCTTAGATGGGATCGTGACAGAACATGTGAATAAAGACTATTGCGTCTTGAAGCTCGACGGCCTCCCTGATGTGCTCTGTTTTAATGATAAACAACTTAACATCGGCGACTTCTCCCACTTAAGTATCCGCCCCGAAAAAATTCATATTTCAAGAGAACCACCAGCACCGCATGCCCTGCATAACCTTCTGACTGCCGTCGTAGATGATATCATCTACAAGGGCGATCACACCAACTATTGGGTCCGCACGGGCGACTACCGCATCTCTGTCTCGCTTCAACACAAACGCTTCCTGCTGGATGAAGTGCCCATTACTTGGGGTGAAAAAGTGTGGATTTATTGGCATGCAAATGATGGCTATATGCTTAAAAGATGGCATGCCGCAGACGAACACCTCACACAACTTCCTCCAGAAAAAGTCGGGGGTTCAGAAGAGGAGCCGGAGGAGCATGAAGCCTAATCGAAAATCTTTGGTTGAATTGTTTTTAACGTTCCCGTCCTTTGCCTGGCTTTTCTTGTTTTTTCTCATTCCCACTCTGATGATTTTCGCCTTGGCTTTTAAACCTAACGATTTTTATGGAGGGGTAGGTGAAGGCTGGACTTTAGCAACTTTTAGAAGCTTAAATACAACCAGCTTTTTTACTATTATGTGGCGCACCATTTGGTTAAGTGCCCTGACGACATTTATTTGCTGCGCGCTCGCACTTCCCATGGGGTATTACCTAGCACGAGCCAGCTCTCGCATCCGCCATTTTTTACTTCTTCTAACAATCCTCCCTTTCTGGAGCAGCTTCATTGTGCGTATTTTTGCATGGAAATCCTTGCTGCATCCTGAAGGACTTCTTAAGCATTTATTGGTCGATTTAAATCTCGTCTCAGAAAGTACGGTCCTTCTCTACAACACCGGCGCCGTGCTGTTAGTGATGGTTTACTCCTTTCTGCCTTTCGCCATCCTGCCCATTTATGCAGCCGCTTCAAAGTTTAATTTCCAGCTTTTCGAAGCAGCGCTTGACCTTGGACTGCACCGCTTTAAAGCTTTTTTTCGCATCTTCATTCCGGGGATTCAGGCAGGTTTAATTACGGCCATTTTAATGGTATTCATCCCCTCGCTGGGCTCTTATGTTATCCCCGACGTGGTGGGCGGCCCAAATAGTGAAATGATTGGCAATAAAATTGTGCAAAAAACCTTTGTCGACAGAAACCTCCCCCAAGCAAGTGCCTTGTCGGCGTTACTAACTTTGGCCGTCTTAATTCCCATGGCAATCATCACCTGGCTGCAAAGACGCCTTCAGAAAAAAGCATTTATCCGGAGGGGCAAATGAAGCGCAGCCAAGTTCCCCTAATCATCACAATCGGTATTCTCATCTTTTTGTATCTGCCTATTTTGATTTTAATGATTAATTCTTTTAATGAATCCCGTTTTGGAGGGATCTGGACAGGATTCTCTCTCAAATGGTACATGAAACTGTTTGAAGAAAGAGCCATCTGGAATGCTGTTAAAAACTCCCTCATTGTGGGAATTAGTGCGACTATGCTATCTACCATCTTGGGATCAGCAGCAGCCTTTGCCCTTTACCGCTATAAAACCCGCTTTCAGCAATTCCACTACGCACTGATCTACTCTCCGCTTGTCATCCCCGATATTTTAATGGGAATGAGCTTGCTCCTTTTTTTTGTTTTAAGCGGAATTTCATTAAACCTGTTTACCATTTTCATTGCCCACACCACTTTTTGTATAAGTTATGTCGCAATGGTTGTTTGGTCCAAACTCCAGAATTTTGATTTTGCTGTGATTGAGGCCGCCCAAGATTTAGGAGCGAGCTGGTTTACGATTGGACGTAGAATTTTAATTCCTTTGCTCATGCCTGGAATTGTTTCCGGGGCTCTACTGGCGTTTACCATGTCTTTAGATGATTATATTATCAGCTCCTTCGTTGCAGGGCCTGGATCCACAACTTTACCTATTTATGTTTATAGTATGATCAAATTTGGCTCGACACCGTTAATCAATGCCTTGTCTACAATCTTACTTTTTGCGACATTTATTTTAGCTTGGATCACTCAAGAGCTTACTAAAGGAGAAGCAGTATGAAAGCGAAAATTTATAGGGGTTTACTTCTCTCCATCCTCTTACTTATGCTTTCTTCTTGTCATTCTAGCAAAAAAGAGCTGCACATTTATTCCTGGTCCGACTACATCAAGCCTTCATTGATCGAAGAGTTTGAAAAACAATTCGACTGTAAAGTCATCTTGGATACTTTTGACTCAAATGAAGCCATGTACGCGAAGTTAAAAGCAGGGGCTACCGGCTATGACCTCATCTTTCCTAGCAGTTATTTTGTGGAATTAATGCATAAGCAAGGCTTATTGCAAAAAATTGATTCCGATTTAATCCCTAACCTCAAATACGTCGACCTTAGCTACCCCATTCCCGGCGGCGATAAAGCCTTACAACTGGCTGTTCCTTATATGGTTAGCTATGCTGGCATCGGTTACCGTAAAGATAAAGTTCAAGACCTTTATCCTTCCTGGGAAGTTTTTGCCCGCACCGATTTACGCGGCCGGATGACGATGCTCAATGATGTGCGCGAAGCGGTAGGAGCTGCCTTAAAAAGTTTAGGGTATAGCCTCAATACCATTGATGATATCCAAATTTCCGCAGCAACTTCGACATTGATTAAGTGGAAAAGAAATTTAGCTAAATTTGAAAGTGAACAATATAAAAATGGCATTGCCAGCGCGGAATACCTAGTCGTCCAGGGCTATAATGGCGATCTCATCCAGGTGATGCAGGAAGATGAAAAGGTAGGCCTTCTGTACCCTCAAGAAGGGACAAGTATTTCCATCGACGAAATGGTTATTCCCAAACATGCAGAAGAAGTAGAACTTGCCCATCATTTGATTAATTTTCTGCTAGAACCCAAACATGCAGCTGAAAATATGGAGTTTATCTTTTTTGTTTCTCCTAATACTGGGGCTTACGAGTTTTTAAGCACTAAAATCAAAAGTAATCCGGCTTTCTTTCTCCCTAACGAGATCAGACAAAGATCGGAAGTCATTCGCGATCTGTCAGAAAATAACATCTTGTATATTCAAGCATGGGAAACAGTAAAGGAAGCACAATAAAACTTTATTTATTCTTAGTTTCACTATAAAATGGAGTTAAGAATAGGAGTTTTATGGATGATTTTATTTTTAATATTGATCAGCTTCTTCATCAAAATGAATTTAATACCCTTTTAGAATCTAAGAATCTGACACAGATACGCTTAGGCAAAAATGGCGAACTTTCAAATAAAAAAACCTGGGGCAATAGACCTAAAGCTCAGGACAAAGCAGAAATTAATGCACGCATTAAAAATATTACATTAGCTTCCATCTCTTTAATTCAACAATTAGATCAAATCAAATCCGAACTTCACGCTGAAGGAAAAGCCCCAACCGAGGAAAATCTCATCGCGAAGGGATTTACCAAAAAGCAGGTTCAGCAAATCCAGGAATTCGAAGTTAAAACCCGAACTCTTTTCCTAAAAAAGTTAAAGCCCTTGATTCAGCAAAAGGCTGAATTTCGCGATTTACTCAATAATCAGGTCGTGCAGGGACACCTCAACGCCAAACTAAAAAAACTACGCGAAGAAAAACAAAAAGGCATCCCTGTCGAAAAGCAGCGAAAACATAAACTCAAAAGACAAATTGAAAAGGCTAAATTAACGGCTGAATTCGGACTCCTTAAAAGCACTAGTAGAGGAAAAACAGGCGCTCACTTTGTGGAATGGGTTTCAAAAAAAAGCTCTGCAGAAACTTATACGAAAATTGGGATATTCAAAGTTAGCAATAAAGACACCGACTGGAATGTCCGGTTAAAAAACATGATGAAACGCTTGTTTTTCGGACAATTATTTTATTTGAACAAAAAAAAACTTGCCCAGTCAAAAGCTGAAGTCGCCGCCTATCAAGTCAGTCGTTTCCTAGGATTTTCAATTACCCCTGAATCCCGGGTCGTCACACTGGGGGGCAAAATCGGGACCATGCAGCTTTACCTCAATGGTTATCATGAAGCCGCTAAATTTACCCATTTATTTGGAAAGAAGGATAACTTTAGCGAGCAAGGCTGGCGTCAGTTTCAAGAAATGACATTATTTGATTATCTGATAGGAAATTTGGACCGACACAATGAAAATCTGTTAATTAAATTCGATGCTGCCGGAAAAATTCATGAAATTAAAGCCATCGATAACGCGAATAGTTTTCCAGAAAAAAACTTTAATCGGTTTATCAAAATTGCCTCGCGCAATCAATACAAATGGCGCCGTTTCCAGGTAGCCAAAGAAGAGTTTGACCCCACGCTTCGGGCTCAAATGCACTTCAACACATCTCCTCAAAAAATGGATGAACTGGTCTCCTCCCTCCACGACAAGCTTCCTGGCTTTCTCAGCCCTAAAATGGAAAAACTTTTACGTCAAAGGGCTGAAGTTCTCTATGCCTTGAGCCAAAACGAGAAGCTTTCGCCTCACACTTTAGCGAAATTTCGCACAGGACAAGCTATTAAAGGCTTTCTTGGACACTAAAACTAAGCATGCTGGGGGGCTTGACGGGCCGTTTGGATGCCATATAAAACAGCTCCTAAAAGCAAGGTAATTCCCACCCATTCGGAAAAAGGAGGCCAGTTTTGCGCTACAATGTAAACGAAAATAAGGCCGAATATCGTTTCAAAAATCGTTAATTGACCCGCTAATGAGACAGGCAGGTATAAACTTGCTTTATTCCAAAGATAAGCGCCAAACCAAGAACACATCACACCCAAAGCTAAGCACCCTACAATGAAATTCAACAAAGGGGCATTTAACTGTGTATACTTTCCACTATCAAAATTCTCGGGCGAAAAAATCCAAATAAGCGGGATCGCCAGCACCACCCAAAATAAAGTTGCCACTCCGACGAGGCTAGACCAGTTTGTAGAAGTAACTTCAGGATGTTTCTTTAAAAAATGGGAATTGGCAACCACATACCAGCTCCATGTCAACAAAGAGCAGGCGCAGCATAAAAGCCCCAAGCCATATTCCGACAAGGAATGGGCCAGCCTTAAATGCGGAATATTAATAATCACAAGCCCTAAAAGAATAAGCACAGATGGAATAATCAAGCTTCGATAAGAGCATTCTTTTTGCTTCCAGTTCCCATAAAAAGCAATCGTTACCGGACTAATACTTAAAACGAGAGCGCATATAGCCGGATCTGCATACCGAAGACCCAACACAAAACAAGTATAGTAAAAAAATGTCGATGCAAAAGAAAAGTAAATCGCCTTTATCCAAATCGATAGAGGATACTGGCGAATCCCATTCCCTTGTTTTAAAAAAATAACCCAGGAAATGGCGCTGTAAAATAAATATCTGCCAAAAACAATTTCAAAAGAACTAAAACCTGTCAGAAATTGCGGGATTATAAAAATAAATCCCCACACAAAACAGGCTGCTAATGCACACGCAACGCCGATGAACATACGATTTGATGGTCTCATTATAGAGTTTTGATCAATAAGCATATAATAATTTGGAATAGGAAGCAACCGATTAACTATTAGAGATAGATTTGACTTTATGCTTTCAGAGATGGTATGATCCTTATGACAACTTCTAAAAAGGATCTTTCTTGGGAATTAATCTAAAAAATATTCAACTGATCATTTTCGATTGTGATGGCGTACTGGTTGATAGTGAAATCATCGCAAATCGTGTTTTTGCTGAAGAAATGACGAAATGCGGATATGCCATGGACATGGAACAGGCTATGACCCAATATCTAGGTAAAAGCCTGAAAGGCATTCTAGAAACCCTTCAGAACTCCTTTGGGCATGCAGCTTGTCAGCTCCTGCCTCCGATTCATGCCAAAATGTCTGAAGCTTTAGCCGACGAACTGCAACCCATTGAAGGGGTGATCCATTTGCTGCAACTTTTAGATCAACAAGCTATTCCTAGGTGCGTAGCTTCTAATAATACGGCTGAAAAAATTTCTCATTCTTTGCAAATCACCGGCCTTTCTCCACAATTTCCCATCACAAATATCTTTTGTGCGGGCGATGTCAAAAACGGCAAACCCCATCCCGATCTCTTCCTGCATGCTGCACAAAAAATGCAGGTCGATCCGTCAGCCTGCTTAGTCATTGAAGATAGTGTTGCAGGAATTCAAGCTGCTCATGCGGCTAAGATGCAGGTGATCGGCTTTTTTGGGGGCAAACATACTAAATACAACTGGTATCGCCAAAGAATTTTAGAAGCAAATCCTCATTATGTGTGTGAAACACATGCGGAAATCGCCCATCACTTAGCCTTTTCAGAGTGATTCCGAAAAATTTTTTGTGAAAACTGATCGGCTAAAGATGTATTTTTAGCTAAACGCTGAGGATCTTCCCCACTATAAAAATAAAAGCATCCCAGATAATTCATTTCCAAATACTGGCTCATCTGGGCAAATGGTTCTTCGAAGGCTCTTGGAAGCTCCCCTGCATAGGATGCAATGAGATATAGGTCTTTTCCAGCCAGCCGACGGCCAATATCTTTGCGAAGTTCAAGTAAATCGCTCCATCGATCAATGAATGTTTTCATTTGGGCGCTCATTGTATACCAGTAAACGGGCGTGGCTAACAAAATCGGATTGTGCTTAATCATCAGTTCTGCCAGCGGCAGAAAGTCATCTTTCTCATTGCGATGTTCATAATCATAATAAGAAACATTAAACTTGTTCAGATCAATGATGGGGACATTTTGATCCTGAATCACTAATTTAGCTGCCTTAAAAACGTCCCCATCTTGGCACGAGCTTCCCACAATGACGATAGGGCTAACCTCAGGGGCTTTTCGGGCAATCATCAGAATCCCCATTTCAGATTCGCGATGGGTGGAAAATCCGGCCTTAGCATAAGCTCTAATGGCAAATTTGTTATTTTTGGCGGGATCGACCAGACAAGCAGTAAAATCAGTAAAGATATAATCTTGTAAAAACCGGGTGAGAATCTCAGATCCAAGCCCTAGTCCTCCCTCGCCGACATAAAAATCTAAGGCAGCTAAAGGTTCTGAAAAATCCTCTTTCACGGCATTGATATCGAAGTTTTCGCGTAAAAAATCCAAAGCATTGTAATATTGGATATAGCCTAGAGGCCTTCCTTGGAACTCAATGATAAAAGAATAGATCGGTTTTTTCTCATTTAGATGATTCAGCTTATACCCTTGCGTATAAGAAAGGTATTTTTCATCGATATCTTGTGCAGACCATTTTTTATTTTCGCCCCACCATTCCCACACATGTGGAGTCTCCAGCCATTTGTGAATTAAAGGAAAATGCTCTTTTTTTAATTTGATGAATTTTAAATCGCGAGTCATTTATCGACCTGCTTGCCTTGGTTAAAATTAGCTGGCTCAAGTATTTGAAGAAATTCGATAAAGAACATGTTTGCTTAATCGATCATCAAGAGGCAGATTGGGATGGTTAAAGTCATCTCTGGGATCGCGCGTCATTCCTATTTTCTCCATCACCCGGCGAGAGCGTAGATTTTGGACAGTCGTAAATGAAACAATTTCTTCAAGCCCCAATATCGTAAAACCATAGTTAAGCGCGGCCTGAGCTCCTTCAGGCGCATATCCTCTCCCCCAATAGGCGTTATCAATGCGCCAGCCAACTTCTACAGCAGGTGCAAACGGCATTTGAGGGGTCACTTCAAGCAGCCCGACATATCCAATAAAGTCAGCAACAGTGGGAACTGAAACCGCCCACAATCCCCATCCGTTCTTTTCAAAACGTTGCATAATGCGTTCCGCAAAAGCATCGCTCTGTTCGCGACTTAAGGTGGAAGGGTAAAATTCCATGACTATAGGACTTGCATTAAGCTTAGCGAAAGGCTCCAGATCTTCCTTCTTCCAAGGACGTAAGATTAAACGTGCCGTTTTAAGCATTTAATACCTCAAGTAAGTTTCACACTCGTCTAAAAGCCAGGTTAATATTCCCTAAGCTTTTATTCAATTGAATTCCCTTTATTGAACAAGAAGAAAAATTAGGAGGCGTTTTTTAAGACAACAAAAACGCCATGGTAGGCAACGCAGATTTGCTCTGAACTTCTAATGTGAGCTAATAAGTGAATTGGGGCTTTGCTTTTG
This sequence comes from Parachlamydia sp., assembly GCA_002786175.1. Taxonomy (GTDB): domain Bacteria; phylum Chlamydiota; class Chlamydiia; order Chlamydiales; family Parachlamydiaceae; genus Parachlamydia. Next base: position 224,362 of record PEQL01000003.1, read on the forward strand.
GCTTCAAGAACTTTCAGAAAGCGTTCCCAGATCTTTTTTTCAGGTAACAAGCACTCAGCAGTAAAATCGCCTAGTACAGGGGCCTGAAAGTTAACCTCGCTTTTAGCTATCACGATTTGCACATCCTGAAGCTCTTTTAAATTTAAATGCAGCAAGCTCCAACATGCTAAAGTGGCGGCTGCATGTAAACTTCCCCCAAACACTGTTTTTTTATGATTGATATTAGGGGTTAATGGGGCCTTTAAAATCACTTTAACCGCGGATGCTTCTTCAACCTGCATTCCCATGGCTTGAGAAAGCGGAATATTTTGATGCAGATATTTCTCTAAGTGTTTTTTCATTTTTCCTCATAACTATTAGCCCAAACTTTTGATGGATCTATTGTAGTTCAAGCAGATAAATTGCACTCTGATTAGCCGCCCTATCAAAAGGTTAAAAAAAACCTTGCGAAGATATAAAAGAACTAGTAAAAAAAATTTTGCAAAGGAAAACTCTGGCTCAACCAATTTATAATGAGACATAAAGAAATATCCATGAAATCTTTTTTCTTTAAAAGTCTTATAGCCATACTGTTCACATCCCAATGCTATGCCCATGAGATCCTAGAAAACAGTAAAGGCTTCGACTTGAGTTTAACGCGATTTCAGCTTGGGTACTCAGTCGGTAAATTTATCAGCATAGACCAAGATTACGCCGAAACAGGATTATTTATCCCTTTAAATATTTCTCCTCATTGGACTTCTTTCATTGATGTGAATGCGTATCGGTTTAATGATTGCAGATGGGCGTCGAGCGATGGGCTAGGAATACGCCGCATTATTTCCGAATCTTCCCTGGTAGGCGTGAATGCTTATTATGATTACCGCAGAGGTGAAGCTCAGCATAATTTCCATCGTATTGGCTTAGGTTTCGAATGGTTAAATACCTGCTTCGATGTGAGAATTAATGGATATCTGCCAGTTGGAAACAAGACGCAAACTTCAAGTTTTTGCAGCTTTAACACTATAGGCGGGGGCTTCTTTGCCACTCGCCGTAAAATTGAATATGCTTATCGAGGCTTTGATGCCGAAATAGGACTTCCGTTCTGGAATCAATGCGATTCATCACTCTATATATCAGGCGGACCTTATTACTATTTCCGGCACCGCATCCAACATTTCTGGGGAGGCTTTGGGCGCTTACTGCTCAATTGGAATTCTATGATTTCGGTTGAGCTGCGTGCAAGTTATGACCGCATTTATTCTGCGCATTTCCAAGGCAGCATCCAATTGTCAATCCCGTTTGACTTCTTTTGCCCTTCAACATGCGGCAAATCGAGGTGCGAGTGGTTCTTAACACAACCCACGCGCCGCAACGGCATTATCCAAACAGACCACTGCTGCAATTGGACATGGAATTGGAATGATATAATTTGAAAATTTAGACTAAAAATGAGACCTGCAGCATAAGGGAGATTTTTATGCAAAACAAAGAACATCCACAAACATGGGTAATTGTTGCTGATAAATGCATAGCTAAAATATTTCGCATCGTCAAATTTCCAAAAATACAAGAAATTTCGATTCTGGAACATCCGGAGAGCCGCCTGCTGAATCAAGAATTGGTTTCGGAAAGGCCAGGCCGAAATTTTCAAAGTATGGGATCAGGAAGATCTGCCTATCAACCCGAAACAGAACCGACACAAGTGGAAGCCATTAAATTTGCTTCTATCGTGGGCAAATCCCTCACCACGGCCCATCAGAAAGGGGAATTTAGTCGCCTCTACATCTTTGCTGAACCTAGTTTTTTAGGTTTACTGCGTCAACATATTGATCCTGAAACCAAGAAATCGATTGTTTCTGAAATAGCAAAAGTTCTGACAACTTCTGATAGTGCAACCATTGAGCATCACCTTTCAGAAATATAACGTTTACATATGACTGAAAGAGCGCTTATGCGAGCCTTGATCATTGAGGATGCTGAAACCAGGCAATTTCGCCTGGAAGAAATCCCAAGGCCAATTCCTTTGGAAAACCAGGTTCTAGTCCGCATCAAAGCCAGCGGAGTCAATCCGATCGACATCAAAGTGCGGACCGGCAAAGCGCCTCATGCCAATCTGCAGTATCCAGCCGTTCTAGGAACGGATCTTGCTGGTGTTGTCGAAGCAGTCGGGACTAAAGTCGCCTCCTTTAAAAAAGGAGATGAGGTGTATGGATTGACGGGAGGTGTCGGAGGTCTGCAAGGCTCACTAGCGGAATTTGCGGCAGTGGATGCAGCTCTCTTGGCACTAAAACCCCGCAATTTGAGCATGCGCGAAGCTGCTGCCGTTCCGCTAGTTTTTTTAACAGCCTGGGAAGGGATTGTGGACCGTGCACGGGTCAGCAAAGATCAAAAAGTCCTTGTCATTGGAGGCGCTGGCGGAGTCGGCCACATGGCCGTTCAAATTGCGCTCGCACAAGGTGCAAACGTTTTTGCAACCGCCTCTTCAGCTAAACATCCACTCATTGAGCGCTATGGAGCCGTTCCGCTGGATAGGAATACCCCCTTAGAGAAAATCACAGCCGCGTATACCCAAAACAAAGGATTTGACGTCATCTATGATACGGTCGGCGGCACTCTTTTAGACGAAGCTTTTGCAAACATACGTCCCTATGGACACGTCGTTAGCTGCTTAGGATGGGGAATTCATGATCTAAAACTCCTTTCTTTACGTTCAGGAACTTACTCTGGTGTCTTTGTTTTGCTGCCCCTGCTGACTGGCATTGGACTTGCCCATCATAGTGCGAGTTTAAGCCAGGCGACCCAATTGATTGAAGCCGGCAAACTTCATCCTCTTTTAGATCCGCGGCATTTTACTTTAGCAACTGCTCAGGCAGCCCATGAAGCTGTTGAGAAGAGCACGGCGATTGGGAAAATGATCATTGCTATCGAGGAACCAGATTGAAAAATTGAAAGTTAAGCCACGACACCTGGGATGATCCTAGGATGCGGGCATAATTCACCCCGAATATGGACCCTGGATCCGACAAAGCGGACCCCCTCTTCACACACATAATCATTTAAATAGGGGTAGGTCCCAATACCAATCGGCGCTAGCAACCCAAGCCGATGAGCAATCGAAGCCACATAAGCTAAGCCCAAATCACTTTCGAAACTGCTACTTAAAACTAAAGAAATTCCCTGCAGACTTGCCCATTTATGCACAGGCAAAGATCCCAGCAGCCCTCCTTGAATGGTGGGTTTATAGATAATAGCTTTTAATGTAGGCAAAGATTCTAATTGCTTTAAAGAAAGACCCCTTGGATAAGATTCATCCACCGCCAATGGATGTGGAAATAAAGCCAGGTCTGCAGGATCTTGGAAAGGTTCTTCGACATAATCAAAGGTATCTAAAGGAAATTGCGCAAAGAATTCGAGAGAATCAGCCGTGCTCCAGGCTCGATTCACATCTATGCGCAAGTGAAACCTGTCTTTCAATTGATTAATTAAACCTGCGGCCTCCTGAAAGCTGTGGTTGCTTATTTTAAGCTTTGCAGAAACAAACCCCTCCTGCTCTTTTAGAGCAGCTTGAGCAAGAATTTCTTGCGGAGACCCCATAAAAAGAGCACTTGTCGGAAGATTATAATCTTTCAAAGGCACCAGAAGTGAAAGGATTGCTGATTCTATTCCAAACGACAACGCAGGCAAAAACTTGAAATTCATCAAATCATTAAGAAATGTGCGTGTCAACCAATCGGTTTCTAAAATAGCAGACTTCGTTTGATCAAGTTGTGTCAAGCATTCCTCTAAGGTTTCCTGACTCCAGTTAGGAAGTGGAGACACTTCTCCCCAACCTGCATTCCCTTTTTCATCCGTAATATGTATAAAAATACCAGTTCGGACAGATCCTTTTTTGAGAGAAATTTCATAAGGCTGAACCGCCAAAGATTGAATTTTCATCTGAACATATCCTTTTCTTGTGTAGCGAAAGATTCAAAAGGCAGAGCAAAAGCATGAATTAGCAAGTGAGCCAGGCAAAAAATCACTGATAAGCAGTCTAAAGCGGAAGCTAAAGAAAAGTAAATTAGTATTTGGATTAAAATAAATAATCATATATACATTAATTTCTTTAGAAGGGAAAAGCCTTTTTACATGGCTTAAAAAAAATTTCTACGCTCCGGTAAAAACAACATGAAATTCATCCTATACCTAGCCCTCTGCTTATTTAGCTCAACAGCTTTTTCTGCCGATCAATCTACAGACATTCGAAATGAAATAAAAGAGTTATTTGATCTGTTCGATATCAATGCCAAATGCAAATCCCCTGAACGAGGACCGCCAGGTCCAACGGGGCCAACAGGGCCAACAGGATCTTCAGGGGGTGCAACCGGACCCACTGGCGCTACGGGGGCAACCGGTGCTACTGGTTCTGCAGGGACTACCGGAGCGACAGGCGCTACCGGCCCAACAGGTCCTGCGGGTGCTGCGGGTGTGACGGGCGCTACCGGTGCGACAGGCGATACGGGAGCCACAGGAGCCACTGGTGCGACCGGTGAAACAGGTGCGATTGGAGCCACAGGAGCCACTGGTGCTACTGGTGAAACAGGTGCGATTGGAGCCACAGGAGCCACTGGTGCGACCGGTGAAACAGGTGCGATTGGAGCCACAGGAGCCACTGGTGCGACCGGTGAAACAGGTGCGATTGGAGCCACAGGAGCCACTGGCGCTACTGGTGAAACAGGTTCAAGTTCTTCTGTGGCATCATTTAATATTCAAGGACTTTCCAGTCCCCCCAATCAGGTTGGCTATCGTATTTATGGACTTTTAAGTGGGGGCATTCCTCCGGCACCATCTGATTGCACTGTCCAATTCATTTCGGGCATGTTTATCCCTACCGCATTAACTCCCTTCGTTTCAATAACAGGTTTCACTTCACTTGGCGCCATATTTACGGGAACAAATAATCAGATAACTTTGCAACCCGGCACATATCTTGTAACATATGCGATCTCCTCCACAAATCAAATAGATTTAGCGTTTACAACAGACATTACTTCTATTGCGAATGCCATTAGCAACTACATCCCGCTGACACATCAGATCTCTCAACTCAACCGATCCTTTACTTCACTCTCGACATTTTTGACTGTTGCATCCACTACCAATTTGTACCTTGTGAGTTTTGCTCTAAATCCAACGGATTTAGGAGCACCTTTTGCTAACTTTCTGTTGCCTCAAGTAAATTTGGCGTATTTAACAATTCAAAAAATTGAATAAAGGATTTTTTATGAAAAAATTAGCTATGCTCATGCTATTTATTGCCTGTGCTTTCGCCCCTATTACACATGTCAATGCGCTTACGGTGCGTTCAGCCATTGATCAAACGACCGGAAATGGGGTCGCCGCATGGGATTTTTTTAATGGAACTGAATTCGTCATTCAAGCTTCCATTCTGACAAGCGGTGTTTGGGGAACGGCAGTCACAATTTCAGATCCATCCATCACCTCTATCGAACCAAGAGTTGCCACTAATACCACTGGCGAAATTGCCGTCATTTGGCAGGGAGAAGATCCTATCGCAGGGTTAACAAATTTATATGGCACAACTTATAACCTAGGTTTAGCTGCTTGGGAATTGCCGCAGCTTATTTCGGCTGTAAATGAAAGTGTCCTACAAGACACTTACAAAGTCCTTCTCTCTGCTGCTGGCGAAGTTTCAGTCACCTATGCGGCCTTTCAACTTTCAACTTTCAATAATGCAGTCCGAGCCATTTTCTGTCCGACCTATGGAACTTGGACTTCTCCTGTGACACTTGCCCCTTAAGAACTTTCTTCAAAAACTCCAGTTTTCATAAAAGCTGGAGTTTTTGATCGGATTGAAATCAAAAATTTCCTTCTAATTAAGAAACACTGAATCTTACAACCAAAAGGTCAGAACAATGTTAACAGTGATTTCCAAACTAACGGCCCGGCCCGATCAGATTACTGAACTGAGGAAAGTCCTGGAGAAGATGGTCTCGCTAACTTTGGATGAAGAAGGATGTCAGGCTTATGATCTCTATGAAAGTTCCGAAGAAAAAAACATCTTTTTTTTTCATGAAAAATGGGATAGCAGAGAGTTTTTAGATAAGCATTTAGCGAGCAAGCATATCGCAGACTTCTTGACACAATCCCCCAAATTACTTCTCAAACCTGTTGAAATATATCTTTTAAATCGAGTGGTTTAAAAAAAATCCCAGAGATATTCCTTTTATAGCGTCGAAGTGATAAAAATCTATTACCCATTCATATGTATTCGAGAAGCATTTAATATAATATCATTTTCTTAATTTAAGAATCTTGATAGTCTATTGATGCATAAAATATATTTTAAACAAATATCATCGACAAAAGCGCCTATATGACCGATCCCCTCCCCTTTTTAAATTTATTTTTCTCGACCCTACACTTTCAGCTCATGCAAAAGCAAACCGACTTCCAGTTTATGGATAAGTGCTAACAAAACATCACCTGTCAAAAATCCATTTAAACAGAATACTCCCCTTCCGAACCCTGGACGCATTTGAGATGCCTTCTTTAAGACTGCAATTAACTCAAGTAAATTTAACAATTTAATAAAGGATTTTTTTATGAAAAAATTAGCTGCCCTTATGGTCCTCTTTGTCTGCGCTTTCACCCCACTTACGCATATGAACGCGCTTATACCGCGCGCAGTCATCGATCAAACAACCGGAAATGGAGCTGCTGCATGGAATTTTTTTGATGGGACCGAATTCGTCATCCAAGCATCAATTTTAAAAAATGGCGTTTGGGGAACAACAACCACAATTTCAGAATCATTAAACACATCCATGGATCCAAGAGTTGCCATAAACAGTAACGGTAATGTCGCTGTCATTTGGCAAGGAAATGATCCTATTACAGGGCTTACACTTTTATATGGCACAACTTACAACCAGAGTTTGGCAACTTGGGCATCGCCTGCAGCCATTACAACAACAAGCGAAAATGTCCTGCAAGACAGCTACCTTGTTTCTATATCTAGTGCTGATGAGGTTTTAGTCACCTATTCAGCGACTCAAATTTTAACCTCTGTCAATTCAATACGAGCCATTTTCTGCCCCTCCTACGGAACATGGGCTGCTCCGATAGCATTAAGCCCTTAAGAACTATAAAGGCATGGGGCGAAAAAGATTAGGCCTAATATAATTTCCAAATGTTATGCCTAATCTTATTCTTGCGCGATTTATTCAATATCTTTCTCGGCTTAAAAAGCATATCCAAGGCCGGCACCGAAAGTAAAGCCTCCTACTTGCACAGTTTGTCCATAGCTATTGTGTCTGGAGGAATGAAAATGTAATCGTCCATATGAGTACTCCCCAAAAATATCCAAAGATAGATTTGCGCATGGGAAGAATTTAAAGCCCGTATTTGCGAATCCGCCCAAGCCATTCTCACTTATATTTCTTTCGACGTACGAAGAATCATTATGGGCCTGCACAAAAAAGTATCGCGGCCCAATGGTTATAAAATAGTGCACCTGTTGATAAATCGGGAAAACAGACCTCAGGCCTAAACTCAATGGGATCTCCCAAATTTTTGCCTTCTGCTTACCTCGCAAAGACCTGCCATGTCTTTCCAGGTACTCAACACTACTGTATACTTGCAGCCATCTCTCATATAAGGGAAATGCGCCACTGACCTGAAGGTCTAATCCTCCCTGATCGTAGACTTTGCGCATTTTAGCATCAGAGAAAAAAAAGTATCCCACTTTGGCTTCCAAGGCTAGCCATGTGTCAGGACACAACGCATGCGTCAAGCATGGCTTTTCAAGACAAAGAGCCTCTTGATTTTTGGTAAACCCATGTGTTGATACGATGAAAAGAAAAATAAAAATAAAGGAACCTAGACGTAGCATAAAAAATCCTTATTTTATGATGACATTAATAGGTGAGCTCTCATTATCCCCTATGAATGATGTGACAGAGTAGTGAGTGGCCACCCTTTTCTTTCTATTGTGATCCTCATACTTAAAAGTAGAGGCACCAACTGTGGCAATTTTGACGCCATTGCGGTAGACATAATAACCTTCAATTCCTGCAGTCGGACTGATTCCCCATTGCAACAAATTGAAAAGCTCATAAACCACGCTAAAATCATTCTTTTTTTGCTTTCCAGTTAATCTAGATGGCGGCAATGGCCCCTCCACAAAGGAAACGCTCGCTTTCTCAGTAATCACAACATTATTAGTAGTATCTGTGGCTGTATAGATGACAGTTTCAATGACTGTATCGCTTACCGAGAAAATCACTTGGCCGTTAGCATCTGACACACCCGATGCGGGTGTGATGACGGAGCTGCCAAAATTTGGCGTCAGTGTCACGGTACTTCCGACAATTGGCTGTCCCTCGGTAGCTTTTAGCGTAACAGTTATGGTTGACTTCGAAGTTCCATTGGCGACTACTTCTACAGGATCAGCAATCACTGTGGACACAGCGGCATTGGTTAAGAAATTGGATGTTGCATAGCCGACGGAATAGACACCTGAGGGTGTTGACAATCCTGAAAACCACATCTTGAGAGCTTTATTGTCTGCCGGCTCGCCAAAATAATCCGCATCGAATAAAACACTGCACGCGTAAGTTCGCAGATTTCGCCAAGCTTTTCCATCGGTTACGGCAAAAATGGGATTTGTTAATGCTCTCGTCCAGTTAATCCCATCTGGTGAAGAGGCATATCCAATCCCTTTGATATTACCATCCCCATTTGGAGTGCTTCCCGAATACCACATATGATACAGATCTTGAGTTTTTACAACGCTCGCACTTGTCGCATAGCAACCATCCCAATCAACCAGATTTCCAGTAGGAAGTAAAACAGGAAGGCTTCCATAGCGGGTCCAATTGATTCCATCGGTACTATAGGCTAAGCAGGTATTATCCCACTGAAGATTATTAGGGAAAGGAAGGAGTCCCGCGGCACCGCCAATATAGTATAGAACATACCGAAAAGTCATTGGATTGCCTGGCTCATTTGTCGCATCTTTGTTATAGATAACAGTGCTAGGGCCGAAGAAATTCACAAAATAACCCGAGCCAGAAACCAGTGGGAAAGAAGGATCTTGAGTGCATGAGCCTTCAAGGGCCCAGGTTAAGCCATCTACCGATTTGGCATGTCTAAATCCATTTATTGTCGTGGAGTCAGCACTATTCCAGTACCAAATTTTATAATAATATCCGTCTCCATCCTCAAAACCGTCTGCATCATAAAGAACGACACTATGCCGACCATTGATCAATCCTGTAGTGTCACCAACAGTTGACCATGCAATGCCATCGCTCGAAATTGCCAAAGAAATAGGGGCTGGAGAATCACTCCACATTTTGTAATATGCTGAAATTCCATGACCGCTAAATTGATTCTTATCGTATTGAACGGTTGGGTAATAGGCTCGATCTGGAAGGGGAGAATATACCGGATTTGCCGGATACTCCGTCCATGGGGTCCAATAATCTGCTAACAGCAGGCATGGACAAATACAAAACAGAAGTAGTAAGACATTTTTTCTTAAAAGATAATCTCTCATATTCTTTGTTTTCTCCTTTCATTGTACAAAACAAATCATAGGCCTCCTATCGGAAATTAATAGCCAAGCCATGGGAAATTCAACTTTGAATCAAAAATAAAATTATTAGCAATTAAAATTTAATGTATTTGGTAAATTTAACGGAAAATCTCAATAAATATTTCGTAAATTTTTACAGAATAACCTTGATGCAAAAAAAAAACGCGATTGTTAATCCGTTGCTCTGAATTATTCTAGGTGACTCTAGAGTGATTATTCCGACGTATTGGATAGTAGATTTACGCAATTTTTCCGCATTTAAGAAAAATTTATGTATTTTTTTTGACTTGAATTCGATGAGAGACGAATGAAAGTTGTAGGCGATTATTTCTGGTTGATTCCACTGATTTGTGGAAAAAATGCGGAAAAATGTCTGTTTTACTGAAAATTTGCATGAGGATCTCTGGTTACAATGTTTTGTACCAGAGTTACTTAAAAAAATGGGGCAAGCAGGACTTGAACCTGCGACCAACGGATTATGAGTCTGCTGCTCTAACCGACTGAGCTATTGCCCCTGAA
>PEQL01000004.1 GCA_002786175.1 Parachlamydia sp.
TTTATTGGTTCCGAAAAGTGCTTTTGGCTCATCGTCTATTACTTCAGGGGCAGTATCATCGGCATTAAGGGGATTGAGCAGAAAAGAAAGGCTGGCGAGCAAGCTGAGTACAAATCTCATACACCCTCATTAAAATTTTAAATGAAGAAAAATAGAGGGTTATAGTTCAAATGAAAATTTACATCAATATTTTTATTTTTTAACATTAATTTATACGCCACAGATGCACAGAGAATCAAAGAGGAATCTGACTTTGTGGAGTACTTTGAAGTGTTTTCAAGTTCAGTTACTATGTGTAATTGAGCGCCTGGATGGCTGAGATCATTCTTTCGGAGGTGGCTTCCTCATCGCAAATAATGGGGATATCGCCGAATTTTACGCTGTCCATTTCCGATTTAAAATGCACGCGGGCAATAATTTTAGCGTGAGGGCTAATGTGTTGGGCGGCTTCAATAATGGAATAGTTGACGCGCAGATCTGGCGTGGTTACCACAATCAATTGCACATTTTCCAATCTAGCTCGTTCCAACAATTGCAATTGAGCTGCATCGCCAAATAAGATCTCAATTTGATCTTCCTTAGTCGTGGAAACTGTATCGATATTTTGATCGATCACTAAAACCTGATGGTTTTTCTTTAAAAAATGTGCGACGGCTCGTCCTACGGGGCCATATCCCACCACTAACGCTTTGGGCAAAAAAGATGCTAGCGAGTTATCAGCTGGATAGAGGGCATCCAATTGGATGTTTGAGCTATCAAACAGTTTTGATTTTCTTTTGGAGTTGGTTAAAGGTTTGAAAACCTGGAAGAGGATGGGGTTCAAGGCAATGCTAATGAAAGCACAAGCGACTAAGATATCATAGGCATTATCGGGCAAAATGTTTAGTCGACTGCCTTCTTCAGCGAGGATAAAAGAGTATTCACCGATTTGACTGATGGCAAAAGCTACGGTAAAGCCTATGAAGGCTGGATATTTAGCTAACTTCAAGATTAAAAAGGCTATCAGAGGCCTTAGAATGAGTAGAATGAACAAAATCCCAATAAATAAAGGCAGATCGTCTTTGACGGCAATAGGATTAAACAGCATGCCGACAGATAGGAAAAAAATCACTGCAAAGGCATCGCGCATCGGCAAGGCATTGGCTGCGGCTTGATGGCTCAATTCGGTTTTCCCTACCACTGTTCCGGCAATAAAGGCTCCTAAGGCTAAAGAAATTCCAAATAAATAAGAGCTGCCCACCGCAATTAAAAAAACGCAGGCGAGAATCGCGAGTGTAAATAATTCATGCGAACGCGTTCTTGCGATCACCTTCAATATTTTTTCGATCAAGGTTTCGCCTATGTAGTATATGATCAAGCCTAAAGCCAACATTTTTAAAAGGACAATGACGACCGAATAGGAAATGGCAGCCAATGGACTTGCTGATGGATCTGAAGGGGTATAAATCAGTGCCGGCAGGAGAATCAGGCCAAAAACTGACACAAGATCCTCTACAATAGTCCAGCCGATAACAATATGTCCCTGCTTGGTGTGCAGCAAATTTTGATCTGCTAATACCCTTACGATGACTACAGTACTGGAAACACAGATAGCCACCCCAATGACAAAACCTTGGATCAATGTATTTCCCAGGGATAGAGCGAGCAAAATGCCTGCGGCAATTGAAATAAGGGAAAGGGTAGTGGCACCTGGCAGGACGATTTTCTTAACGGCATTGATGTCTTTCCAATTGAAATTGAGTCCCACAGCAAACATCAAAAGGGTGATGCCAATGTTAGCTAATTGATTCGAAATCTGTTGGTCTGCAATAAAACCCGGTGAATTGGGTCCGATTAAATACCCAGCAATCAGATAACCTAAAATAGGTGAAAGTTTTAGGCGCTGCGCGGCATATCCGGCTAAGCAGGCCAAACCTAGTCCAACGGCAAGAATCCAGATGATCATTAATTCTTCAGGCATTCAATTTTACTCCCCGACAACGCATAATTCTTAAAGGCATAACATTGAATTAATGGCTTGTCAATAGAGATGCACTTAGGCGCCTAATCGTTCAATCAAATAATCAGGGTAATCTTGCACGGGAAGCTCTGCTAGTGCATGGGTTAATCCCTTGCGCGAGATTCGATCAGCCATGATGCCTGTTTGAGTGACTAAAGCTGCCGGCATGCCAAAATGATGCGCACCCCGAACATCTGTTTCAGGTGTATCTCCGACCATTAAAATGACCTGCGGATTGATGATATTGTATTGATGAAACTGCTGCATGGCCATTGCATAGGCTTTTGGATGCGGCTTGCCGATATAGTATACCTCCCCTCCTATCTCTTCATACATCATCGCAATACGTCCTTGGCGGACAACGGCTTGGGGCGGAGTCCCTTCATGAGCAAAGTGATCGGGATTCGAGCAGACCATTGGTAAGTTTGCTTTTTTTAATTTTTCAATTTCGGTGCGGAAAACGGTGGGATCGACTTGATCGATACCTTTGAGATGAGGGACAGCAATATAGATAAAATCCGCAGCATGAAGATCCTGAGTCTCTTGATAAAGCGTTCCCTGAAAAATCGCTTGGTGGGAAGCAAATTTAGGATGGCCCCCGCCGAATAACCAAAACTGATGAGTGGAAGCGGCAAAAGGCAATTTTTCATGCAAAAAAATGTGTCGGGCAATTTCTCCAGAAGTCATCAAAAAATGAAAATGTTTACCTTGAATAAGGTCATGGGAGTATAGTTTGTGTATTTCTTTAGAAGCTAGCTGAGTTGAATTGGATAAAATTCCTACAATTTTGCCTTGTGCCACTAGTTCTTCCATGATTTCCTTTGAGCCGGGCAAAAGTCCAAAATCATTTCCGCCCCAAAAAACGCCGTAGGCATCAAGCAATAGACCATCAAAGCCCCTTGCCAGTTGGGCAATGTCTGGAAAAATTTTCTTTGACATGATGGATGTTTCCTTGGGTTTTGAAAAGGGTGTATTTTAAATCTGATGGGATTTTTTCTGCCAATAGTTATTGATTTAATTTAAATGCATAAGGCTGCTTGCGAAAATCTCCCTTTTTGATTAATTTCAAGCTTCAAATGCTAGAGGCATCTTTTTTAGATGCTTGCCGAAATCGCTCAAATGCCCTAAATAATTGGGATAGCTATGACACACATACACATTACGAAAGGACTGAATATTCCGATTAAGGGGAAACCTACGGGAACGATCAAACCTTTAATTCCTGCAGGAGAAGCTTCGGTGGCCGAAGCGCCTGTGTTGATTTCATTAAACTTAAAACCTTTTGAAGAAATCAAACTTAGATTGCTTACGAAAGTCGGCGAAAGTGTTAAAATCGGGCAGCCGCTCGCGGAAGATAAAGAGGCCCCTGGCCGGATGTTTGTGTCGCCCGCAGGTGGAGTAGTGAAAGAAGTTCGCAGAGGCTTAAAAAGGCGTTTATTAGATATCGTGATCGAAGTAGCCAAAACGGAAGAATATGTGCAATTACCCGCTTTTAATGTCCAAAGTGCCACCCAGGAAGAGCTGATAGAACGATTAAAGGCTGGCGGCCTATTTGCAAGCATTCGGACACGTCCTTTTAATTTTTTAGCAAATCCGGCTAAACCGCCTCGTTCCATTTTTGTGAAGGGTGTAGAATCTGCCCCTTTTGTCCCTTCAGCGGAAATGCAGATTGCCGGATATGAAAAAGAGTTTCAGATAGGGCTGGATGCTTTGACCAAATTAACTTCGGGTAAAGTGCACCTGGTTTATCGCAAAGACACCCCTTCCACAGCATTTTCGCAAGCCCAACACGTGGAGAAGCATACGGTTGAGGGGCCGCATCCCGTGGCTAACCCGTCGTTGCATATTCAAAGAATTGATCCTATACGTTCTTCCGAAGATATTGTTTGGATCATCTCGGCTCAAGATACTGCTGCTTTGGGCTATTTTCTTTCCCAAGGCAAAATTTTATTGGAAAGAGTGATCAGTATTGCCGGACCGGGGGTGCTTGAGAACCAACTCGGCTATTATAAAGTGCGCGCAGGTTATCCAATCAACCGGCTCATCGCAGGTAAAATTCGGAAAGGGTACAATCGTTATATTTCCGGAGATCCCCTCATGGGATGTCGGGTCGAGGCGGAAGATTTTCTAGGTTTTTTCCACCATGTGCTATGCGTGGTTCCTGAAAATGCCGGCCGTGAATTTCTGCATTTCTTCCGCTTAGGAGCTGATAAATACTCTTTCAGTAAAGCGTATGCCTCTGGTCACTTTAATAATGAAGAGCGAGAATATAACTTTACGACTAACCAGCATGGTGAACATCGCGCCTTTATTGATAGCAGCCTCTATAATAAAGTGATGCCCTTGGCAGTTCCCACCATGGAGTTAGTCAAAGCTGTGCTTGCAGAAGACTATGATTTGGCCGAATTGCTGGGTTTGTTAGAAGTAGATAGTGAAGATTTTGCTCTCCCGACTTTCGTTTGTCCTTCTAAAATGGAGATGACGGAAATTATTAAGAATGGCATTAAGCGCTATGCAAGCGAACTTTCAAGTTAAAGCTACCGGACAAGTTCAAACTTTTCACGGATTTGCACAGTTCGCTCTGGATCATGGTGGGCTTTCATGCTGCTCAGCAGAATTTTAGCGGCTTTTGACCGCTGATGCATATTTTGAATCGATTCTACAAAAGCAATAGCTTCATCGACTTTCTGGTGGATCAAAAGACTTTTGACAATATAGGCAAAAGCGTCTTCGCGATATCCCCCATCCTGAATTTCTCTGGCTAGCATAGCCGCATCTGCAAAAGCTTGCATACTTGCAAGGGTGTTGACTAAAGTGCTGAGAGTGTATTCCCGACTATCTTCGTCATGGATGGATTTAACCACTTGCCTCGCCAAATCGATGCGGCGGTGTTTAATCAAAGCCTGCGCTATTTTCTGATACAGTTTATTGCGTTCATTTACATTTTCAATGGTTTTTGCATAATCAAGCGTTTCATCTATCCGATTCGCAAAAATCAGTTTTTCGATTTGGGAACGGCTTGGGTTGAGGAGTTGATCGATCACCTTGACAAAGGGTTTGGTACTTCCTTTATTTGCGCGAAATGACTTGGCTGTTTCCATGGCTTCTTTAAAACGATTGGTTTGGATGAGTTCTTTCATAATACTTGTTAAAGATTTTGATTGTTCTGAAGGATTCGTAATCCTTTCAAAAATTTTCAAGGATTTTTCAATAGGTTCATCATGTGCAATCATCAAATCGACAGATACATGGGAAGGGGTTAGTAAGTTTGAGAGGTATCTGCGCAATAGCTGTTCCACCGCAAGCTTATCCTCATACGTCCAAACTAGCTTATACGCATATTTCTCTAGATTTTTTGCTTGGGACAAATCGAATGAATGCACCAGCTTTTGGAAGGCAGGAGTTAAGGCGGTGGGTTTGATGATTTCTGGGATATGTGCTTCACTTAAGGCATTCAGTGCACAATCAATCAGAAGCAATTTTTGCAAGGAAGATTTTGTAAACAGGGCCTCATCCAAATTTTGGGCTTTGTTTTGCTGTACTGTGCCGAAGGAGCCTTCGATGAGTTGTTCAGCACAATGGAAAAGACGTTTCGCTGTTTGCGGGTTTTCTTTTTCGAAATGGGCTAATTTTTCCGTTGGAAGATGTTGAAAGAAAGCTGTTGCCAGCTTTTGCAGCCGCCCTTCATCTTTAAGAAGACGAAAAGCATAGTTGCGAGCGCCTGTTTTGGCTTTTTCTTTTTTGGAAATATGATGCGCTTTAAAAAAATAAGACAGGCGATCGTTTTCCGGGCTCGGCGGGTAATATTTTACTTTTTTCTTTCCCATAGGCTTTTAATTCCCCGAGAAGATATAAAACGATCTTATTTGTTATAATTTCAGTTTAACAGATTTGTTATAAATAAGTATTGGATTTATTGAATTATAGCAAACTAAGATACTGAACAAATTCAGTATCTTAGCCTTGCATCAATAATTTTTTGAGGGTCTATGGGAGAACTTTAATCTCCGTGAGAATTTTTTTAAATGAGGCAGCAACAGTTTGGATCGAAGGTCGCTTAAGTGGATCTTGGTCAACCATTTGCTCAATGAGATCGATGATTTCGGAAGGACAGCCCGCGTCATTGAGGACCTTTCTTTTGAAAGTGCCAGGTAGAGGATGGCCATTGATGTTAGGTTGGCCATCTTGAGACGGCCGACGTTCCATATATTCTTGACCGGGGGCAATGAATTCTGTGAATACACACCCTAGTGCAAAAACATCTAGGCTTTTACAATGATTGAAGTATGTCTCGGCATCTTGGGTAAAGTTAGGCGAATCAGGCTCATTCATTCTAAAATAATTTTTACCTAATTGCATGCGTTTGTTAAGGTCAGCTAAAAGTAGATATTTTGAAGACCAAGCAGCATCGTATTTCCTAATTGTTTCAGCAGGATAGTTCGGGTTAATCAAGACAGCACTTCCTAAATCGCCTAAATGTAGGTGTGCTTTGCCTTGAGCATCCTTAGAGACCAGGATGTTTAAAGATTTAACATCTTGATGGATTAGGCCATGCTTAGTCACGCAGTATTCAAATCCACTAAGAAGTTCATCAAAAGCTTCTAGTTTTTCATTTAGACAAGTGAAAATGCTAGCATCGGGCTTTAGAGCAGCGACATCCTTTTTGAAGCCTAAAATTTCATAGAGATTGCCAAGGTATTTACTTTGCAAGTTTGCCGAACTTGTCACAAAGTTAACAACCCCATGAAAAGGTTTAATTAATCCGGGGAGCTTTCCGTTATGCCCTTCATATAATTTCTCAAGGAGTCCGACTTCGGCGGCAGCAAAAGGTGACCCAAAGCCAAAGCCTGAATACTTATCATAAAATTTCATGATTTTGTCTTTGCCTGAAATTGGATTCTTAATGAGGAAGATTTCGGCTTCGCCCCCCTTCACTAAAGGTTTTTTATTGGCTAAATCACGCACATAGATTTTGTCTTTGCGGAAACCAAAAACTAGTTCGGCAGTTTTTAAAGCTGCAGGCATTGGGGTATTGATCTTCAACGCGAGAGTAGATAAGGGCATTCCAATGGCATTTTCTAGAGATTTCAGTCTAGCGAAGGCTTGGCAAATCGCCTCATTTAAAAAAACGGATACTTCAGGAGAATAAGTTCCCAATCTTTGTTGTTTTTCAGTGATTCTTTGAATGTTTTTCAGGGCTAAAATATGATTACTTTCCTTCAAATATTCGCTCAAATGATTAGTCATTACAGCGAATGAGGCGTCAAGGGAGTTTAGCAGCAATCGATCTGAAAATTCCTTTTGACTGACACAGACTTCCTTAGGTTTTCCGTCTTGTGTGATCTTAATTACTTGGATATCGCTATCCTCCTCTGTCAGAATTTTTACTCCAAAATACTTGCCATCTGTTCCTTTTAACACAAGGCACTCTACTGGTTGATCATCGGCAGGGAAACATGAAGGGACTTCGGTGCGTTGAATCTGCATAATTTCGGCATCCAATGCGACCCTTGAATAATACTCAGAAATCGGAATTTCGAGGTTCTTGGCCTTTAGATTGGTTCTCAACTGAGCGTGAAGATCGGAAAATTGATATTGCTTTAAAAGCAATGAAAAATCTTTTAAAAGCAGGAGATTGGATTCATTAAAAGGACAGCTTGCGATAATTTTTGTATATCTTTCGCGTAAAGTTTCTTCAGAAAATAGAGAAGCTCTCGAGATTTTTTCTCCTAAAGTTGGATATTTTTCTATCTCTTTTAAGTATTCAAGAGCTTCTTTAAGATTGGCAGCCTCAGATTTTGGGGTTGAAGTTGGTTTTGAGGATGAAGGGGGTTTTTGCGAATTTAGACAGAGGTCGAAGAGGTCGTAACAACGCTTTAATCTCTTATTTGCTTTAGGATCTCGGATAGCCTGACCTGTGGGTGCATCAAACTTAATCTGAATCGCTTTGGCGAAAATTTCCTTGTAATTTCTCACATTTTGCGATTTCTGCATGGGGTCGAATAAAACAGCATGATCCTGAGCAAATTTTTTAAGAGCCTTAGCCACATCCTCATTGCGCGTTAAAGATAACTTGCATTTTAAGACTTTAACTAAAAAACATTTAATGGCGCCCCACAGCAAATTATTTCGATTCGTGATGCTTAATTTTGTCGAAAGAGTTAAGTGTTTGTTAGTATTTAAGCTAGTAAGAATATTATGCAAATCCTGTTCAAAATTTTTTGAATTAGGATTGAGTATTTGTATCGCCATTAATTAACTCCAAGAAAATTTTAAAATAAAAGAATAGCATATCAAAGCTTTAAAAACATTATAAAAATATCAACTCGTTTTTTTCCATTTATTATTCTCAGGCAAATCTAATTCTTGCTTTTTCTCTCCCGCAGAGTTATTCTGGTACATGATTTATTCGCAAAAAACTCATTTTCGAAGTGCTCATGCCATCTGCCAATTCTAAGATAAAACATCTGCAAAGCTGCATTTTAACACTCGCTCTCTGTTTTTTTGCGAATTTTTCGTCAATTTTGGCCGAAGTCGTTTATTCTAAAGGAGATTTATTCAGTGATCTGATCATCGTAGATTACTGGAATCGACGCATCAGCGATCGTTTACCTGTTTATTTCAATCATCTTTTGCAGGGAGGGTATCTGAATATGCCCTCTGCTCGGATGGGACAGGAAGGAGAGATTGGGGCGGGTTATGCTTCCATGCCTCCCTACTATACTTATAATTTGCGCTTTCAGGTATTGGATCGACTAGAGATTTCGGGCAACTATCGCGTGTTTAAAGGGGTTGATGACCCTATCTTAAGTCCATTGGGTTTTGGAGACTTGTCTGACAAAGGGGCTAACGTCAAATTTTCGATTATTCGGCCTGAAGATAGCGATTATGTGCTTCCTGGACTTGCCTTTGGCTTGGAAGATTTTATGGGAACCAGTGCTTTCAAAGCGCGCTATTTTGTGTTTACGCATGTGTTTCTGCCGCAAAATCTCGAAATTAGCCTAGGTTATGGATGGCATCGCATTCGCGGTTTTTTCGGGGGTGTGCATTGGATCCCCTTCCGCCAAAATTGCGAATATCCTTTTCTTAAAAACTTTGCAGTGGTGGCTGAATATGATGCAATTCCCTATCAAGATCCCCACATCGAAAAACATCCGCGTGGGCGAAAGAAGAAATCGGCGGTGAATTTTGGATTTAAATACCGCTTCTGGGAACTGTTGGATTTATCGTGCAGCCGCATCCGCGGGCATAAATGGGCCTTTTCAGCGTCTGTGAATTATAATTTTGGCGATACAAAGGGTTTTTTCCCTAAAATAGATAACCCAAAAGTCTACCTGGCGCCGCAAAATATTGAGCCTGTTGGCAGCCGCCGCCCCGAAATGGCGCTGGTGCAGGACTTAATCTATCCTTTCCGCAAACAGGGATTTGATCTAATCCAGATGGTGCTATCGCCAGATTGCTTTGGACAAACAACGTTGCGCATTCATGTGGAGAATCGAGTTTATCGCACCGAATGTGATGTTCGGACACGTTTGAATCATTTGCTGGCCAATTTAGCTCCAGGTAATATCGATCATATTATTGTCGTCTTGGAAGCGGAAGGCCTGCCCTTGCAAGAATATCATTTTGCCGTACGTTTCCTACATGACTTTGCCGCCCAAGAGATCGCAGCCGCGGAACTTAATGTACTAAGTCCGGTGCGTGATGTGAGCTTTTCGAGTCCGTCGTGTAGCCGAGTGATCTTCAAGCAACCGAGAAATTGGTTTAATGTGGAGCTTTTACCTAAAATCCACACCTTTTTCGGGAGTTCCCGTGGGAAATTCAAGTACCTGTTTGGATTGAACTTAGCCTTCGATGGGTACTTATGGGACGATGTTTACTATTCGGTGATGTTTGGCTATGCTTTAGCATCCAACCTTGGAGATATCCAAGATATGGACCGTCTGAATCCCAGTCAATTAATCAATGTTCGCACCGACGTGATCCGTTACTATCAACAAGAAGGGCTGACAGTAGACGAAGCTTATCTCCAAAAAAACTGGAATATGGGGCAGGGGTGGTTTTCGAGGCTGTCCACAGGATTATTTGAAGAAGCTTATGGGGGAGTCGCTTCTGAAATACTGTACTACCCAGTTAATTCAGTTTGGGCTATCGGAGTCGAAGCTGCCGTTTTAAAAAAACGGACGTATCGCGGAATTGGCTTTACCGATAAAATCCGCAAGTTGCACCGTTTTACACCCTCCTATCAAAAATTTTTAGGTAAGCAATACTTCTTCAATGTGCACTACGATTGCCAAGACATAAATATGGACTTTCATATTAAGGCGGGTAAATTCTTAGCAAATGACTGGGGCGCCCGCTTTGAAATTACCAGGTATTTTAATAGTGGTTTGCGCGTTTCCTTTTGGTATACCCATACCAATGCTAGAGATTACATCAATTGTTCGCGCTATCAAGACCGCGGTGTGGCAGTTTCCATCCCGCTTGATATCCTCTATACCCATAGCGATCGCAAACGTTGGGGCTATGGAATGTCAGCCTGGCTGAGAGACATCGGCGTCTTTGCTGTGACGGGCGACTCTTTATTCGAAACGATTCGTGAAAGTCGGCAGCGCTAACTTTATCGTAATCCGCAAGATTTTGTCTCTTGAACAAGGGGAACCACAGAGGCCAGAGACACAGAGAGAGATGAGAAGTGGAATATCTTTTAAGAGTAAGCTAAGTCTTTGAAATTTAAGAGGTGACAATCTAATTATTTTGACACTTGCTGCGCAAGTGTCAAAGTCAGAAGGAGTTTTTTCCTTAAAAAAAACTCCTTAGGGATTTTACAGGCTATGGATACAAAGGGGGACTCAAACATTGCTTTGAGGTTAGTTCCCCTTTTCTCTGTGCCTCTGTGGTTTGCCTTAGAGCGTTATCAGGAAGAAATTTGAACTGATGTGCGCGTTATGTAAAGCTCCAGCCCTGCTTTAAAAGCTGAGCCATCCGTTCTGCTCCATAAGTCAGGATAAAATCGGCTCCGGCTCTTTTAATCGAGATGAGGCTTTCGGCTAAGATTTTGTCGGCATCGATCCAGCCCTTCTCTGCAGCTGCCATGATCATGGCATATTCTCCGCTCACATGGTATGCAGCAATAGGCAGATGAGTCATTTCGCGGATGCGGCAAATGACATCTAGGTAAGCCAGCGCTGGTTTGATTAATAAAAAATCCGCACCCTCCTCCTCATCGCATAGAGATTCACGCAAGCCCTCTCTCCAATTGGCTGGATTGAGTTGATAGGTTTTCTTATCGCCAAATTTTGGAGCGGATTGCAGAGCTTCACGAAAGGGGCCATAGAATGCCGACGCATATTTGGCAGCATAGGCCATGATATTAATTTCAGCATATCCTGCGCTATCCAGAGCTTGGCGAATAAACCCGACGCGCCCATCCATCATGTCGCTGGGTGCGATAATATCCGCGCCGGCTTCGGCTGCAAGAACGGACATCTTGGCTAAAATTTCAAGCGTTGGATCATTGAGGATGCGTCCCTTGTCATCTACGATTCCATCGTGTCCATGATCTGTGTAGGGGTCTAGAGCAATGTCTACCATCACGCACATCTCAGGAATAGCAGCTTTCAGGCAGCTAACCGTCCGCTGCATTAAATTTCCCTTAAGAATAGCTTCAGAGCCCATAGCATTTTTTCTTTCAGCTGCAATGACTGGGAATAAATCGACAGCCCTGATTCCCAGCTCATAGAGTTTAATCACTTCTTTGATCAACAAATCAATCGAATACCGATAAATGCCCGGCATGCTTGAAATGGCCTCTGCACGTTTTTCACCTTCCAAGACAAAAAGAGGGGCTACCATTTGGTGGGAAACTAAATAATTTTCCTGAACCAGGCTGCGGATGGCACTTGAGCGACGGTTGCGGCGCAAACGTTTAAATTCGTAGGCTTCACGATCTAGAGAAAGAAGATTTTGCATTTTGCACCCTAGGTAAATGATTTGATAGAGCAATGAATTGTCAGCTTTGATTGTCTAGCGTACAAGACCGACCATTTTTTGAACAGAAGAGGGAATAACTTGAAAGAAACCTCAAGTTTAAGACCATGAAAGCTTGCCATAGCGGTATATGCAGTCCCAAAATGCCAGCTAGCGGATTCTACAGCCCACCAAGAAGATGTAGAATGATTGATTAAAATCCACCTAGTGTAAAATTGAGGTTGACGTACATTTCCTCTTCTTCCTATGATCTTTCTCATGAAATTAACTTTAAATTTTACATGCGAGGGCCATATGAAATACAAGATCAATACGGGGGATAGTCTTCCTCAGTTTAAAATTAAAGACCAGGAAGGTTTTGAGGTTACTGATGAAGATCTTATAGGCAGTCCTTTGGTTTTATATTTTTATCCGAAAGATGATACCCCAGGCTGTACTAAAGAAGCTTGTGAGTTTCGCGATCGCATGGACGATCTGGATGATTTGAATACGCTTGTTGTAGGCGTTAGTTCAGATAGTGCTGAATCACACCAAAAATTCATCAATAAGCATAAGCTTAACTTCACGCTCTTGTGCGATGATCAATTGGAATTAGCCAAGAAGTTCGATACATTGAGAGATAATACACCTGAGCGTACGACATTTGTGATTGATTCGGATGGAGTGATCCGATGGGTTGAACGCCCTGTTAACCTCGAAGGACATTTTGACCGTGTTTATAAAGCCGTTCAAGAGGTAGCCGAAGATTATGAAGAAGAAGATTATGAACCTTTACCAGATGATTTTATCCGAAGTCTTGAAGAAGATGCGCTAAAATCTTTGGAAAAGAAGCAAGATTCTTGATATTGTGTACTGCTTTGGAGATGCAAATCTCTGAAGCTGTACCCATCGCAACCTGAGTTTCAATATGATTAGCGTCACAATTCTCACTAAAAATAGTGAAAAATATTTAAATCAAGTATTAAGCGCTCTCAGTCTTTTTGACGAAGTGCTTATTTTTGACAATGGCTCCACAGATGGAACTTTAGCGATTGCAGCGCAATTTGCAAATGTGGTGATTCATCAAGGAATTTTTCAGGGGTTTGGTCCCACGCACAATCTAGCATCAAGCTTAGCCAAGTACGATTGGATTCTTTCGATCGATAGCGATGAAATTGTCACGCCTGAGCTTGCGGCGGAAATTAAACAGACAGTCTTATCGACGGCATGTGCATATAGTTTTCCACGGCATAATTATTTCAATGGAAAATTTATTAAATGGTGCGGGTGGTATCCTGATCGCCAAGTACGGCTTTACAATAGAACGACGACTGCCTTTAGCGAAGCACAGGTTCATGAGGCTGTAGAAACAGCACATCTTACAAAAAAACAACTCAACTTTCCGCTTAAGCATTACTCCTATGAGTCGATTACGGATTTTTTGACAAAAATGCAATCCTACTCGGAGCTATTTGCTTTGCAAAATCAGGGAAAAAAGTCGTCATCCATCAGTAAAGCTATCCTGCATGGATTCTTTGCTTTTTTTAAAAGTTACCTCTTGAAAAGAGGATTTATGGGTGGGTATGAAGGTTTTATAATCTCTACCTATAATGCTAACACAGCTTTTTATAAGTATTTAAAATTACGAGAAGTCAATAAAGAAATGTGCAATAATAACTTGCATACTTCTTAAACTTCGCTAACACTAATTGCCATTTCTTAATTTCCATACTTCACTATGACACACACATCTTTTTTTACTGTTCTTTACGTTTGGTTTTTTGCTTCATGTTTATTTGGCCAATCTGTTGAATATTTATCGAATGCTGCTGTCAATCAAACTGTGAATGTTATCACCGGGGAGTTATGCGAAGGCGAAATTGACTTATGCACGCAGGGAGCTAGACCGCTGACCTTGCAACGTATTTTTCTGCCGCAAGATCGTGCACGTCATGCTGTTGAACATGGCTGGCAATTTAACTATCCATACCGGAAAACAGAAGGATATGAATCGCCTGAAGCTGATTTAGAATATGATGTCGAGGGACGGTTATCCAAAATCCTGGAAAAGGATGCTTTGCATGGCTGGATCCACTTCACCTATTCCCAAGAGGGACCATTAACCTGTTTAGCTCAAAGTCATGATGGTCAGCAGCTGCAGTATAATTTTTCTTCGCATGTTTCAAAAAACAAGCAGACGTTCCTTCTGCTGGATGAAGTTCGACTGCCTTCAGGCCAGATTTGGAAATATCAGTATGTGGAGCATCCGCTTCAGCAAAAAATGCTGCTAAGTCGCAAAGAAGGGGTAGAAGGACGCTTTGTTCAGACGGACTATTATCATTTGGAAAACCCGTCCGAGCAAATGTGGGATAACCCAGGGCCTCTAAGAACTTTCAAATGCGGTAAAGTCAAAAGCCAAGCCCGTCCAGTTGGAGGCCAAGGCGAGCCTGTGCAAACTCTGCAGCTAAATTATTTTCCGGGAATGACTGAAGTGTATGATGCATTGGGAAATAAAACAGTCTATCACTACAACATTTTCAATCAGATCACATCGATTCAATATTTTTTGAAAGATCCTCAGGCCCTCGACGTGCTTTATCGCACGGAAAGATACTATTGGGATACCAAAAATCTGCAATTGCCCCCTATTGGAAAATCTATCGAGGATGCGGAAGGCAAAATTTGGTCTTATCAAGAGTACGTTTATAACCCTACGGGAAAGCTCCTCAAAGAAACGCTGTTTGGAAATCTGACTGGCAAGACTCCATTGCCCATTCCAAAGAGTAAACAAGGCCTTCCGGCTGTCGTTGGAGTAGAGAGTTATTCTACCACGTATGTTTATGAAGGAGAGCAGCTTAAATCAGTAAATGGCGAGAATGGCGTTTCACTAAATTACACCTATGTGGAAGATTTAATGACCGCCAAATTTTATCTTGAAGATGGCATGATTCGTTTGCGGGAGTTGTATAGCTACGATGAAAATGGTTTTTTAGTAAAAGTCGTTGTTGATGATGGTCGTACATCTGATCCGGGGAGCTTTGATGGGGTCACTGAACAGCATATTTCTTATCTTCATCCTGTTTCTGAGGGAATAGCGAAAGGATTGCCTGAAGTTATTGAAGAGAAATTATTAGATCTTAGAACGGGTTATGAAAGTCTTCAAAGGCGCATTGTGCATCGCTATGATACACAAAATAGGCTAGTGCGGCGAGATTTTTTTGATGAAAAAGGGATATTTTGCTCTTTGGAAATGAAGGATTATGATTCTGCCGGCAACCTCATCTACAGCTCCACCCCTGAGGCCATCGAAGAGCAAAGGTTTGACTGTTATCAAAATTTGCTCTATCAAAAAAAAACAAATGCTCAAGGTCAATCCACTACCGTTTTTAATCAATATGATTTAGGAAATCGCCTGTTTCGTCAAGAGTGCCTAGAAGATGCTTCTCAAGCCTCCACTGTAACAGTCTATCGTTATGATTCCCAAGGCAATAAAATTGCTGTCATCGATGGATTAGGGCTCGAAACACGTTTTGAATATGATGGATTGAATCGCTTGATACGGACCATCTATCCAGCCTGTGAGGATGAGGATGGTGCTCCTAAAAATCCCGTTGTGGCTTATAGTTATGATTTATTTGATCGCATCAATGCTGTTACTAAGCCCAATGGAGGGGTGACCTTGACTAGCTATAACGTCAGAGGCAAACCTATCAAAATCGAATACCCCGACCAGTCACAAGAATCTTTTGAATATTCCTTAGATGGATCTTTAAAGAAATGGACGATGACAAATGGATGTACCATGATCTATGAAAGAGACTTTTTAGGAAGAATAACTGATGCGATTCTATTGGATGCGACCACTAACGAACTTAAAAAAACGCACGCCTATTATAATTCCGTCAATTTAAAATCCCTTGAAGCCTCCTCTGGGGATTTCACCCATTTTCTGTATGACGCCTTTGGTAAACAAATTGCGGAAAAGACTTCGATACAAGATTCCTTTTTCCAAACCGTGTATCACTACGATGCCTGTGCAAAGCTCGATGCCGTCGAAGAGTGGTATGGACCTGAAAAAGCATTCTACGCCAAGACGATTCATGAAAAGGATAGCGAAGGCAATGTGTGTGGGATTGTTATTCAAAATAGGCATGGAGAGATATTGCAGCATGTAAACAATGCTGCACAACCTTTAGCAATCTCTAAACGTGCTAAAGTGCTTGAATACACTTATGAGAATAGGCTTGGGCAACATTTATTGGAGCGATGGGAAGAAGATGAAAACGGGAATACCGCCACAAGCCGTTTTGATAATGCTCAGCGCATTGTTCAACTTTCAAAATCAAATAGTCTTGGCCAACTATTGCTGGAGCAAGAGTTTCGCTATGATTTGGAGGGTAACAAAATTTGGCAAAAAAGCCGTGATGGATCATCCAATTCCGCACAGATCTCGGAGTGGCAATATGATCAAGCAGGGCATTTAATTCGTTCGATTGAAAGCAGCGGCACGCCTTCTCAGCGGCTAACATCCTATGTCTATGAACAGGGGAGATTAGTTAAAACAATCAAACCCGATGGCGTGGTCTTAAACCTGTCATATAATGAACGCGGATTAGTCGAGCAGGTTTATTCTTCCGATGAGTCCATTGACTACCGCTATGAATACGATCCACAAAATCAAGTGACGCAAGCTATCGATCTGCGGCACGGAGTGAATATGACCAGAAGATATACGCCTTCCGGGCAGATAAGCTTTGAAGAAAGCCGCAAAGACGTTTCTTTGATCAATACATATGATCTCAAAGGACGCAAGACACAGATGCGTTTGCCCGATGGTTCCGAAGTCAATTATCTCTATAATGCTCTTTATCTGGAAGAAATTCATCGGATTCACCCAGACCCGCAAAAATGTTACAAGCATCGGTATTCTAAATATGATTTAGAAGGCAATCTTCTCGCAGCTGAATTGCTTAAGGGTTTAGGCCAGGTGCAGTACAAATATGATGCTCAAACGCGGCTCATAGAAATCACTTCTCCCTATTTTTCGCAAAAATCTATTCAATTTGATGAATTTGGCAATCTCACCCATATGACCCTCTGCGATCCTTTAAATGAAAGGAAAAGTTCTTTTACTTATGATTGCCAGAATCAACTGACAGTGGAGCAAGATGATCTTAATGAGAATCATTATCGCTGTGATGCATTCTACCGATGTCTGGCAAAAAATGAGGACGTTTATCAATATGATGACAGTTTTCAGTTGCAAAAGGCCGCTTCTCTGACTTTTGAATACGACCGTAATGGAAATTGTGTGCGGCAATCTCAAAATGAGAGGGGGGAAGTCCAATTTGCCTACGATGCTTTAGACCGTTTGACGTTCATTACAACAGGCAATAATTCCATTCAATACCTTTATGATGGTTTCAATCGACGCTATCAAAAAATAATTAAAAGCTATGACTCCGAGCAAAAAATCTGGGAGACTGTGGAGACCGTCTATTTTCTCTATGACGGAGAGAATGAAATTGGAGAAATGGATGCAGAGGGGAATATTTGTACATTGCGTGTTCTTGGGAATGGCCTGGGTGCAGAGGTAGGTGCTGCCGTAGCTATTGAAATCCAAGACCAAATTTATGCACCTTTGCATGACAACCGAGGAAATGTCTGCTGCCTGGTGAATGCTCAAACTGGCCAGATTGATGAATTCTATCGCTATTCAGCGTTTGGAGTCGAAACAGTTTATGATCAAAATGCCCAGATTATTCCGCAAACAAAAACGGGCAATCCGTGGCATTTTTCCAGTAAGCGGGTCGATGCAGAAACAGGATTTATATACTTTGGACATCGCTACTACTTCCCTCAGATAGCCAGATGGTTAACTCCAGACCCTCTTAAGGCAGATTCTCCCAATGATTATGCGTATGTCAACAATAATCCCATGAATCAAATTGATCTCTATGGATTATTTGCCTTGCAAACCAGTTCGTTGAACATATACCGGCGCATGAAGACGTTTGCGCAGCAGAAAATTTTTCAATTCAAAAAAAATTGCACAAATATATTTAAGAGAGGCTTAAGAAGCTGTGTTGAAAATTTTATCGAAAGACCCTTTTTTCATCTGACAGGGTTCTACATCATGCCCTCTGAAACCGGCATCCATGGACGCGGCGAGTCTGATGAAGGGGTGCGTGTGACTTTAATTAACGGGATAATGAATGTGAGGAAAGACTTTCAAATTTCGTTGCGGATCCTTTCTGAAACGCACGGTGGGGTGAATGTTCATTACATTTTCAGGCCCACTCAAGGTTTTTTTTCAGACTTAGTCCAGGCCTTTATGTCTAAACTTGGATATGCCTCCCCGCATGTACGACAGCTAGCAAACATGTGGAGGGGGCTTATCGATGAGATGGGCGGACCTGAAAATGGCGGTTTGATTATGCACTACGCGCATAGTCTAGGGGGGACGGATACTTTGACAGCTTCCTTATTGTTAACTCCTGAAGAAAGGCGTATGATTCGAGTCTTTACCATAGGCTCAGCGACGATGGTAAAAGATAAAGATTTTGAGAGTGTTTTTAATTTTGTCAGCAAGCGCGATGGGGTCTCTTTATTCGACCCATTTGGCTACTGGAGAGGTATTTTTTCGTCTCAAGCGAATGTCAGCTTTATTGGATCAGTGATAGGCATTCCCTTAATCGATCATTGGCTGTCGTGGGAAACCTATACTGATATCTTCAAATTACTTGGGAGAAGGTTTTTACAGGTTTATCCAAGTGTAGATTGATTTTGCAAAGGGAAGTCTAAACCTAGCTCGTGGAGTGTCGGTCCGCTTTTTTCGATGAGAGCCCCGCCTAAACAAATCTCTTGATCATAAAAAACAATAGACTGTCTGGGGGTAATTGCTCGTTGCGGGATAGTAAAACTGACCTCGATGCGATCCCCATCAATTTTTTCAATGCAACATTCTTGATCGACCTGACGATAGCGGATTTTTGCTTTGCAATAAAAAGGGGTTTGGGGTTTTTCGGAGGAAAGCCAATGCAATTCAGTGGCTGAAAGTGTCGAGGAAAAAAGCGCTGGGTGATTGGCTCCTTGATCGATGATCACGACATTTCTGCCGATATCCTTGCCCACCACGAACCAAGCCTCACCAGCTCCGCCAATGCCTAAGCCTTTGCGTTGTCCAATCGTGTAATAAGCGACGCCATCGTGTTGTCCAATGACTTCACCTTTAACATTTTCGAAGTTCCCTTTTTGAAAAGGGAGATAGTTGACCAAAAATTGTTTGAAATCACGCTTGCCGATGAAACAAATTCCGGTGCTATCTTTTTTTTCAGCCGTGTGCAGCCCATGTTTGCGCGCAATCTCACGGACCTCTTTCTTATGCATTCCTCCGATCGGGAAAAGAGCTTGCTGGAGGGCATTTTGTGAAATGGCATACAGAAAGTAGCTTTGATCCTTCCCTGGGTCCGTTCCTTTGAGAAGGTTTGTCTGATAGCCTAGATGTTCGTTTTGGCAATAATGGCCTGTGGCGAGAAACTGGGCGCCCATCTGAAGCGCTTTATCGAGTAAAACTTTAAATTTGATTTCGCGATTGCAGAGAATGTCGGGATTCGGGGTATGTCCTTGCTTAAGTTCTTCAAGGAAATGGGTGAAAACATGATCCCAATACTCTTGCACAAAGTTCACGGAATAATAGGGGATAGAGATTTTATCGCAGATGCGTGCGACATCTTCAAAGTCTTGAGCAGCCGGGCATACGCCATGCGCATCAGTTTCATCCCAATTCTTCATAAACATGCCAATGACATGGTACCCTTGCTCTTTGAGGAGAAGGGCTGCTACCGAGGAATCCACTCCCCCAGACATTCCGACGACAACAGTTTTTTTCATATCGTCAAAGAGCTTTTAAAGTGTTTAATGACATCCGTGGTTTCTCCCTCGGAACGGGCAATTAAAACCGCACAGCATGTATTGCCGAATACATTAACAACGGCACGGCTCATGTCAAGCAGTCGCTCTACAGCTAAAATCATGCCGATGGCTTCAAGAGGAAGTCCTAAAGTTTGCAAGATCATCAAAACTGAAATCAAACTGGCGGAAGGGATGCCTGCAATTCCCAGGGAGGTCAGCAATGTCATGAGGACAACTAAACATTGGTTCACAAAACTGAGATGGATTCCATAGACTTGGGCGGAGAAAAGGACGACACAGCACACATATAGCGCAGAGCCCGAGAGGTTGACAGAGCTAGCAAGAGGGATAGTAAAGCTGCAGATCCGATTGGAAACACCCACGCGTTTTTCCACACAGTCGATGGTGATGGGCAGTGTTGCAGCAGTGGAACTAGTCGAAAAGGCGGTTAGTAAAGCCGGCGCAATCGCTTTAAAATGCAATAAGGGATTAACCCCTCCGATGAAGCGAAGCATGAGGGGAAGGATCACAAAGGCATGGATAGCTAGCCCTAAGAGGACAGTCACAAAAAACATGCCCACAGGTTTGACAGACTCTAAGCCGGTGGTGGCAATCACTTTGGCTACTAGTCCAAAGACTCCTAAAGGCAATGCTTTCATCACGAGCTGTGTCATGCTCATCATGATTTGGAAAATGCCGCTCCAAAAGCTTTGAATGACTGCAGCGGCTTGAGATTCAATCCTTGAGCTAAAAAATCCAAAGAGCAAGCTAAAGCAAATCAGCCCTAACATCTGCCCTTGTGAGGCTACGGCCAGGATGTTTGAAGGAACTAATTTGTAGAGGATTTGCGAGATCGTTTCAAACACATTACTATGCGAAGCGTTCTCTAATTCGGTTAAACGGGTTTTTTCAGCGGCAGAGACTAAATTTGCGGGAATTTCCTGTAAGCTCCCAGGGGTGATGAGGGACATCAAAGCCCAGCCCACTAATATGGCTAATAAGCTTGTACTGATGAAATATCCAAATGTTTTCAGTCCTAATTTGCCGAAGGATCCGTCAGATCCCAAGCGGGCTGTGCCGATGATAATCGAAGAGGCAACTAAAGGCACGACGACCAATGTGAGTGCATTTAAGAAAAGTTGGCCAATCAGCGTATAAATCTGTAGGTAAGTCACCCCGAAAATTTCAAGATCAGGACCGCTTAAAAGCCCTGCAATGACCGCTAAAAAGATGGATCCAAAGACCTGAAGAAGAACGTTGTTTTTCATAAGTTTAACTAAATAAGTAGATGGAGTTAATTAAATAATAATAGTATAAACGAAATAACTTTTAAGGAAAAGAATTTGCTGCATCAGCTTCATCCATTACAGCGGTAAATTCATCGCTAAAGAAACAACAAGTCTTCTGACTAAAATATGGAAAAAAGAGAACCCCATTTTCGAAGGAAACAAAATCATTCTTTGATAAATGTTTTTTCAAGAGGCGAATTTTTTCGGGAAGATTTTTTTTAAGTCGGACTTGCAATCCGTAGATCCCTTTTCTTTGGGTGAAGCCGAGTTGTTCAATAGAACGATTGGGAATTTCTAATAGCACCTTTTTCTTTTGGGTGAAGAGCAGGGTGTTTTTGTTTAAGATCAATTCGTTAGGGGTAGCCTCCAGCAGGGATAGTGTCCGGTAGGGAATGAGTCCCATGGCCATCAATAAACCGCTGAAGAGAAAGATCCATAGCCCCCAATATTTTAATTGGGCTGCAGGCATGAAAGAAGCGCTTCCAACTAATAAGATTGCTCCCAGGCCAGCCAGAGCGGTTCCTTTTAGCAGTGTGTGCTTTTTAAGTTGAGGATCGATGCTTGTACGTATTTTGATACAATCAGATTCCATGGCATTTAACAATTTGGTATAGATATAGAATTGAATTGAAAGCTTAGCATTGCATGAATTTCCAGTAACAGCTAAAATTTCGATTTCAAAAGAAATAAATTAACCAGGAGCTATTGGGTTATGCATTTTAAAAATAGCCTCAGAAGTTATAGTAAACACATTTGCACCTCTGTTTTACTGGGCTCTCTCTTTGCCCTGCCGCTTTCTTGTTCCTCTCCACCAGCGCCAACTGAACTGGCAAAACCACAAACTTTGGCTTTGGATTTTGTCGAAGTTGCTAAAATAGCCACACCCGCTGTGGTGTCGATTAGAGTGAAAGTAGGCCCTCCTTCCTATTCTGCCATGAATCCCCGCAGTGAAAAGGCAGATCAAGAGGACCCATTGGATCTATTTAATGACAACTTTTGGCAGCAGTTTTTTGGGATGCCTAAACAAAATGGCAAAAAAAGTGCTCAGGAACAGATAGGACAAGCCTCAGGATTCATTGTTTCCCCGGATGGATATATTCTGACCAATAATCACGTGATTTCAGATGCGAAAGAAATTACTGCGATGCTGGTCGATGGGCGAGAATTTACCGCTAAAGTGATTGGGCAAGATAAAAATACCGACGTTGCCGTCCTTAAAATCGACGCAGAGAACCTTCCCTATCTAAAACTAGGAGATTCCGACGATTTGCAGACAGGACAATGGGCCATTGCCATCGGCAACCCGCTAGGATTGCAAGCTTCTTTAACCGTAGGTGTCATTAGTGCTACCGGTCGCGATAACTTAGATATTGCCACCATCGAAGACTTTATCCAAACGGATGCCGCCATTAATCGCGGGAATTCAGGCGGTCCGCTTTTAGATATGAAGGGTGAGGTCATAGGGATTAATACCGCCATCGTCAGCAATCAGGGGAATGGCGGTTACATGGGTATCGGGTTTGCCATTCCCAGCAACATTGCGCAAAATATTATGGATCAATTGATTTCCCATGGATCCGCCACCCGCGGTTTTATTGGTGTCACCTTACAAAAAATCGACCAAAATCTGGCTTTAGCTTTTGGGTTAAAGAAAATGGAAGGAGCGTTGATTTCAGATATTTCAAAAGGGTCTCCGGCAGACAAGGCCGGCCTGCGCCAAGGCGATATTGTGCTGAAGTATGACGGCCATCCAGTCGCGCATATTTCTGCGCTAAGAAAAGCTGTTTCTTTCATGAAACCCGGTTCGAAGCTTAGTTTGACGGTGTTGCGCGATGGAAAAACCATTGATATTCCTATTGAAGTCGGGTCTTTTCCTGAACATCCCTCGCAATTGATCGCTGCTGACAATAAACTAGGAATCGATGTTGAAGACATCACTCCCGAGTATTCGCAAAAACTCGGTTTGAATGGAACGAAAGGAGTCTTGATTACGCAAGTGCGACCTGGCAGCCCTGCGTATGTTGCGGGGATTCGTCCTGGGGCAATCCTTGTGGCAGTTAACCAATTAACTGTGAACTCTGTAGAAGAGTTTAAAGCGGCTCTCAAAAAGAGTGAACCTGATAAACCCACTTTGCTTCTTGTGAAACAAGGCGGATTTACCCGGTATGTTTCAATCAAAGTTAACTAATCAATGAGAGAAGCCCCGCGCTTCTCTCGTTTTTATCCCATAAAGTAGAAAATGCCATGACTTCTTTTGTCAATTTTTTTTTGAATGGAATGGCTTTTCTAATTTTTCACCTGGGGATGAGTGTTTATGGTGCCGAAAATGTGCCTCTGATTATTGGGATGGAACTCGGATACCCCCCCTTTGAAATGATTGACCCGTCAGGCAATCCTGCCGGCATAAGTGTCGAATTAGCCCAAGCCTTAGGAGAGCACTTAAACCGCAAGATTAAAATCGAAAATATTCCCTTCCTTGGCTTGATTCCGGCTTTAAAAACGGAGAAGATTGATTTAATTCTCTCTTCAATGAGCATTACAACCCAAAGAAAAGCTTCTATAGACTTTTCAGAGCCTTATTTGAAGATAGGTCTAAGTCTTCTGGTCAATATGAATTCACCCCTTCAGTCAATTGCCGAGGCCAATGATCCAAAGTATAAATTTGTCGTCAAAGCTGGCACCAGCGGAGAAGTGTATGCAAGACAAAACCTTGCGGCAGCGAAAATCATTGTTCTGGATAAAGAAACAAGCTGTGTCCTAGAGGTGGTTCAAGGGAAAGTAGATGCGTTTATTTATGACCAGCTTTCGGTTTATCAAAATTGGGAAAAAAACCCGCAGACGACACGTGCTCTCTTAAAGCCTTTTGATGTCGAAGACTGGGGCATTGGTGTGCGTAAGGGGAATGAAGACCTGCTTTTGCAAGTTAATGAATTTTTACGCTCTTTCAAGGCTCAAGATGGAATAAAAAGAATCGTGCAAAAATTTCTTGAACCGCAACTGCGTACTTTTCAGGAAATGGGCATTCCCTTCGTATTTTAAACACTAACTTTTTTAATAGTCCACCTATGCCCCAACCTCTTTTTAAACAGTTTTTATTCTATGCGCAGTGCTTTGTGTTGGCAGGGTTGCTAGGCTTTTTCTGCTATCTTGTTTTTTATACTCAAGTTTATGAGTGGGCCAATGTGTGGGAGTATCGACAGCTGTTTCTAAAAGGTTGGTTAGTGACTATTTGCCTCTCAGCTATCAGCCTGCTTCTGAGTGTGATCTTTGGAACTATTGCGGCCGTGTGCAAGGGTTCTAAATACCCTTTGCTGCGCTATAGCGCCATCAGCTATATCGAATTCATTCGCGGGACGCCTCTGCTGGTTCAAATTCTGGTGTTTTACTATGTGATCGCTTATGCCTTGGATCTTGAAAATCGCTATGTGGCAGGGGTGTTAACTCTTTCGTTATTTAGCGGCGCGTATATTGCGGAAATGATTCGTGCCGGAATCGAAAGCATCAGTTCTACCCAGCTCGAATCGGCACGCGCGATCTGCTTAAACCGATGGCAGACTTTTCGCTTTATTATTTTTCCACAAGCCTTTCGGCTGACCTTGCCTCCTTTAGCCGGACAATTCGCTTCGATTATCAAAGACTCTTCGCTTCTATCAATTATTGGCATTAATGAGTTTACCAATAGTGCCCAGCAGGTCAACAGCGCCACTTATAGCACACTTGAGAGCTTTATTCCTTTAGCCGCGGGGTATCTTCTGCTCACGCTGCCTATCTCCTTGTTAAGCAAAAAGCTTGAGCAAAGGTTTCGTTATGAAACTTGAAATTAACCAATTAAAAAAAACATATGGAACGAATCAAGCTCTGAAAAAGATTGATCTATTGATTCCTGAGGCACAGGCCATTGCGCTGATTGGTTCTTCTGGCAGTGGCAAATCTACTCTCCTGCGCATTTTAGCAGGCCTGGAGTACCCGTCTGAAGGAAGGATCCTCTTTGATGATCACCCTTTGGTTTTTGATGAAAAAGCTTTGCTGGCCCACCGCTTAAATTTGGGGATATTATTTCAATCGTGGAATCTGTTCCCTCATCTAACTGCTTTAGAAAATATTGTGCTCCCTTTATGTCAGGTACGTGGATATCCGAAAGAAGCTGCCGAAACGTATGGGTTCGAGCTTCTCACAAGATTTTCGATGCAGCAGCATGCACATAAGAAACCCAGGCAGCTCTCCGGCGGCCAAAGTCAACGCGTTGCCATTATCCGAGCCATTGCAACCAAACCGCAATTGCTATTGTTTGATGAACCGACATCAGCTTTAGATCCTCTCATGACGGCTGAGGTGCTAGATTTAATTGTTGATCAGAAAAACGAGGGGCATCATTTGATTATTGCGACCCATCACTTGAGCTTTGCGAAGAAGATTTGCGACTGGACCGTTTTTATGAGTGAAGGAAAAGTTGTCGAATCGAATGCGACTCAGGCACTTTTTGAGAATCCCCAAAGTGCAGAAGTGAAATTTTATTTAGATAAAATTTTAAAATACTAACCGCAAAGCCAAATCACTATAAATCTTCCTTTCAAAAGTTTTTGAAATTTTTTTTTATCGCAAAGAAGGCAAAGAGCGCCAAGGCGCAAAGAGGGGGCAGAGAATTCCATTCTTGGATGCGATCTGCTATCCAATCTACAATGTGTTCTCGAGAGGTGCATAACATCACCTCAGAGTTAGGCATTAAACATGCCTCTACTCTTCTAATTTTTGCCGGATTACCCAATTGGTATAGACAACTGTGATACCGGCACCGGCCCACACGATACAAAAAAGACTGATCCACATGCCGATTAAGCCGAAATCTTTGACTTTTAGAAGATAATAAAAAATCATCCCGGGAGCTAGAATTTGTCTTGAACACCCCATCAGTAAAGGGAAAAAGGGTTTTTTCATTCCTTGAAGAGCGGACATATAAATGCCTAAAATCATGTATCCCCCAGAAATAAAAGCCGCAATCCTAAGGTAGGTCGCTCCGATTTCAATAACTGCAGGATCCGTTGTAAAGACTCTAAAAAATGTTTCGGGAAAAAGCGCCATAAAGAAACAGCCGACCAGAACGATGCTTCCTCCATATTTAAGCGAAATCTGCAAGGTTTCCTTAATGCGTTCGTAGAGGCCAGCTCCATTGTTTTGTCCCACGATTGTCAAGGAGGCAACCGTCAATCCTATGGTGGGCAGCAAGGTAATTTGTTCGACGCGAATACCGATTCCATAGGCGGCTACAGCCTCAGGGCCGAAATCCTTGATAAAATAAGTCATCACAAAGATCCCAATCCCAATTGTCATCATATTTAATGCTGCCGGAAAGCTTTGCAGGGCAATTGCGGCAAAAGCCTCTTTTCTGGGGATAAAATCAGAAAAGGTACACACCCGCAGGTATCCATCTGAAATCACTTCGTACATGACGTAAAAAAAGCCCAATATCATTGTGAGCACAGTGGCGTAGGCAATTCCTTTTAAACCCATGGCTGGGAGTCCAAATCCGCCAAATAAAAACCAGGGATCCAATAGGGCGTTGATCAAACAGCCGGCTATTAGAAAATTACGCAGCACACGGGAATTTCCATGAGCTAATAAAATTGAATTGGCGGCGTAGAGCATGATAAAGAAAAAAGACCCTTTAAAGATCACGTCCATGTAGGCCACAGCCATATCAAGATATTCTCCCTCGGCCCCCATGAGTTGGAAAAGAAAGCGATCGATCTTTAACCCAATAAATACCACAAAGAAATAGCAGCAAAAGGCGAATGTCAAAATTTGAGCGGAAATTTGCTCAGCTCGTTTTTCATCATGAGAGCCCAAAGCGTTAGAAATCAAAGCGGCAGAGCCGGTTCCAATTCCCTGTACAAAGGCTAGAATAATAAAGAAGGCTGGAAAGCTAAGAGATAAGGCCGCTAACGCTTCAGTTGAAATCCATCCTGCAAAGTAGGTGTCTACGATATTAAACATCGTGTTGAAGAAAAAGCCTAAGGCAGCAGGAATGGCGATGTCACGGATATGAGTCGAGATATTTCCTTTGGTCAGATCCATGCATTACCTCTTTCAATAAAATGATGAGGATAGCGCTTTAAGCTTTAAAACGCATGGAATAACTGAAGGGCTCTGAAGACTTTTTCAGAACGGTATAATTTTAATTTCAGTAGTTCCAGTACAAGGATTTAATCCCCCATAGCTTCTCTGTAAGTTCTAAGTCCGATATCATTGCACGTAAATGAGTAATAATTTTTATTGTTAAATCAAGATTTTCTTCTTCCTCATCTTCTATATCATTTAAATTATCCTGCATCCTGTCAAAAAGTCTCCAACCGTTTTTAGACATTTTTTCAATTTTTCCCGAAATCCCGATGTTTAAGAGATATTCTCTATATTCGATCAAAAGTTTAGACATATTTATTCTAGCTCTGTGATCTGAAATACCATCAACAAGCATGGAACAAAGGGTTATGCTGTCGATAGCATTAAAAAAACTGCGAGTTCCATCGTCATATGCATGTGGAGCAGCAGGAAGTTGTAGTGATAGGGTATCATAAAAATTACACATTTCAAAGTGATAGGACGCTGTAATTAAATGGAGTCTGAAGGTGCAATATTTATCATACATTTTATTTGAGAGACTTGCGATTACAGAAAGACCTACGGCAAGTAATTTAGAACGAGGATCCGCAACGTAACCACTCGTAATAGCTGCTGTAATTAAGGCTTGTAAATGGGTTCTGTCATCTAAATCTGGGATATACCAGCACATATCTTGAGCTTTATAGAGTTCAGAAATTCCTTCCATCTTATGTTTGTTTGCCTTTACTAAAACTTCAAGTTTGCTTGCTTGAATATTATTTGAAGACGCAAGCATAAAAAGTTGATCAATATTAAATCCTTGCGCAGCTAATCCCTGAAAGTACACACATAAAAACAAAAGATATGCAAAACGTGTTTTTGTCTTCAAAACAAAGCTCATAAATCCATCATAACCAAAAATTTAAAACATATAAGGTCAGTACACAAAGCAAGAACGCAAGCGTCATGTTTAAGCAAAATCTAAGATTGATTGGAGATTTTTTTTTTCTATGCTATAAACAATAATTTCCACTGTAGTAGAGAGTAATACGGCAAACAACGAAATGATGACGATCCTTAGCATTTTCTAATCCAATTAAATTTTGTAAGTGAGTGGAGTACTTTCAATGCAGTTGTTGGTAAATAAAAAATTTATTGTGTGGCTAACGTATAGTAGTTTAAGGTGAAGCATAACTGCAAGAAAAAATATCATTTTACAAAAAGTTCTTCTAAAACACTCTGAAAAACATTTATAGGGCTATTAAGCAAGTGTTATCTCTGGAACATTCACAGCAATTGCTGACTCAATAATTATTGAGGGAATTCGTTCGGTTCCTGGAAATCTTGCCAGCCTTCCCCGTTTAATGATTTTAAAAAGCTGACCAATGCTTTCTTATCATCTTCAGAAAGGTTTAAAGGGCGGATCAAAGGGTGCAAGTTTTTATTTTTTATGCCCCCCTTGTTATAGTATTCAATCACATCTTCCAAAGTTGCCAGGCTGCCATCATGCATGTAAGGAGCAGAATGTTCCACATCACGCAGGGTAGGGACTTTGAAGGCTCCCCAATCTTTATCATCATGGGTAATGGCATAACGGCCAAGATCGGGCTCAGCAGCGTCCATACCAATGCCAATATTCATAAAACGCTCATCATTAAAGTTAAAACCCCAATGACAATTCGCACATTCTACTTTTTTGAATAATTTCATTCCCCGCAGCTGCTCTTCAGTGAGAGCTGAATCATCTCCAGCCACATAACGATCGTAAGGAGAATTGCCGGAAAGAATTGTGCGCTCAAAAGTCGCGATGGCTTGAGCAATGTCATTAATTGAAATTTCATCTCGGGCAAAGACTTTGTTAAATAAGATCTGATAGCCCTGGATATTTTTAATTCTTTCGGAACATTGAAGGTGTGCTTCATGGGCATCACTTGTGCTTGACATTTCATTTTTATTTCCCAAAGGTCCCTTGCATTGCTCTTCCAAAGAAGAAGCTCTGCCATCCCAAAATAAATGCGGGGAATAAGCTGAATTAATAATCGTCGGACTATGGCGGGTGCCGATCGTATGGTTAATTCCAATCGCCAAGGCCTGACAATCACTGTAGGCACACTGGATGTTATGACAACTGGCGCAAGAAATAGTCTGATCCCCGGAAAGTCGTTTGTCGAAATAGAGAAGGCGACCAAGTTCTGCTTTGTCTTTAGAGTAGGGGTTTTCTTTAGGCCAGGCAATCGGAGGCAGGCCGAGGGGAGGCTTAATGTCCTCTACGGGTTTAGCCGAAGGCGTATAAGCGACAACGTATAAAAAAAATAATGAGAGAATTACGCTGGCTAAAAATAAAAAAGTACGGTAGAACATAGATATTTTCCTCTAAGAATTTATTTACAAGGATGTGTTTTAAATGACTACCAAAAATTTTAAATCAGCAAGCAATCTAAACAACTGGGTATTTTTTTGCCTGATTCTAGGCTTAGGATTCTCTGCTCAAGGGTTTGGCGCTGAACCAGAAATTCAGCCAAAACCTGTAGTGCAGCATAGCCAGTATCAGGTCAAAAATTTTGACGGCCTACTGGGGAAAGTCAAGGGATTAGACGATGCATTATTAAAAATGCATTTCAAGCTTTATGAAGGATACGTGAATAACACCAATTTGATCTTACAAAAAATTCAAGAACTTACACGCACCGGCCAGAATAAAACTCCTGAGTTTGCTGCTCTTAAAAGGTTGTTAGGATGGGAATTTGATGGCATGCTGCTGCATGAATACTATTTCGAAAACTTGGGCGGAGCGACAGCTAATTTAGATGCCAAAGATCCTTTAATGTTAAAAATGCAGCAAGATTTTGGCAGCTACGATCAATGGAAAACGGATTTTGTTTCAACAGGTTTAATGCGTGGGATTGGATGGGTGGTGAGCTATGTGGAGCCTAAGAATGGGCGATTACTGAATGAGTGGATTAATGAACATGACCTTGGCCATTTAGCTGGAGCTAAACCCATTTTAATTATGGATGTTTTTGAACATGCCTACATTACTCAGTTTGGCCTCGATCGCAGCAAATATATTGATGTATTTTTTAATAATATCAATTGGGAGGTGGTTTCAAATCGCTTTAAGAAAAAAAATGAAACGAGTGAAAAATCCTAGCGTTTATTGTTAAAGTGACTTGAGAGTGTATGAGGCAGTGAAGAATGGACAGGTTCTGGTCCGAAATAGATAGATCGGGTTTCTTGGCACCGCTGTTTTTCTACTGCCATCCCAACCCATTTTTGAGAATTATTACTCTCATCAAATGTCTTTCCTTATTGCTGTTTAAGCGCATTTTGCATAAGCTCTCTATCTTGACTCAATTTTTTAAATATAATTATAAAGATCGCGCCTTTACGACACGATAATACGGAGAGAGCCCAATGCATTTCGACGGAAATTTTGATAACTACATTAACCTGGCAAATTATTATGATACACTTAGTTTGGTAAGCGAACCAGACACGGAACTGAAAGATGAATTAAATAGTGCTTCAGACAAAGTTAGAGTAACGGTTAAAAATTGTGAAAAACAGCCTGATTATTTAAAACAACAGTTCCAAAAGATTCAACAAATACATTCTGAAGAGCATAAGAAAATCTATGTGTTAGACTTTCTGAAAGGTCTTAACATGACAGTAAAAGAACTTGAAAGTAAAGATTGCCCCGGACTTATTGAAATTTTTTTAAAACAAATCGAAGGGTTGGCAAAAAGTGCACAAGCACAGCCGCAGCTGCCCGCCATTCTCCCATCACCGACTAAACCTTGCAATGTGCCTTTAACTAGCCCCGGGACATCTCCAAGTATTCCACCTCCTCCAGCCCCTCCACCTTTTAACGGCAGTGTCACCCCAAGGGTAAAAATCATCCCTTCGGCAGAACCTACTCCTGCTACTACAACTCCTAAACTAAAACCAGGTATGCAGAAGGGATTTAGTTTCGATACTGCTGAATTGCTGGCAGCCCATAAGAAGATTAAAGGGAATACCCCCTTAACTGAAAAGAGAAATGACACTCCTCGCAGACCAGCTCCGCAAACTTCAATGCAAAATCCAGCTTCTTCGTCCACACCAAGTACACCTAAAGGCAATGGAACGATCCATCCAGGGAATGAGGATCCGCGCACTCCCTTAACCCCAGCGGGCAATACTTCCCAAGGCACGCCTCTCCCTCGCACTCCTTATCGAGTTTCTAACCAAGGACCTAAAACAACAAACGAGGTTGAAACACCCACAACTCCAATTACTTTCAATGGAAAAGTTGTCAAAACACGGGAGCGTTCATTTCTTAAAAAAGGGAAAACTGTTGGTGGTGGTGATCCCAAAAGCCCATCTAAAAAAGCTCAAAAAGAAATTGAAGAAGCCGGAGTGGATGTGAAAAAAATCATCGCGCGCCTTGAAGCTTTATTTAAAGAGTCTCTTGAAAATAATAAAAAGACTGTCGATCGGTTGCTGGACAATATACTCAAGCCTGAAAATAATCCCATGCTAAAGAAGTTTCTAGATTCTAAACCTGACTCCGGGCACGAAGAAATCCTTGGGAAGATCACACCTGTTTTTAAGGAAGTGGCAGCTGAAGTGGTCAGCGATTTTAACGCATGCTGGATTACAAAAAAAGAATTCAGTCAGTTTTCTGAGGAAGAGGCAAATGCTTTGCTCCTCACTCCAGATAAACTTTTACGTAAAGTTCCTGAAGGCATGTCTATTTCGATCTTACTGCGCGATGCGTGGCTGTTTCGCTCGTATGCCAGATGTCTGGATCTGAACTATCAAAGACACTTAGCGACCAAGCAGGGTAAAGCTACTCCTGATACTGAGGTCATTGAAGTGGCCTTAAACTTGTTTAAATACTTTTTTACGCATCTCGAAGAAATTGAACAAATTGAAATATATGCAGAAGCCGGAAAGACGATCCGTGGCAAAGAAATGCAAATTGTAGAGCTTATCAATGGCAATGTCTCGAAAGAAATGAAGGAACATTATATTGAAAAAGGGGGGCGCGCTCTTTCCTGTTCTGAAAGCTTCTTTGGCACTAGGCGCGTTGATCAGCCAGAAGAAGACAAGCTGCCCAATTGGTTAAAAAGTAATCTAAGTTAATACGGACGTCCTCAAAAGTTATGGCGATCGTTTTTCTAGTTTCTCTTCTCCAAATTGCTCTAAAGGCTATGTGTGGTTGAGATTCTAGAGAAGTGACGTCTTCCAAGACGGCTGCTTGCCATAACTTTTGAAGACTGCTCATTTTAAAAAAGGAAAGCCCTCTTCTTTCCTAGGCAATAGAAATATTCTAAATTCAGGTTCTGGCATAAAATTCGTGTCTTACTCAAAACAGTTCTTAAAATTGTCGATTCCCTCTTAATCCATCGATGCACGGACTAAGGGATCTTCAAAATTTCCAATGGGCTGATTAAAGTCTTAAGCAGTTCTCCCCCCCTTCTTTATCTTTATCGTTCACAAACTCTTTCTTAAATAATTGTTTCTAAGTGGGTTGTCTCTTTTACAAAAAAAAGCGTGCTGTTTTTTTGAATTTAATAAATAAAATCCATATAATGAAGATATATAATTAATTGTTTTATTTGTTTATTTATTAATTTGTATTAAAATCTGCTGGATTTTTATTGTTGGATTTTAAAATTTTATAATCGTAGGGAAATAATATGACTAGCCCATTATATAACAAATTGCATGAAGATATTGGTTTATATGCGCAAGCTGTGATCCATTTGGATGCTTATGAAGCACTGGGTCTTTCAGATAGTTCAGCTGAAGAAGAGCTCGAAAATAAATTAACGAAAATTTTTAGCGATGTAAAAAATATTATAAGTGAAAAATCTTCTCAATCCGGTGAGTCTACCAGAAAAAAACTGATTGATGATCTTTTAGGCTCAACAAAAAGTTTGACGATTTCGGAAAGCTCTAAAAAACCTTTAGTCGCGACTTTTTTAAGAGCTTTGAACTTAAAATCAGAAGGGTCCTTTGAAGATATGCTAAGTGTATTAGCAAGAGGATCTCAACCAGGTCAATCTCGCGAAGCTCCTTCAAAACCGCAAGCACCGCCAAGAGGGCAGGCCACGCCATTTGCTGCGGCAGGCAGCGGTAATATTCCACTAAGGTCTACCCCTAGAGCTCCTCAACCTAAACAAGAAGGTCCCCCTGTTCCCAGAAGAGATGACATTCCAGCACCGAGCCGACGAGCGGCACAACCTCCTCCATCAGGAGAAGCACCCCCGCTTCCTCCAAGAGAGGATGAAAAAGGGGAGACCCCCTCGCAGCCTTCAGCTTTCAAACCTGAAGCCCCTGGAGCTAAAGTTGGGGGATCACTAAGGGAAAGTCCGGTGCTTCGTAGAATTCCTCAACCTGCAAAAGGAGAGCAGCTCCCTCCTGTTCCTCCGAGAGAAGAAGAACCCATATCCCAACCTAGCACTCTCAGGCGTTCTCCTAGAGCGAAAGCACCTCCTGCCCTTCCACCAAGAGAGGACGAAAAGGGACCAGGGATTAAAGTGGGTGGATCTTTAAGAGGAAGACCAGGTCAATCATTAGCTGCAAGGCCTCAAGAGACGCCACCAAGCCAAGCTGCGGGAGCTCCAACCAGGACGCCAGGTAGACTTGGAAAACGAGATCCTTCATTTTTAACAAAAGGTAAGCAAGTAGACCGAGCTGGCCTAGCTGATGTCGCCAAAACGAAGTTTGGTTCTGTTGCAGATTTAAGAGAAAAACTTGCTGCACAGTTTAACAAACAAGTCGAAAAGCAAGTCGAGACATTTGTCCGTACTTTAAAAAAAGATGTAAAATCTTATGCTGCAACTGTTTTAACAGACATTAAAGGACAGGAAGCGGTAGATGAACATGTTGAAAAAGTATTGGCAAAAGTTGAAAATGATTTGCAGGCTCATTTAGTGAAAATTGATGAAAACACGGATGAAGCAGTTGTTGATAGAATTAAAGGAGATATTAACGCCTATTTAAAAGGTGTTCCTGAGGGTATGTCGATTCAAGAGTTCTTGGCCTATGCCTTTCTTTATCGATGCTACGAATCTTGTTTGGAAATGGACCGAGCAAAATGGGAAGGTATTTCTGATGGCTCAATGTCTAGTGAGGAACAACGTAGAAGCGTGCAAATTGAAACTGGCTTAAATTATTATGAGCTATTTCATAGGAATGATAGAGCGATTCAATCCATCGAAGGTTTTAAGGACGCTGGTAAGAGAATTCGGACCTTAGAAGCTGAGCTAACTGCTCAAGGGAAAAAGAACAAATATGAGCGTGCTAGATCAAATTTTGTGAACTACATTAACAATGGAAATCTTAATCTGGCTTTAAATCGCAGCTTTCTTGGAACATCAGCAGGTAGAATTGATCCTCCTAAAGAAACCCCAGAATGGCTTACTAAAGCTTTGAATCAAGGAAAGTAAATCCCTAAAAAGAAAAGCGGAAATGCTTTTTCTTTTCTAATTCGCTCTAAGGAGAGTAATTTTTACTCTCCTTTTCTTTTCTATAAAAACAAAAA
This sequence comes from Parachlamydia sp., assembly GCA_002786175.1. Taxonomy (GTDB): domain Bacteria; phylum Chlamydiota; class Chlamydiia; order Chlamydiales; family Parachlamydiaceae; genus Parachlamydia. Next base: position 34,802 of record PEQL01000004.1, read on the forward strand.
TCACTGCCGAAGCCTTTATTAATTTTCTTTCTTATAGTAAGGTATTACTCTCTTAATCAAGGGGATGGCACCTGTCTTTGCTTGTGCATTCTCTTAATCTGGATTTTGGATTTATCTCCATGATCTTCAGGTACTTATTGCGGCCGAATTGCTCATCTGAAAAAAGGAAGTCCAGAATGTGTGGAATTGCTGGTATTCATCGAATTGCTCAAGCGCCTTATGCCAATCTTAAGCCTCATCTAGCGGTCATGAATGCTTTGCAAAAGCATCGGGGACCAGATGGCGAGGGAATCTGGATGCATCCACTCAGGCATGTGGGTTTTGCCCATAGACGCTTAAAAATTATCGATCTTGAAAGCGGCACTCAGCCCATGCAAGACGTTTATGGGAATACGATTTGTTACAATGGGGAAATTTATAACTACATTGAACTCCGCAAGCAGTTGCGCGATTATCCTTTCCAGACGACTTCTGATACGGAGGTCATTTTAGCGGCCTATCAGAAGTGGGGTGTGGAGTGCCTAAATCATTTGCGGGGGATGTTCGCGTTTGCCCTATGGGATGAGGCCAATCAAAGACTGTTCTGTGCCAGAGATCGATTTGGCATTAAGCCCTTTTACTTTACTGAGGTGGGAGATACGCTCTATTTTGCTTCTGAGGTGAAAGCGTTAATGCCTTTTCTTCCGGAAATCGAAACTGATCTGGAAGCTTTGCAGGATTATCTCGTCTTTCAGTTTTGTTTAGGGACTAAAACTCTATTTCAAGGGGTGCAAGAGCTGCCCCCTGCCTATTATTTATTGGTTGAAAATGGGCAGCACTCGCTTTCGAAATACTGGGAAGTCTATTATGAGTTAGATTTCGACCACACCCCCAAATATTTCGAGGAAAAGCTGCAGGCTTTGCTGGAAGATTCGGTTAAAATGCACACACGCAGCGATGTGCCTATAGGAGCATACATTAGTGGCGGAATTGACTCGGGGATTATCTCTGCTCTAACAGCTCAGCACTATCTTTCGCAAGGGTCTTCCTTGCTTGGATTTAATGGCAAATTTGAGCTTGGTTTGGAGTTTGATGAAAGTGCCTATGCGCGCGAACATGCAGCGATGCATGGGATTGAATTGCACGAACTGAGCATTACCAGCCAAGATTTTCTGAAGACGATCGATCAAGTCATTTATCATTTAGATTACCCAGTGGCCGGCCCGGGGTCATTTCCTCAGTTCCATGTTTCTAAACTAGCTTCCGGTTATCGCAAGGTCATGCTCGGTGGACAGGGGGGCGATGAGATCTTTGGCGGTTATACACGTTATTTGATTGCCTATTTCGAACAATGCCTGAAAGCTGCCATCAATGGGACCATGGGGAATGGGAATTTTATTGTCACCTATGAATCGATCATCCCCAATTTACGCTCCTTGAAAAATTATCAACCGCTTTTGCAGGAATTTTGGCGCGAAGGGCTATTTGAAGAGATCGACAGCCGCTATTTCCGGCTGATCAATCGTGCGCCAAACTTGCAGCAAGAAATTGTGTGGGACTGTTTTGGCACTTATTCTCCCTTCGCAGAATATAAAAAGATATTCAATGGTAAAAATGTGGGCAAAGAGTCGTACTTTGATTCAATGACACACTTTGATTTTAAGACCTTATTGCGTGCATTGCTCCATGTGGAAGACCGCATGAGTATGGCTCATGGCGTGGAATCGCGCGTCCCCTTTTTAGACCATCCCTTAGTGGAATTTGCAGCGACCATGCCCTCTAATATTAAATTTAAAGATGGAACTTTGAAAAAAGTGCTCCTCAATAGCTTTTCCCATATACTGCCGGAAGGAATTCGCCAAAGAAAGGATAAAATGGGATTTCCGGTGCCGCTGAATCAATGGCTGAAAACAGATTTAAAAGAATTCCTCCATGATATTTTTTCCAGTCAATCTGTTAAAAACCGCGCCTATTTTGATCAAGATCAGATTTTAAAAAATTTAACCCAGGAATCAAAATTTGGCCGGAAAATTTGGGGATTGCTTTCGCTGGAACTTTGGCACAAGCTCTATCATGATCGAGCAGCCGAATTTCGCCAACTGTTAAACCCAAGCGAAGAAACCGTAGAAATTACACTCTAAAAAAATTAACAAATACAAAAGGACACTTCATGATGAAAGTTTTAATCACAGGCGGCGCTGGCTTCATTGGTTCGCACCTCGCCGATCAATTGCTGGCCGCAGGACACCGAGTGGCGGTGATTGATAATTATCAAACAGGCCGTCGAGATAATCTAGAACCCCATCCTCATTTGCAAGTTTTTGAAGGCACCATCGCAGATAAGGCTTTTGTAGATCAGGTTTTTACTGAGTTCGCCCCAGATAAGGTTGTACATGCTGCAGCAGCGTACAAGGATCCAGATAATTGGGAGGAAGATGCGCGCACAAATGTATTGGGAACCATCTATGTCACGCAAGCCGCTAAAAGAATGGATGTCAGCCGTTTGATTTATTTTCAAACAGCTCTTTGCTATGGCCTTAAGCCTAGTGAACAACCCATCACACTGACCCATCCTATTTCTGCGGCCGGCAGCAGCTATGCCATCAGCAAAACCGCCGGTGAGCATTACATCGAGCTCTCTGGATTAGATTTTGTGTCCTTCCGCTTGGCAAATGCCTATGGTCCACGCAATCTCAGCGGTCCTTTGCCAACTTTTTTTCACCGTTTGACGACTGGAAAGCCTTGTTTTGTGATGAATACCCGAAGAGATTTCATTTATATCGATGACCTGGTGGAAGTCGTACTCAAAGCCTTAGCAGGTACAGGCCAAAAAGGATATTATCATATTTCAAGCGGATCTGACTATTCGATTAAAGAACTCTTTGATGAAACCGTCAAAGCCCTTGAGATTACCCTGGAAAAAGAAGTGGAAGTGCGCGAACGCAATCCGGACGATGTCTTCACCATTTTGATAGATCCAAGTAAAACACAGGCAGATTTCAACTGGAAAAATTCGACTCCCCTAAGCTTTGGTGTCAAGGCAGCGATCGAATGGTATAAAGTGCATGGCATTACACAAACCTTTACGCATCTGCGGATGGAAGAGAAAGTGCGCACATGAGAGACTATACCGCGGCATTTAATCATCAGAAAGTCTTAATTGTCGGTGGTGCAGGATTTGTGGGGAGCAATTTGGTGGCCGAAATTCTCCAAACCTCACCCGCATCCCATGTGCACATTGTGGATAATTTACTCTCTGCGGAATTGACGAATGTGCCAGTCGATGCAAGAGTGACTTTTACGCAAGGATCCATTGCCGATGACCATGTGCTCGCCCTTCTGCAAGATGAGTATGCTTATATCTTTCATTTAGCGACATACCACGGCAATCAAAGCTCGATTCATAACCCTTTAGCCGATCATGAAAACAATACCTTAACCACATTAAAACTCTTCGAAAAAATCAAGCACTTTACAAACTGCCGTAAAGTAGTTTACTCGTCAGCAGGCTGTGCTGTCGCAGAAAAAACTTTTGGCGAAGCTTGTGCTTCCAAAGAATTAGATGTGGTGAATTTGGATATGGATAGCCCTTATTCCATTTCCAAAATCATCGGGGAGTTCTATGCGAAGTACTACGGCAAACAGCATCGCGTTCCCATTGTGCGCGCGCGTTTTCAGAACGTCTACGGTCCGCGAGAGATATTAGGAGCCGGAGAATGGCGCGGTACTCCAGCAACAGTATGGCGCAATGTGATCCCGACCTTTATCTATCGTTCTCTAAAAAAAGAGGCCCTGCCGTTGGAAAATGCAGGGATTGCCACGCGCGATTTTATTTATGTACAGGATATTGTTGGAGGATTGATTCACTGCGCGCTTTATGGCGAAAGCGGTGAAGTCTATAATTTGGCAAGCGGCAAAGAAATGACTATCTTTGAATTGGCCCAAACTATAAATAGGCTCACAAAAAATCCAACACCGCTAGAATTTTTGCCTAAGCGTTCTTGGGACAACTCAGGCAAACGCTTTGGATGCCCTGAAAAAGCTTTTAAAAATTTAGGCTTTAAGGCGCAAACATCTTTTGAAGAAGGCTTGCAAAAGACGATTGCCTGGACGCAAATGCAGCTGCCGTTGATTGAAAAAACGATGGCTAAGCATGGGCAAAGAATGAGTGAAACGAGTCTCTAAGTGCTTACAATGTATGCTTCAGAGGCAGAGACACAGAGGAGTGCTTGAAATTCGGCTGTCACAAACTAATTTTGAAAAAGCAAGTGTCAAAATTCCAATGTTTTTTTTCGAAGAAAAAAAACATTGGAAAGGGGAAGACAGTGCTAGACTGAACCTTCTGGCCTCTGTAGCTGAAATCGCTTAAGGCCAACCACAGAAAGGTGTGCGCTTTTATGAAAGCTTAGTAACGAGATTGCGGAACTAAGTTGTAGTAGTTCTTTGCAATCCAGGCAGAATGTCCACCAATCTTCTGATACTTATAATGCTCTTCAAATGTATCGTAGGTTGGGAGAAAAGCATCCTCAGGAAAAATGCCGAGCTCAATTCCACGATTAGCAATTCTGGCAGCGATATGCGAATTTTCGAATTCGATACGTTCTACCGAACTCACATAACTTTCTTTATCGATTTGTCCTCTAGAAGCTAAATCATCCAGATGCACTAATTTAGAATTAGCCGCGGCATTGCAAAGTTCAAATAGGATCGATCCAATCCATTTCCCTTCGGTGCTCTGGCAATTTACGCAAATCACACGTCGTTCCATATCCCAATAAGCTCCGAATTGATCAGACAATTGATGCTTGTTGGTGATGACGCGCACTGAGCCTTCTTGCTTGACTTGAGCAATCAAAGAACGCGCTTCGTCGACTTTAAAAATTTTTTCTAAACACGAGTTCAACTCTGGATCGCAATATACTGAAACGGCTTGAGAATAATTAGTCGTATAATTCGCCATTAAATGCGTTTGTGAAAAGCAAATCGCCAAAGCGAATATATATATAAATTTATTCATAGATCTCCTAATTATTAATTACAAAAAGATTTAGTTTATATTCGTTTAGATTAAAAAGCAATTAAAAGGTCCCGGAGTTTGTAATGATAAATTTGCTGTGTGTGAAGATTTGTTAATTAAAAATCGGGGAATAAATTCTGGCATGGCCTGGAAACACTGCTAAATGCCCTATCATTTTTTGAAAGCAAGAGGCACTATGTGATCTAAATGATTTAATGCCATGATGGATGTCTTTCTCAACTTCATTCCCAAATCCATCGGAACGAATAAAATTAAGAAAAGATTTTCACAATTTCATTGTGGATGAAAGAAGAGATATGGGGGAGACCCAGATGGGTAAATGTGATTGTTAAAATTTCTAATTTATTTGTTTTGTAATTTCGGGTATAGTTAAATTCATTTATTATTGAGATTCAAAAAGGTTTATCATGGCTTTGGTTTTTTTGCTCTACGCCTTATTTGCGAGCGTATTTACGATTTCAAAAATGAGCCTTCAGTATGCCCAGCCTTTCTTCTTTGTGGGGACTCGGATGCTATTTGCAGGCGTCCTGATGCTCGCCTATCAGTTTTTTAGAGACCGTGCGAACTTTGTTTTTTTGAAAAAAGATTTTCTCTACTTTCTCGCTCTCGGTTTTTTTAGTATTTATTTGACTAATGTCCTGGAATTCTGGGGTTTAAAATACCTAACTTCCTTCAAAACGTGCTTTATCTATAGTCTTTCTCCCTTTGTCTCAGCTTTGCTTTCTTATTTTCTATTGGCTGAAAAAATGAATCGCAAGAAATGGCTAGGTCTTTTGGTGGGTTTTTCGGGATTTATTCCTATTTTATTAACAACAACCCAAGATGAGGAGCAAGCCGGCCATTTGATGGTGTTGTCATGGGCTGAAATCGCGGTCATCATAGCGGCCGTTTCAAGTGTGTATGGGTGGATTCTTTTGAAACAATTGGTTGCTGATCGAAACTACACCCCGTTTATGGCTAATGGTGTTAGTATGCTCATCGGAGGTTCGCTCGCTCTCTTTCATTCTTCTTTGGTAGAAACTTGGGATCCGTTGCCAGTCACGGAAGCGATTCCCTTCATGGAATGCGCAATGCTCTTAATTATTGTTTCCAATTTGATTTGTTATAATCTGTATGGCTCTCTACTACGTAAATATTCACCCACTTTTATGTCGTTTGCGGGCTTCACAACTCCATTTTTTACAGCTCTGTTCGGATGGTTTTATTTAGATGAAATTGTTTCACTCCCATTTTTTATTTCTGCAACGATAGTATTGTCTGGTTTATTTATTTTTTATCTAGAAGAACTTAAGAAGCCTTACATAATACAAACATGAATTATATCTATTTAAATTTAATGTAGATCTGATTTTTTGTTTGAAGTAAAAAATATCTAGATAACCAAAACATTTTCGAAAAAAAGAAAAATTGTCTTGAGTATATTTCGTAATCTTCTTATAAACCTGATATATATCGGGTATTGTGCGATCAGGATTACGTCATGGCATCTCCTAAAGTTGAAGGTGAAGGTTTTTTTGAAGTAGATCACTTTTTTATTAATGATCAAATTAATAAAGTGATTGCTCATATCGAACCTCAAATCGAAAAAGTGATTAAAGGTCACATCTTATTTCATGCCTTTTTTTTATTAGCCACTGTCTTAGAAGTTTTTTTTCTAATGACTTTTTTTGCATTTTTAATTAAATCTTCTCTTTTTGCCTTTAGCTTAGCATTTATTTTTTTGACTATATTTACTTATTTTATCCTTCGCATTTATTTTCAAACAAAAAAACCTGAACAGCTAGCAGATTTAAAAGATCGATATCTAAAAGCATGCAAACATCTTGTCGGGTATAAAGAAGGTGTTCCAGAACACCATGTAGCTCTTGCGAACGCCTGTTGCAAATTTGCCTCTTTCCTTGATGGTAAGGAGTACACCTATTATAAACCGCCAGCTTTTCTCCAAAGCTTAGCACCTACACTTGAGCGTTTTAGTTGTCAAATTCACTGGGAAGATTTTCATTTAATGAAAGAATTGCTGCTAAACAACACGATTGAGGAATACTTACGCTTGGTGCGTTTTGAACCAACCAATCTTGAAGTGCATGCGGCTTTAGCAAATGCTTATGTCATGCTCTCTGGACTTTATACGGGTACAAATCAAGCCGATGGGGAAACAAGCGACCGGTGGATTCCTCCCCAGAAAAAATCAGAAGTCTTTGCAAATCAATTTCGTAAAACGGCTGAAAGAGCGATTGAAGAGTTTAAAATCCTCAACGATTACGCTCCCGATGATCCTTGGATTCACGAACAGCTTGCCTATAGTTACCATGATTTGCGCATGCCTCAAGAAGAAATTCGTGAGTATGAAGCGATTTTAAAGCTATGTCCAAATGACCTGGACACTCTTTTCAAGCTTGGAGCTCTCTATTTTCAGCAAGGTTCAAATGCACAAGGTTTACGCGTTTACGAAGAATTAAAACGTGCTAATTATAAAAAAGCTGAATACTTAATAGAGTATTATGGTTCTTACCACAAAAATTTAGAAGTTTCTAGAAATTAACCAGTTCCATTTTTTATAAAATTAAGTATAAAAATTATTTGATTTTATTTCCATCCCTTTCCATTGTCAGGTTTATACGATATAACGATTAGCAAAGGGATCACATATGTATTGCTCTCACTGTGGCACTCAGATGTTGGAAAATAGTTCATACTGTCCGGCTTGCGGTCAGAAAAATGAAGGAGGAGGTGCTGAGCCGCTGATTCAAGTTAAAAAGGGGTTTCCTTGGAAGAAATGGTTAGCGATTTTACTTTTTGTCATGTTTCTAATCATGTTAATTTTCTATATCGCTTCAAAGGATTTAACTCAGAGTGTTGAAGATCAATTAAAGGCCTTGCGCTCTGATAAAGTCACTGAAGCTTATTATAGTTATACAGCTAAACAATTTCAAAAAAGCATCAGTTTAGAAAAATTTCGCGAATTTATCAAAAGCTACCCCCCTTTTTTTCAAAATCAATCGATTCAATTTACGAATTCTTCGTTTGAAAATGGGGTGTTGGTTCTTCAAGGAATTTTGACATCGACAGACAATCAAAAGCTGCCTATTGAGTATAAATTGATCGATGAAGATGGCGATTGGAAGATTCTTAGTATTGAATTACTTAAGGATGGAGAGGCTGCTTCGCAAGGAGTTCCGCGGCAGCTATCAAAAAAGAGCGATTTTCAAAGTCTGATTAAACAACAACTTAGGCTGACAAAAGCTCAAGGACTAGAAAAAAATGCTGATCATAAACCATTAAAAAATGTTGTGGATCAACAGCTTTCAGCTCTTTCGTCGGGAAAAATTCAAGAAGCCTATCGTTTAACAGCGAATGAATTTCAACAAAATACTCCCTTTGAACTTTTTGTCAGCTATATTCAGGAATTTCCCTTACTGCGGTATCATGATTCGATCACCTATGGACAATCACTTGTGGAAGATGAAATTGGTGTGATTGAGGTGGAGCTTTACCAGACTGGAAAAGCCATGACCGTAGATTACGCATTAAAGCTGGAAAAAGGCGCCTGGAAAATTTGGGGGATGCAAATTAATCAAACAGTCCAAAAAGGGGAACTGGTTTCGCAATAATCCTGGAGATGCCCTTAATTATTTCTTGTTGTAACTGAAATCTTGGAGTACAATCTAGCTGAACTCAGCAAAAGTATTCGAATGGATGACTCTTACAAACATGCACTTGGCATCGTAAAAAAACTGGTGAAAGCAGGCTATGTGGCCTATTTCGCGGGAGGGTGGGTGCGCGACTATTTGATGAAGCATCCCTCTTCAGATATTGACATTGCTACAAATGCTTCCCCTGAAGAAATTCTTGATCTTTTTCCCCATACACTGCTGGTTGGGCTCGCCTTTGGAGTCGTGATTGTGCTCATTGAAGGTCACCAATTTGAAGTGTCGACGTTTCGGCAAGATTTTGATTACACTGGCAGAAAGCCTGCCAAGATTGAACTTTCTACTCCATATGAAGATGCTCAAAGACGCGATTTTACCATTAATGGCATGTTTTATGACCCTTTAGAGGACACTATCTATGATTATGTGCATGGAATTGAAGATATTAAGAAAGGGGTGATTCGCACCATCGGAAATCCGCAGGAGCGGTTTTTGGAGGATCGCCTCCGCATGGTTCGCGCGATCCGTTTTGCTTCGCGTTTTGGTTTTTTGATCGATCCCGAAACCCAAGAAGCGATTTGTGAAAATGCCGATACTTTATTTCCTTCTGTAGCTAAAGAAAGGATTTGGCAGGAGTTTAATAAAATGCGCGATTATCCGCGTTTTGATCATGCCCTTATCGAATTGCATCGATCCAGACTATTACCGGAAATATTTCCCTCTTTGGCCATGACTCATTTAAATGAGATCAAAAAACGCGTGCAACCGTTTGCATTATATCCTGCCACTACACCCACGATTTTATTTCTGATTCAATTATTCCCCGATGAATCTATCGATTTTCTGTTGGAGATCTGCAAAGAGCTAAAAACAGGTAAGAATGAATGGCGGTATGTCGAGGTCTATTGCCTGGCCAAACGTTTAATAGAAGAAGCGTCTCATCCCAAAAAAAAGGTGGAATGGACGCGCTTTTACGCCTTGCCCGAGTCTTCCCTCTGTCTTGAAGTATTAGCCGCTAACCACCTCATCTTTGAAGAACAAGAAAAGTTTAAAGCGTCGCATCTGACCCAACAAGAGCATCTAAGTCCCCATATTGCTAGAATTCAAAACAAAACCCCACTGATCACCGCTCATTTCCTCATGAATCAGGGCATTCTCCCAGGAAAACAAATGGGAATGCTTTTAAAAGAAGCTGAAGAATTGGTGATCCTTTTGCATCTTGATGATCCTAATGAGGTACTCGCACTTCTTAAAAGAACAACTTTATGGCCAAAGCAAGAGGAGAAACATGACAAACATACGAACGATTCAAAGTCTGCAGAATCCACTCATTAAGCATCTGGTCAAAGTCCGTCAAAATCGGGATTATCGAAATGAACACCAAAGCCTTATTTTGGAAGGGATTAAACCCATTTTGGAAGTGGCCCAGCATAATCAGATTAAACGGATTGTCACCATCGATCTAAGTTTAGTTCCCAAAGAAATTGAACCGGAGGAAATTCTGGTAGTGGATCAGGCTGCCGTGGATAAAATCTCAGGGCTGCAACATTCCCCCGGCATCTTGGCAGAAATTGCCATGCCTGCTCCTTCCAGTCTGTCTCAAATACGGTTTTTACTCGTCGTCGATCATATCAATGATCCGGGAAATCTAGGAGCTTTGATTCGCAGTGCCTTGGCATTTGGCTGGGAAGGAATTTTTATTCTCGATCAAAGCTGCGATATTTTTAACGATAAGTGTTTAAGAGCCGCGCGTGGAGCTACTTTTAGATTGCCGTATGCCTTGGGCAGCATGAAAGACCTTGCAAAGATTGTCTCCGCAAATGATCTAACAGTATGGGTTGCAGATATTGCTGGAGCTTCTCTTGCTGAAATAGGCCCGCAGACAAACATCGCTCTTGTGCTCAGCCATGAATCTGGGGGGGCCGCCTCTGGCAATTTCACCAATATGCAAAAAATCACTATCCCGATGCCCGGTCCCATGGAATCGTTGAATGTCGCGATTGCCGGAAGTATTTTGCTATATTCTCTGAAACAATGAGGATGTCTGATGGTTCTTTCGTCTGGTGTTCAATGGAGATATATTGAGGAAAATCTGCGAACTTCCCAGGATTGGGATCGACTTAATTTTGCGGGTGAAATTCCAGGGGGGGGCAGGGAAAATCAAAGTCACACAAATGATAAAGTTGCCCTTGTTTGCATCTATGCGCTTGAATTTTTCGAAAAGAAAATGCCCTCTCTCATTGATTTGCGCCAACTTCCTCCCATCAAGATAAAAGTATGGAATAAAAGAAAAACCCTTCTAAAGCTGTTGGAAAATAAGCTCTTTGAAATTTTGCCTGGGGATGGCCATAAAAAAAAGCCGAATTTTTCGGATTTTTTTGAGGAAAGTCTTGCCCAATGCATCGTTTACCGCAAACAGATCTACGTGTTTCGTTGTTTAACCTATCTAAACATGGGGACAAAACTCCTTCCTAGAGAAGAGGAGAAAATGCATGTCAAATTGAAAGCTTTAACGACCTATAATCATGCGTCCTTAGCATGCCGCTGTTTGTTAGACTGGATTAGATTAGACCCGTCTACAGCTATTCCAAGGGCTTGCGAACTCTTTAAAACAAACTCAGAATTATTTTCCGCAAAAAAAGTTTGCAGCTGGTTTACCGAGCATCCAGAAGTAAAAAAAAACCTGAAAGTTGTCCTCACCCAACTCATCAAAGCGAATTTAGCCCCTATCAATTCCCAATTGCGGCAGCTTGTGGCTTATGCTGGTGAGCAATTCACTTTTATGGAAAACATCCGCTTCTTGAATTGTGCGAAAAGAGTACATAATCAAGTAATCTTTCGCTTTTTACTGATTACCCTGTTTGATTTGAAAGAACCTGAGGAATGCCGAAAAAATTTAAATAAGCATATTAAATTTTTGTCGCAAATTTTAGTGCTCTGGATCGAAAATGCCCCCGCTTTCTTGCCAACATGCTTTAAACAAACTTATGAAGAATCTTCGTCCAAAAAAATTATTCAAGAAACTATTACAGAACTTCTCAACTATACAAATTTTTCGATAGTCCGCTCTCCTTATTATCCAGAGCCGATATTAGATAGTGTGGGTCTTTATCGAAGGCATATCAAGAAAACAGCTTTTTGTGCTGCTCTTTTGCGTTCTTGTTTTAGTTCACAAAAGGAGATACAAAAAAGGGGCAGATGGGTAGCGGAACACATTGCATGCAAAGATACTTCTTTTGAGCTTTTATACCGAAACTTTCATCAAATGAGCCAAAAAGGGGCTTCCAGTCTAGCAATTTTAACTAAATTTAAAAAAGTTTTAGCTATCAGAACGACCATCGGCATCCCGCTGATTGCTCATATAGTCACACCAAATAAGCGGCAACTTTTTGCAGGCATGATCAAGCCCCAATTAACGATTTCCAAAGAAATGCAGAGTGCCTGGAAAATGAAAATTCTCTGTCATGAATTCTTCAAAAGCGAAAATCATGCGATTCGAGAATGTTTAGCTAAGATTGCTACTTTGGAAGGTTTTTCGCTAAAAGCCATTAAGTCTTGTTCTCAATGGTTTAGAGATGTGTTTTTCCCTTTGCACAATGGGTCGATGTTAGTTGCTTTTGCAGGTCCTATACATGCCCATGATAAGGCCTTGGAAACCTCATTAAAAGCTGTTCTTCCAAAAAATAGCGCCTATTTTGCTTCTCCGCCGCTTCAACAGCATTTGATGGGTCACCCTTACCAATTTTCAGCACGTTATTTCGGATGGATGCATCTTAAGGAGAAAGTTCCTTTTAATTGGAAAGAAGCAACTTTTTATTTTGAAGGAGGAAATTTACTGAGAGTGATTAATCGAAAAAATGAAGTAACTATTCTATGTGGAGCATTAAACCTTCTCTGTGCTTATTTCGTTGCAGAAATCAATCAAACCTTTGTCTCGCTGGACATGAAAAGAAAAGTTGAAAAGAAAGTGGACGAATTATTGGAGAAAGGCGTCATTCAATCGCACCATCTCGAGGAAACTAAAAGGATTTTAAAAATTCTTAATGAAAACGAAAAGAGCACTTCAAAAGATGCGTATCAGGCTATTGCAAAAATCGAAGTGATTCGTGATGTGCTTCAAGAAGAACTTCAACATCCCATGCTGGTGCTAGAATCAGGCTTTGGATTCCATCAATCCCAGCTTGAACTTCATATCGACATGTATATTTTACCCGCGCCTAATGGTGTCGTATTTCTACAAAGCTATGAGTTGACAGTAAGTACTTTGCATCGAATTATAGAAAATGGCAGACTCACTTTTATTGAACAAAAGGTGCTTAATTCATTTTTAAAATATGCGAAAATTCTCCAGAACCGCGATGAAAAACGCTTGCTAGCCATTCTTAAACAGCTAGAGCAGCTTGATGTGACAGTGATCCAGGTTCCTGGAATTTATGTCGATGAGCATTTCACCATTAACTATCTCAATGCTATAGTTGGGCAGGGAAATACAGGCAATTTTGCAATTACGAACGGATTTAAAGGGATTCCTGGCGAGGATTATTTACGAGATGCTTTTACGTTGATGTTGCAAGCAGGCGGCATTGACTCGGTTTATTTTGAAGGGCACGACTTGGAAAAAACTATGGAAACTACCCCTGACTGGGATTTAGAGTCTTTAAGAATGATTCAGCTTATTGGAGGAATTCATTGCCGTAGCTTAGAATTGTTTTCCGATTAATTGTCCGCTACTTCTCGATGATAAATAAAGGAGAATGATTTGACTATCTTTTCATTCCTTTCTCTAAGACATGTATATCTTTGGGTAACGCTCATGTTTTAAATCTGATTTTTTTCCTGGTTCTTGTTTGCCTGAACAGATCTCCACTCTTCCAGATTTCCATAATTATTATACAGAATGCCATACTTAGCAAACAAACCCTCAACCGCTATCTCTTCAGGACTTTTTTGCTTATAGGTATCGAAACATACTCCGTATTCTTTTGCTAAGTCCTCAATTTTTGCTAAGAGGGCATTTGGTTCTGGATGAATGTTCTTCCAAAGGGGAATCAGAGAGTAAACTGCAACAATTTTATTGCGTACCGCTATTTTCAAAGCTACTAAATCAGGATTCGTAGTATCTAAAAGGGTTACAAAAACTTTAATTTTATTCTCAATTTTTTCGAAAATTTTGTATCTATTTGTTTTAAGGTACTCTGATTCCAAACGCAGCATATAATGAATCTCAATAGCGAGTTCCTTATTAGGTTTAAAACCTTTTTCAAGGGCTTTTCCCATATATTCATAGGCTATCATTCTGCTTGCGGTTAAGGTCCTAGACTTTGCATTATTCTCTGAATGAGAATGGTAAAGTTTTGCAAGGGAGTGATAGGCTTGGATATGCTGCTGGTCAGCAGCTTTTTGATAATATTCTTCTGCTTTTTGGACGTCTTTAGATGTGCCAATCCCTTGTTCATAGAAGCCCCCTAACTTTACCTGACAAGAGGGATCCCCTTGATCTGCTAAAGCTGTGTAGAGTGTAAAAGCTTTCTCTAAATCTTTCGGCATTCCAATGCCATGCTGATAATAATGTGCAAGTTTTCGCTGCGCAATCGAATTAGATTCTGCATCTTTCTTCAGCAAGTCGATTTTAACAGAGTCAAAGGCGAATTTCTGAGGAGAGGGGTGTTTTTGAAAAGGGGATGGAAGTGCTAATTCTTTCCCTAATTTCTCGATTTTTTCTCCGTTTCTTCAAGAATTTTGATTTGCTTTTGACGGGCATTTCCCGTTTTGTGGCTGACAGCAAGGAGAACTTTTTCTTCGTATTTGAGAAATTTCTTCGTAAAGCTCTTATAATTTTTTTCCTGCTTCAGCAACTCTCGATTTTTTTGAGCATACTGAACAAACGCTTTAGCGACGGCTTTTGTTTTTACACGCGATAAATTGACATAAGGGAGAAGTAAGAGACCCTCTTTTAGAATAGTGATCAAAAAGTTATCCTTTGTCCCATCCTCTAAGTGCGAACTAAGAAGTTTATCGTCTTTAAAGATTTTGCCAATACGAAACATATGCTCAGCAAATGTCGACTGATTGACTCTAAAATTAGGATTAATTTGTACCATAGCGTCCTTATTTTTAAAAACTATAAACCCTTGAAGGTTTACTTACTATTTAGTAATAAAGGATTTTATAAGAGGTAACGGGATGTTTGCAAAGTTTTTTTATTGCTTCGCTAGGAGAATTGAAAAAGTTGCTTAGCGTTGGCTGTGGTGCTTTGCACCACCAGTTGATGGGGAACGCACTTGATTTGGCTAATGACTTCAGCGACTTCTGGCAGATAGGCAGGTTCATTGGGCTTGCCGCGTTTGCTTTGGGGCGCTAGATAGGGAGAATCGGTTTCTATCAAAATCCTATCCAGAGGGACTTCATTGACAACTTGCCGTAGGTCTTCACTCTTCTTAAAGGTGATGATACCGCTAAAAGAGATATGCCAACCTCTTTCAATCACTTGCTGTGCTTCTGCAAGCGTGCCTGTAAAGCAATGCAGCACGCCTGGTCCATGCTTTCCATCCCATACATATTCCTCATCTAGAATCTCGAAAAAATCAGCAAAGGCGTCCCGGCAGTGAATCACAACGGGCAGCTGATAAGTGCGGGCCAACTTTAGGTAGGCGCGCAAAAAATGTTTTTGTGTGTCGATTGGGGAATGTTTATAATGATAATCCAACCCTGTTTCACCGATAGCGATGAGCGTGTTGGCGCGGGCTTGTTGTTCGACGAGCGGGAAAAAAAACTCTCCTTCCTTTTCAACATCATGCGGGGTAGTGGCAGCTGTGTTATAAACCCACGGGTAGGCCTTGGATAGCTCCAAACCCAATGCTAGTGTTTGGGCATCTGTGCAAATGTTGACAAGCGTTTTTACGCCTGCTGACTGAGCTCGTGCGAGGACTTCCTGAATATGAGGTGCGATTGACTCGCATGTCACATGTGCATGCGAGTCAATATAATGAGGGTTATTCATTTTCAACTAAAGAGGATCCTTCAAATGCATCTTTAAGCATTGTCTCTAGGTGTTCAATGACCACATCTGGAGTTAAAACTTGCGGCAAGATCTCAGGAGATTCTTTACCGTTGTATAAAAGATACAGCGGGACTCCATTGCGGCCGAATTGGCGCAAGGCTTTAGTAATCTCTTCGTCATTGCTGGTCCAGTCGGCCGACATTTTGACTACCCCTAATTCTTTGAACTTCTGCCCGACTCTTTCCGAGGCAAGGACCATATGGTTAGTTTGACAAATCAAACACCATTTGGCTGTAAAATCAATGAATACGGGAACACCTTGTTTTTGTAGTTCGGCAACTCTGGTTGCTGAGAACGGTTCCCAGTCGCCGGCATCGGCTACTTGAGTTGTTTCTGGCGGCAGGCTAGCCGACACATAGATTGTGTAGCTTGCCATGGTTAAACATAGAAGAGCAAATACACTGCTTAATAGTCTGGTTCTTCTCTTATTAATGAGCGTTCCGAACCGTCCATAGACCCAAAAACCTAATGTAATCAGCAAGAAGGCAAATAAGACGATCAGTAAAGCCAGAGAACTGGTTTGTGCGGCAAAAACCCATAATAACCAAAGAACGGTGGTCATCATGACAAATCCCATTAGTTCTTTAAAAGTCACCATCCAATTCCCGGGCTTAGGTAAAAACGAAAGCAAGCTAGGGAAGAGCGACAGAACCAAATAAGGGAATGCCATGCCCATGCCTAAAGAGGTAAAAATCAACAGCGCATAGAAGGGGGGGAGAGTCACGGCAAATCCAATGGCCGAGCCTAAAAAAGGACCAGTGCAAGGAGTCGCTACGGCAGTGGCCAGAACGCCGCTGAAGAAAGAGCCGCTAAATCCTTCCTGATTTGGCTTATTGACTGACGCATTGCCGGCTAAAGAAGCGAAGAATGTGCCAAATTCGAAAATGCCGAATAAGCTGAGGGCAAAGATCATTAGGCCAGTGGCTAATGTGATGACAAATAAAGGCTCTTGCAATTGGAAGCCCCAACCTACTGATTTGCCGTAAACTTGTAAAATTAACATGGCGACGGCCAAGGTCCAGAAAGAAACTAAGACGCCCAGCGAAAACATTAAGCCATGCTTCAGTGTTAAAGAGCGACTTTGACCTGCCATTTTAACAAAGCTCAAGACTTTAAAGGAAATCACGGGGAGAACACAAGGCATCAAATTTAGAATCATTCCTCCTACAAAAGCTAGGAGTAAGGCTAAGCCTAGTCCGCCATCAAATTGGGCTGCGGATGCGTTCGCCGTGGAGGCTTTGCTTCCAAGAATAACGGCATGATTTAAATCTTTGGCATCCACTTCTAGGGCATTGGCATCTTTGTGAATGAGTAAGTCAATATTTAATGCTAAAGGATTATCAGTCTTGGGGTCTTCAAGCAGCAAGATGCCTTTTAAACGATCGCTAAAAGAGGCTCCTTCTGCCATTGTAATTAAGTATTCACCCGCCTGTTGTCCTGCGGCCGTAATCATCGGTTCTTTTTGCAAATCGACTTGTTCCGTGGTTTCAGGAAAGAAGGAAGGGGTCGGCGTTATTCCTTGATCGATGCCTGTAAGATGGATCACGATCAAGCCATCTTTACGCACGGCGTTAATCTGATGATGTTGCGACGGCAGTTTGGCGATGGCGGCAAGGATCTCTTGTTTCATTTCCGCGTTTTTCTGGGAAGGGCTTGGGGTTTGCGGAATTTCTAATACAACGGTCGCATCTCCTGGCACACAAGTCGCATCGGAACACGCCAGCCAATGAATGTCGGCTTTGAGCTCGAGCGGTCCTTCTACAAACTCTTTAGTAGGAGTCATTTGTGTAAGAAGCAGGATCTCGCCTTCATAGCCCAATCCAATGATTGAGTTGAGATTAAACTTTTGAGGAACGGGCCATTCGATTGAGCCAGCTTTGAGAGTTGCTGGAAGCGTCCATTCGAATTCGGTTGCCAGGCCGGCATCGCCTGGATTTTTCCAATAGGAGTGCCAGCCGGGTTGATGTTGTAAGCGAATTCCAACCCAGAAAGGCGTATTGGCTTGAATTGCAGCCTGGTCATAGATTAATTCAATTTTGACGGGAGGGGCTTCTGAAGAAGCTTCAACGGCTTCACTGTGAATTGGCAATCCTAGACTGCAGAAGAAAATGAAGCACCATAAGACACACCATGTTCTCGTTATATGACTATTTCGGTTGGCAAACAAGCTATACCTCCTTTGGTCGACTAAGTGTTCGTGATCGCTTACGAAGGCAAGCTCTCTTGACAAATACTCAGCTATTGGATTATTAACCTTTTATCATGATCTTTTTGCAAGCTCAAAGAGCTAGTAAACCGATTAAAAATCTTTTAATTTTATTTAAATCTAAAAAGATATGAGTCTTAAAAAAACAAATTCTTTCAAGAAACATTAATTCTAAAGGATATCGGAATGTTTGTAAAGTTTTTTCTATCAAGTATTAGTCCATTTTTTAATGCTTTTACACTGTCCGATTCACTGGGAAAAGGGATTTTTATCGCTTTAATTTCGCTCTCAATTTTGAGCTGGATTATTATTTTATATAAAATTTGGCAAGCGCGCAATGCCGAGGCTGATTCGTTAAATTTTTATCAAATATTCTTAAGCCATAAATACAATCCTTTAGCGGTTGAATATGATGTCGCTAATGGAAAAAAGAGCAGTCCATATTATTCGTTATACGGGGTAATGAAGAAATATACATTGGAAATTTTAAATAAAAATCGTCGTTTTTCAGGTCAAGATCCTCAGGTTTCCTATTTATCGAAGGCCGATCTTTCTTTTATTGAAAATCATGTTTTTTCTGAAGTCTCCCAGCAAATTAAAGCTCTGGAAAAGCATCTTTTTTTCCTCTCGACGATTGTCAGCCTGGCCCCTTTTCTGGGATTATTAGGTACCGTCTGGGGGATTTTAATGACTTTCGCTGAATTGCAAGGACATAGTGGAGGGGCGCATCAAATGGTTTTAGGAGGGCTTTCAATGGCTCTGGCCACCACTGTACTGGGATTGATT
This sequence comes from Parachlamydia sp., assembly GCA_002786175.1. Taxonomy (GTDB): domain Bacteria; phylum Chlamydiota; class Chlamydiia; order Chlamydiales; family Parachlamydiaceae; genus Parachlamydia. The sequence goes on from PEQL01000004.1 coordinate 53,521, forward strand.
GACGCCATTCCGGCGCTTGTCGGCTATAACTATCTAAAGAATAGATTTAACGATTTTGGAGGGGAGTTAGAGAGCTTTGCCAATGAAATTTTAGCTTCGGTGGAAATGCAGTATCGCAAGGTAGATTCATGAGAAAACGGCAGAACGGTAAAGTGATCGAAGAGCCAGCCATTAATCTGACTCCTTTGATTGATGTGGTCTTTGTGATTTTAATCATGTTTATTATGATTGCACCCTTGGTGGAAATTGACCAGGTAGAGCTTGCCCCCGGACCGCAAGGTGTGAAAGAAACCACGGCGATGAAGGCCAGCAGTCCGATTGCGATTCACGTACAAAAGAACAATCAAATTTTTTTGAACCAGCAATTAGTTTCGTTAAAGGAGCTGCCTGAACTTCTGCGGCTGCAAAAAATGCAGCACCCAGCCGCCATGCCGCAACTCTTTCATGATAAAACAGCGCATTTTGGAATTTATCAGAGCGTTAAAAATGCCGCCGAAGAAGCGGGCTTTATGCAAATGGACATTGTGCTTAACCCCTCTTAAAAAATATGAAGAATAAGTTAATTCAAATTTCAGCACTTGTGGTGCTAGGTCATTTACTGGTATTGGGCAGTGCTTATTTCCATTTTTGGCCCGAGTATGCTAAAAGCGTACAACCCCGAAAATTAGCTGTTCAGACTATCTCTTTGCAAAAGGCAGCGCCTGTCTCATTGAAGAATACGCCGCCTGTGGCAGCGACTCCTGTCAAAGCTTCTCCCTTGCCTCCGCCTCCTTCTAGTCCACCACCTCCTAAAAAAATTGTTAAAGCGGCCCCACCCGTCAAAAAAGCTGTGCCTGAAATTAAAAAACCCCTTGCATCCCCCAAGAAAAAGGTAGAAAAAAAGCCGGTCAAAGCCGCCGCCCCAGAAATCAAAACAGCCCTGCCTAAACCCCCGCCGGAAACTACTCCTTTAGCTCAATTAAAGGAAAAACAACAAGCCTTGGCAATTGCTAGAGAAAACATTGCAAAAATTCAGCTAAAGGGAGATAAAGTTAATGCGCTTAAACAACAGACATCCAACTTAGCTAAGGTCGAATTGTTAAATATCGATCACCTTGAACAAAACGTTCCTCCAGACGCAAGTTCTGCAGAGGCAACTTATCAAGAAGAGCTAGCTTATTATTTAAAACAGCACTTACATTTGGTTGAAGTGGGAGATGTCAAAATTAAATTGACTTTAAGTAAAAAGGGAGAAGTCGTTCAATTCAATGTCGTATATGCGGAAAGTCGTTTAAATCGCGAACTAATTGAAAAAGAGATTCCCGGACTATGTTTTCCTGGTTGGGATCAACGGCTGACTAGTCACCAGACCTATACATGTTGTGTCACCCTCTCCCATGATCAATTATCACCTTATTAATGGAAATTTATATGGTTTATTTACGTATTCTTTTTGCGAGTCTATTTCTTGGAAGCGCTGCCTTTGCCTATTCCAATGAAAATAATTTGGTGGTGCGACTTAATATGGAAGAAGAGCTTATCCCCCTCTACGTAAGCGAATTTCAGGGTGGTTGCGCCCCTTTTGACTCTGCCTATTTAAATAAGCTGCTTACGATTTTGCGCTTTGATCTCAATCATAATGGAATGACCTTTGTGAATGCCAAAGATCCAAAATGGGAAAAAACTTTAGCTGGAGCTGTTGAACTGACTGATGAAGAATGGCGTTCACTGCCTTTTCACGCGTTTATCAAACTTTCATTTCAGGAAAAAAATCTGGAAGGAGAAATGGGGATCCGTTCAACTCGCTCTTTAAAACAGTTTCACGGATTAGCTTTATCGGGGAATTTAAATGAAGATCGCAGGGTAATGCATCAAATTGCCGATACTCTCTATAAAGAGCTTTTTCAAAAAGCAGGGATTGCTACAAGTAAAATCCTTTATACTCTCAAGAAAAATGAGAAGGGGGCTAATCAAAAATGGGTTTCAGAGATTTGGGAAGCCGATTATGATGGATATAACCCGCATAAAATTATTGACGGAGGCTACTTCGTCACTCCCAGCTACATCCCTGCAAAGCCAGGTTTTTCAAGCGGCAGCATTATCTACAGCGCCTATAAAAGTGGTCAGCCAAAAATTTATGTCGCCCAGGTTAATGAAGGCATCGGAAGACGCCTTTCTTTGCTGCGCGGCAATCAGTTCATGCCGGCAGTGGCTCCCCAGAGAGATCAAATAGCCTTTGTGTGCGATGTCGCAGGCAATCCCGACTTATTTATTCAACCCTTTTCTTTAGAAAAAGGGAGTGAGGGTAAGCCTCGTCAAATTTTTTCCTGCGGTCAGGCAGTGCAAGGGACTCCTTCCTTTAGTCCAGATGGTAAAAAAATTGCCTTCGTTTCTAATAAAGATGGGTCTCCAAGGGTCTACATGTTAGATATTCCTAAAGAGCGTGTATCTATCAAAGACCTTAAACCGAAGCTCTTAACGAAGTATTCTCGCGAAAGCACAGCCCCAGCCTGGTCGCCGGATGGGACGAAGATTGCTTATTGTTCTATGACCCAAGGTGTGCGGCAAATTTGGATCTATGATTTAAAAAAACAAGAAGAAAGGCAGCTCACTTTTGGCGCTGGGCATAAAGAAAATCCAGCTTGGTCTCCTAATAGCCGGATGCTTGTGTATAACAATTTAGAGGGTGATGCAAGTCATTTGTATCTGGTCGGGTTGCGTCAAAAGGCTCCTACGCGCATTGGGCAGGGAGAAGGCTTGCAACGTTATCCTTCATGGGGGAGCTAGTAAGGCTAACTGTGTAATTAAGATCTGTGGTGAACGTCACGTTAAAAGGCAGAAACCACAGACTCGAGTTTAGCTTTTTTTAAGGAAAGATGTTGAGGGTTGCTTCAAAAAAGCTTGTGAAGGGCATTCAACGCAAAGACGCAGAGAGGACAGCATAGCCCCTGGAAAGGTAATTGCCCAATCTTTGCTTTTCACTAGTGGAAAAACTGAGCTAAGCGCTTTATTCTGAGCGCAGAAGAAAGAGCTTTAATCGGCTTTTGATAACCACTCTTGAGCAAACCATTTATGAAACCAGTGCTGCAACGCTTCATGGCTTTCTGTAAAAATGGGGCCAGTTTGCTCGTCCAACCATTCACAGGCCTCATCGATCGAAATTCCCGCCTCAAATAGTTTTAGGAAACGAAACTCGTCTTCAGCCAAAATTTCTGTGGTCACTATGTTGAATTTATTTCGATAAACCGCACAGTAGGTAGGAAGTGTTTTTAGCTCGGGGAAATCATTCTCAATCCAGAATTCCGGTGTTTCGCTTAACAGCGCGCTACGGAAATTCAACAGATCGTAATGGAATTCAAAGAGGAAAAAATGAGGTTGCAATTTAAGGGGAAGAGCTAAAACGTTAGCAAGCTCACCTTGAGCCAATGCCTGCAAGTCTGTGGGGAGATGTTGTGCAAGGAAAGCATGCGTGAAAGCACAATCGAGCAAGGCAGCTTCATACACTAATTGACTGTCATCGCTTTGATAATTTTGACTAATATAAGCCGGTAGGCGGTTGCCGATAGTATGCAAAGCCCAATGCGCAGGAGGATATTGAACAAGGTAAGGAAAACCAAAGGTTTGATTAAAGCTTTGATAGCCAAATAATCTAACAACAAGTGGAAAAAGTTCATGTAAGGTGTTTAAGAGTCTCCACCAGTATTGTTGATTATAGATTTGAATGCGCTGATCTGGCTTAAGGATAGGTCCCGGAACAATAAATTGACAGGCTTCAATTTCCATAGGCATCCCGGAGGGCGAAATGGGGTTCATTTGATTATTAAAATCAATTGGACGTGTAATAATGCTGCCAAACCATTGCTGCACTTTTTGAAGTGTGGGTGGGAGATTCTGATCAAACGATGACATGTAGTTCCTCTGCCTGGTTTACAGCAATTTTTTCCATAAATCCTTGTTGAAACTGTTTGGCTTTCAAGGCTTCATTCCATGTATCTTGAAAACTTAGATAGCGGTCATCCCATTCAAGCAGCGTAGATACGCCGCCGGTTTTAGGGTAGACTTCGGCATAAATTTGCCATACTTCATCAGTGACATAATGATCATGGGTATCCAAAAGGTAGGCGCCATAATCGGAATGCCCGGCCAGATGAATTTGCACGACGCGTTCCAGCGGGATATTTTCCCAATAAGTGCGTGGGGAGAACCCGTGGTTGCGACTAGACACGTAGATATTATTGACATCTAGCATCATCAATATGTCAGCTTTTTCTACCACAGCCGTGTAAAACTCCCACTCAGGCATTTGATCTTCAGTGAAAGCAACGTATGAAGAAAGATTTTCTAACGCAAAAGGGATTTCTAGGTAATCTTGGACTATCCGAGCTCGTTCCGCAACATATTCAATGACTTCTTTGGTGTAAGGCAAGGGAAGGAGATCGTGGTAGTGAGCCCCCGGCAGTCTTCCCCAACATAGATGATCAGAAAGCCAGGGAGTTTTAGTAAGCTTAGTAAGCTCTTTTAATTTTTTTAAGTAATTAAAATCCAACGGATCAGGGCTTCCTATGGCTAAGGAAACACCGTGTTGGACGACTGGATAGCGTTCAAGAATTCTTTGGAGATTTTCTAGAGGTTTGCCGCCATCCACCATAAAATTTTCACTGATGATTTCAAACCAATCAATGGCGGGCTTATCGCGGAAAATTTCCTCATAATGAGGGATGCGCAAACCAATCCCGATTCCCAGATTGGGAAGGTCGAATTTTTTTTTCATGATGTGTCATATCTCAATGTTTTGTGTTTAAAAGGAACGAACTATTGAGCTGTTCCTTTGGAAGCTGGGGCTTGGTTTGTTCCTTGCGGAACAGGTGCATCTGTCGTTCCCCCGGCAGCTTTTTGGCGTTTTTCAGCCATTTTCTTAGCAACAAGTTTAACAGCAAGGTTCTTATCGGCGATGGAGCATTTCCCAAGCCCTTTACATTTCCCTTTTCCCATACATGCATGTTCAGTATTCTGGCAGGCATTTAAACCTTTGCATGCATTTGAAGCCATGCATCTTTGACTTGCCACATAACGGGCTAGTTCTTTGCCTTCTTTATCCAGGGAATTATATAGAGCGACACCCTCATCATTAAGTTCGAGCATTAGCTCATCTTCGGTCATCAGGTGGTATCCCATGTTTCCTCTTTCGCTGACCGCAGCAGATACGCCATATTTTTGGATATCCGTGGCCCCTTTTTCATCACCGACTAATGCTGCATGAACAGTAATGAATGCGCTGAGAATTCCTCGAAGTGCTAATTGTTTTTTCTCATACTTTTTCATATTAAATCTATCTATTTTTATTAGATTATCGGATTAAAGAGGCAGCTTACGCAAAGTTGTGTAAGCTGCTGATCTATTAAACAAATTACTTCTGATTATAGCTCCAGTTTTGATTAGGATGAGAAGGAGGAGCTTGGAATGTAGTCCCTACTTTAACTGGAGGAGGTGGCATAATGTCACGCCCTTGAACTTCCCATGATTGACTTTGGGCTCCATGAGACCCTTTACAGCTAGCGACTGGAGGTTGGCCGCCACAGGAAGCACTTCCTTTACAGCTTGAAACTGGTGGTTGACCGCCGCATGAGGCTGATCCACCGCAGTTTGAAACTGGAGGTTGGCCGCCGCATGAGGCTGATCCGCCGCAGCTTGAAACTGGTGGTTGACCAGAAGTTTGATTTTGATGTGAAGGAGGAGTCCAAGAACTTTCAGCTGTTGGCTGTCCATAGTTGGTGTTGTTGCCATTGGAGCTATTGACGTAATTGCCTCTACGGTAGCCTGTAGGCCCATAATAGCTGCGGTTAGAAGCCATGTAGCTTTCTGATTGATTTTGTGAAACTTCAGCTTGCCCTTGTGTTGCCAACATGATGCCGCTTGCAATTCCTAGCAACGCTAATTTTTTTAAATGACTTTTCTTTTTTTTCATGAACTCTTACTCCTAATATCCTAAATAGTTATTGGATCTTATATGCACACATTTAAACTTACATGAGCTAATGCATTTTGAACGCATTGTAGGGGTATTTTACCCGAGCCCATTAAATCTGTTTGTAGCATGATTCAATTCTTCGTGCAAGTTTTTTTTTGAATTAATCAAGCTAGAAGGTTTTGCTTGAAGCAATTGATAACAAAGCCAGGGCTTTAGAAAGTTTGTAAATTATTATTACAGACTGCCTTCAGCCTCCTCCTGTATTTTTTTGTAAATTTTGCGGTTAATTTCCATGAGTTCTGTCGGATCTTGACCACTGCGCAAATAACTGGATGCTGCAGAATAAGGGCCCCATCCATGATACACAATAATCGAAGGATCAATGGCCCACGTATAGCCTAATTTTTCCAGTTTCATGGAGAAATAATTATCTTCAAAACCGTATCCCACCAAAGACTCTGGGATAGGCCCCACCTGGTCAATCAGTTCGCGTTTAATATAAACGGCGATAAAGATTAAAGAGGGATTATATCCTGGCAAGAGTTGCAACTCTTCCCGGAGCGTTGGTTTTTGCAACACACCAAATTGCTGAAAATAGTTTCCGACACTGCCGCTGATGACAGGGGCTGTCATTCCTATGCGAGGATGCTGATAGGCTATGCCGGCTAATTTATCGATGCCGTTTTTGGTAAGCAAAACGGCGTCGTCCCCTATAAAAAATACGTCGTGGCCGGGAGGGATCTGCTGGATACCGAGATTAAAATTGCGCGCAAAAATAAAGGGTATTTTCCCTGGGGTATAATGGACTGGCCATTGGATTTTAACGGATTCCGTCAGCCCGTCATCAACCACATAGATGCTTTCTTTGGATAGCTTAGGACAAGTTTCATAAAGATTGTTGATTAGGCGTTGAAATTGATCAGAGAACTTGCTTAAAGTGAGAATGCAATAAGGATTCATAGGTTGCTCTCTTTGATTGTACCTTTTTGCGATCTCGCACTCATATTAGGTGTTCAAATTCTGGTGAATAGCTTCCCTCAATCTGGGGCTGCAATAAATTTCTAGTAAAGATAAATTTTGGTGAATTATGGACATGGTCTGATTTGTACCCCCCTTTGTAGAATTTCATGACCTTCGATTCGGAGGTTCACCGTATATAAAGATTTTTCTAATTTAATCTATTAGAATTCATTTCATTTATTCCTCCGATATGATAAAATAGATCAACATTCTTACTATATTATTGTTAAATTAGGCTAAGGAGCTTTCCATGACAGGTGATATTCAAATGCGCGTTAAAAACTTGGAAGATCGAATCATTCATATGTGGAGGTATCTTTGACTTAGCGTCTAAAGAAACGCAAGTCAAAGCCTTTGAAGCCGAAATGGAAGAAAGTTCCTTTTGGGACAATAATGAAGCAGCGCAAAAAATTATTGCCGCATGCAACGACTTAAGAGCCTGGACGATCCCCTATAATGCTTTAAAGCAACGTTTTGTGAATGTTAAAGAACTGTTGGAAGAAGCTGCGGAGTTAGGAGATGAGGGACTCATCCAAGAACTTTGGGAAGAGCTCGATCTGATTGAAAGTAACCTGAAAGAATTAGAAATTCGTAAGATGCTTTCCGGTGAACTCGATAGCAAGAATGCTTTTTTGAGCATTAATGCAGGAGCCGGCGGAACTGAAGCCTGCGATTGGGTTCAAATGCTGGCCAGAATGTATCAAAGATGGGCAGCTAAAAAAGAGTGGAAAGTCGAGTTAATCGATACAGTGGAAGGAGATGTGGCTGGCTCTAAGAGCATAACCTTCAAATTTACGGGGCCGTTTGCGTATGGCTATTCCAAGGCAGAAAAAGGAGTGCATCGACTTGTCCGTATTTCCCCTTTTGACAGTAACGCCAAAAGGCATACAAGTTTCGCATCGGTGGATGTTATCCCGGAAATTACTGATGATATTCTGATTGAAATCAAACCCGATGATATCCGCGTAGACACCTTCCGGGCTTCTGGAGCAGGAGGACAGCACGTCAATCGGACAGATTCAGCCGTTCGCATCACGCATCTTCCCACTGGGATTGTGGTTTCCTGCCAAGCTCAACGCAGTCAGCTGCAGAATAAAGAAGCCTGCTTTAAAATGTTGCGTTCGAAACTTTATGAACTGGAAGTTACGGCGCGTGAGAATGCTTTAAAAGAAATTGGTGGAGAGAAAAAGGAAATTGCCTGGGGAAGCCAGATTCGCAATTATGTATTTCAACCCTATACCTTGGTTAAGGACACTCGTACAAAAGTTGAGTGTGGGAATATTCAAGCTGTTATGGATGGGGAAATTGATGAATTTGTTAATGCTTATTTAATGGAGTTTGGGGAATGACGGACAATCATGAAGAAATAGAAATCCGTTACACGGAGCCTGGGGACGCCATTTATCTAAAAGAATGGCTGTTAGATAAAAGTGCTTCACGTTGGTTTCCTATGTGTGATGAAGCAGAAGTGAATGATGCAGTTAACCGCTGGGTCGGCTTTTACCGCTATAAGTGCAGTCTAACAGCTGTGTGTAAGGGGGTTCCTTGCGGCATAGCGACTCTATATTTACAGCCTTACCGCAAGTTGGCGCATCAGTGTGAATTTGGCATTATTATTGGAACCAATTATCGAAATAGGGGAGTGGGGACTGAACTTCTCAACAACCTGATGTTTTTGGCTAAGGAGACTTTTCATATTAAGTTACTGCATTTGCAAGTTTGCGCGACAAACCCTGCGATTCGCCTCTATGAACGATTTGGATTTAAAGAATTTGGCAGACAGAATCAATGGATCCAGGAAGAAGATGGCTACGTCGGCAGAGTTTTTATGGAACGATTCTTATAAGTGTATTTTGATAAAAATTTACGTGGGTTTATATGACTATTAGCATCTTTCGAGAAAGACTTGAAGTCACTTCGGGGAAAAAACTGAAGCTGCGCATTAATAACAACCGGTCCACTATGCTGAGTGTTAAGTGGGGAGAACCAGACTGCACCGTCTCACTGCATTCTTTTTTTCTTGGGGCGCCCGAAAATGTCATGAATGCCTTAGCTTGTTATATTAAACAAGAACATAAGACAATTGCTCCCTCCATCAAAATGTTTATCGAAGATAATCTAAAAAAATTAGATTACTCTCATCAAATTGACACTTCAAAGTTGTCAGTGAGAGGAAATGTCCACGATTTGGAAGAGATTTATGGGCGGCTAAACCAAGAGTACTTTGATAATAAAATCGATGTGGCGATCACTTGGTATGGCAAACATGATAAACGCAATTATTCTCGCGTGACTTTCGGATTATATCATCATCTTTTGCGGCTTATTAAAATTAATCGGATCCTCGACATTCCGCAAGTCCCCGATTACTTGGTTTCGTTTGTCGTGTATCACGAAATGCTGCATGTGGCTTGTCCCTCCTATGTCGATGAAAAAGGTTTTAATCGAATTCACAGTAAAGAATTTAAAGAACGAGAAACGCTCTTTCGCGATTACTATAAAGCAACCTTGTGGATTGATAAATATCTTGGTAGGATGTTTGCAGATCACGGATAATTGGGCTTTGGAAGGCGTAACCACAGCACCGACAGACAGAGGACGGGTCGTTTCATTAAGGCGGTCCTGTTTCAGATGTTTTTTCGGAGAAAAACAATCGATTTTGACCTCAGTGTCTGTATCCAAACCCAGAGTAATTAGAATTCAGGAAGTAGTTAGAAATTTTGTAAAAGGAATCTTATGGCTGGTCATAGTAAATGGGCAAATATTAAGCATCGCAAAGGAAGAGCGGATGCTAAAAAAGGTAAAGTTTTTTCAAGAATAGCTAAAGAGATTATCAGTGCTGTTAAACTTGGAGGGGCTGATCCCAAAAATAATCCACGTTTGCGTTTAGTGCTGCAAAAAGCGCGCGTTGCAAACGTTCCTAACGATATTATTGAAAGAAATATCAAAAAAGCTTCCAGTGTTGACCAAGCAGACTACACCGAAATGACCTATGAATTATATGGCTATGGCGGTGTTGGCATTATCGTCGATGTCATGACCGATAATAAAAATCGCTTGGCCTCTGAAATGCGCATTGCGACCAACAAAAGAGGGGGCACCATTGCGACTCCCGGAGCCGTAGCTTTTAATTTTGATCGCAAAGGCGTTATTCAAATTACAAAAAAACATGGCATCGAAGAAGAGGTTTTTAACGCCTCGATCGAAGCGGGAGCGGAAGATTTTGAAGCTGCTGAGGATGTTTTCATCGTAACGACAGACCCCTTAGACTTATTTCAAGTAAAAGATGCCATCGCCCATCTTGGATTTCAATGCGATGAAGCCGCTTTAGAGATGATTCCCAAATCTTATGTCGAGTGTGATGAAGAAACAGCTAAGCTCAATTTAGCCCTGATTGACTGGCTGGAACAGATTGATGATGTGGATGAAGTTTTCCATAACATGAAAGTTCCAGAGCAACTTCTCGATCAATAATGAAGGGTGAAAAGCGTTTCATTGAGCTGGAGTTGACTCCAGTGCTTAGTGAGCAAAACCATTTGCTTCAGTTAGCGCAATTCTTCGCTAAGGAGCCAGGCACCAGTTTTCTATATTCGGGGGGGGACTTTCCCCTCTCTCAAAGATCCTTTCTAGCCATCTATCCTTACGCATACATCCATATTCAAGCGGAAGAACAGCGGAAAGGCTTGATCGGATCAAACGCAAATCTATTGCTTCAGCAAAACCCCTGGGATGCCTTAAAGCTCTTTTTAACAGACGTACAATCCGAGAGTCCCCTGCCAACCTGGATAGGTTACTTAGGCTATGAAATGGGAGCCTTTAGCGAGCCTTCTTTGCAGGTGAAGCATGCTAAATCTGATCTCCCGTTGGCTTTTTTTCACCGCTTTGCCGTTTTGCTGACATTTGATCATATAACGGCTCGCAGCTTTATGCGGATAGAGCTTGAGGCTCTAGTCCATTTAAATAAAATGCAATATAAGCAAGTCAAGCGTTTAGAAACACTTTCAGGTTGGAAAGAGGCACTAGCAAAAGCGAACTATCAACATGCACCATCCCAATCTCCAAAGTTAACGGTCTCTCAACCCCTCAATGCCACCGTCTTTCAATCTCAGGTCAATTCTATTAAAGAACTCATTAATGAAGGGATGATCTATCAAGTCAATTTATCTCAAAAGCTTTTTTTAAAAGGGAAGCGAGATGCTTTTGACATTTTTAAAGAACTGACTGCCTGTAATCCTGCCCCTTATGCATGTTATCTAGATTTGCCTTTTGGGCAGATTATTTCGTCATCGCCCGAACAGTTTTTATTGAAAAAGGGAAAACATCTTTTTACTGAGCCGATCAAGGGCACTGCACCCCGTGGTCGTACCTTGGAAGAAGACTTCATCTGGCAAGAAAGGTTGTTGAGTTCCCCAAAAGAAAATGCTGAATTACTGATGATTACGGACCTGATGCGAAATGATTTGGGTAGAATAAGTCTTCCTGGAAGTGTCAAATGTAAGGCAAAATGGAAATGCCATGCTTACCAAAATGTATTTCACTTGAGCTCGCCCGTCCAATCGATGATCCACTCTCATTGGCATTTCTTAGAAGCATTGCGCGCCTGCTTTCCGGGGGGTTCTATCACCGGCTGTCCGAAATTCAAAGCGATGGAAGTCATCCACGCATTAGAACAAAAACCGAGAGGCATCTACACCGGTTCGATCGGCTATTTTACGGATTCAGAAGATTTCAATTTTAATATCGCGATACGCACACTGACAATTTCAAACGATAAAATTGAAGTGGCACTAGGGGCCGGCATCGTTGCCGATTCCGATCCTGAAAAAGAATTTGATGAGCTTTTACATAAAGGACGCTCAATTTTTAAAATTTTAGGTCTATTCAAAAGGGACTATTTTGTCCTTTAAAATAAACCACAGGCCAAATTTTACATTTGGCTGACTATTGACCTCTTTACCGCAAAAATCAAGATTTAAACGCAAATTTAGCCAGAGAGAACTCGCTACTCCAGGTGTCTAATAATTTTTTTGTGAATTGTATCCTTATTTTTGTTAAACAAAAATAATAGCAACTCCAACGATAAGGATACCATATGCACTACGTAACCGCTAGCGATTCCACCTTACCACCCCAAGACCGCACATTAGACAATCATGGGATTTCTACTAAGGCTGCACAACCCCCGCTCTTTGCTAAACGAGATTCTAAACTCACGCGCGAAAATAGTGCGACGAATGAAAAAATACAAAAGCAGTTACTGGCTGATACACTAATACCTTCCGCTTCATCTGGTTCCATCATTGTGCACACTCCAAGATCAGCACATCGAGAACCCCCAGCGGCTTCAGATGTTAAATTAGTTTCACCACAATATGAAACAGAAAAAGACCTTCGAACTGATTCGTCAGATCTTCTAGAACAAGTTGTTGGGAGTCCAAGATTTTCTGAAATGGTCGATCGATATTCAGAGCCTTCAACAGTAAGACCAGAACAGCTTAAAAAGACAGCGGGAGGTAATATACACTCGAAAACAACGACTGAGGCTGTTCTGAGTCCTAGGTATGTCAGCGATAATCGAAGAGAATCTAAAGGAAAGGAAAAAATTCATGAACCTGGATCAACAAATTGGTTAGATAGTTCTTCTTTAAATGGGAAATTTCGCAGGCTTCAAGATCAATATGGTGAAACCTTTCAAGAATCCGATGATCAGGGAAAAAACCCTTCGGAAAAGGGCTCAGGGAGAATTTACCGAAGTGAGAGATTTCGTCGCTTCACAAAAAAAGAGGGCAAGGAGAAGGGGGAAATCGAGAGGGTGGCTCTTCGGCACATGCCCCCTAAAGCTGAGTCGGATGTTGCAAAACATTTTAAAAAAGGAAATCACTTTGCGAGAAATTGTGAAAGTTATAGCCAAGTATCGACTAAACCTAGACCGCAAAAAAGTAAAGGAGGGAGTCTTATTTCATTTTCTCCTTCCCCTGAAGAGTTTGACCAAAACAAATTTGCAAAACTTCCGAATAGCCCTAAACAGGATAAATGCAATGGTGAAGCCAGAAAGTATTTAAAAAAACACTTGAAATCTCGTATACAGCCTATTTCGTTGGATGAGGTTAAAAAAGCTATATGGAGACAGATTCATCAGGAAGCCGAAGCCATATGCCGTGAAAAAAAGTTTCTCTCCTCTAAGGCCGCAGATGTTGAACTCCTGCATTCGCCGCGAGTCAAAAAATTAATAGATTCCATGACCGAAAACCAAGAAGTTCTAGGACAAATACGTGCTAATATGGAAACCATCCGAGAACTTCTTTTTAAGCATTTAAAAAGCTTAAATTATAGGACTGACTGGTTGGTGGCTTTTATCAACACTTTAAATGATCTCATAGATTCGAGTTTAGGATCGTTTATGAAAATTTTTTCTTCAGCGGATACTCCAATGCGCGTTATTTTGATTGAAGGAATAGGCGCCAAAAAAGAGAGAGATGAAATCATCAAAATGTTGAATAGTTGGCGTGAAGAATATGTGTTCGAAAATGAGATTACAGAAATTTTAAAATCTAAGGAGAGATTTTTTTTAAGTCTCAACAGTCTTTCGGATAAGGAATTTGAGGTTCCGATTAAATCCTATAGAGGAGAATTTTTTCTTCCCAAAAAACTGATGCTGGAAAATCTCGAGCAACGAAAAATTTATGATATCCCTCACTATGTAAATAAAAAAAAATTGAAAGTGTCCGGCACAAAGAGTGGGGGGCCATTAAAAGAATTTTTTTTAAAGCTCTTGCAAGCCCTATATTCTGCATTAGAATCTAAAGATACAGAAAAAATCCAAGAAGAAGTGGATAAATTGTTTACCTATGATTATATATCCGCTGATTATCTGATTAAGTTTTTGCATTTTGGGCATTTTCGCTTTTCTCAAATAGTTCAAAAAATGTTCCCGAGCATAGTCAACAAGGACTCGAATCTATCCCCAAAGCCTATTGGGTGTTGGATTAAATTTGATAATTTTGAGGAATTTTCAATGACTTTTGAATTGGGATATCCTTTTCATAATCAATCAAAATTAAAAAGAGAGAAGGTTGGGGAGAAGCTCTCGTTCATTGGAAAATTTATTTTTAAGCTTGAGCTTACACCAGATATTAAAAAAGATGAATTGTCCTTTATCAAAGGGATCGTGCGGATCAAAGAATACGAATTCTCTGAAAATGTACCGGTTGAAACCCAATATCAGATTCTTGGGGAAATTCTGGATTACTCAATTCCGCGAGGAAGTCGGCTTTCGAACATTCATACAGAAACTTACTACACGCAAAAAGGAGATGATAAACGTATTCAAGCAAGCTTGGAAGAAGCTTTAACAACAATTTCTCCACCCCCTCCAACCCGTGCGGAGTTGATCGATAGATATAAAAATACCTGTCGGAAAGAAATTGAAACTAAGGGGAAGACATTTTCTGTTGAAAATGTCAGAGAACTTTTAAATAAGAATGAGGCTTTTTTTGAGACAATGGTGCCTCGTTTTACAGCTTTAGAAGAACGGCTGTCGATTATTCTTGAAAGGACAAGAAGTGACTTTAGCGATGCGCTTGTTCCGGTTATCCAAAATATTATCAAAAGTTTTGGAGATACAATCTCCCCTCGCGAAATCAATCGACAAGTTGACATTACCAAATTCTTAAACATTTATCATGGAATTGAAAATCCGCATATTAAACGAATTGTCTTATTAGTCCTTGCTCCGAGCGAGCAAGAAGCAAACGATTTGATTCGGTATTTAAAAAGCTCAATTAAGCTAAAGAATATAGAAAAAACTTTAAAAGTCATGCTTCTCCAGAAAAAAAAGTTTGAACAGAATGTTCTTCACGCGAAATTGTATTTATTAAGGCCGACGGGGAATTTAAAAACCAAAATGCTTAAGAATGAGCCAAGTCAAGTCTTACGCAGTTATACTGCAGATGGGAATGTTTTGTTTGATTCTATTAAGATAAATTCCTCTGCCTTTATTTGCGATCCTGGTGAAAAAATTTCCCAACAAACTTTTTTTGAAGGTTTTCTGAAGGTTGTGTATTCCCATTTTGATCCAGAGCGTTCCGAAGGAAGGATTAGAGAGGAAGTGGCGGCTTTATTAGCCTTTGGAACAATATCCTGGAATAAGGTTGTGAATCTTTTTGGCAAAAAAAAACCAGTAAAAAAATTAAATATGGATGCTTTAAAAAAGCTATTTTCTTACTCAGGAAAAGCTTGCGCTGCTATCCCGTGGGATGATGTTTTGCGCGAGTGGGAATTATTTAAAATTGGCTATGGCAGTCGTTCACCCAAAGCTTATTCACACAAGACACTTAAACGATCTTTGATCTCATGGTTTACTTGCAAAACCATTCCTTGTTATCATATTCTTGTCTCAGGCTCAGTCGGAATGTGGCGCATCGTCCCAGCTATTCTTCAACCAACTTTTAAAGAAGCTTATGCTATGCCATTATCTGTAGCGACTCATAAAGGCATAAGATTAGAGATTCATATTAAGAATGATGCCGATTATACAGTCTGTGCGTCGAGAGTTTTGGGGGTGCATGCCAGAAAATATCGCTGGAGAGATGACTATCAAGCGGTGGATTCAAAAAAGCCCTTAGTGAAAATGAGGGTTCGAGCATTTTTTAATTTTCGGCAAAATGAGTTCAATAAGACTACACACGAATGCTTGCTTAAAATCGACCCCCCTCGTTTTTTTGAGAAAAATATCGATTTTAAAGAGGACAAGTACCGCATTTGGAACCTATATCAAAAAGCGAACCCTGTTGTCGATTTGACGCTAGTCTCGAGGTCGTTTAAAAAGAAAGATCAGAAAAAAACTTTAAAACTAAAAGAATTGTTATCCCAGGAAGAGGCTGAGCAAATTTTAAAAAATTTCCCAAATGATGATGAATATGACTCGACCACGAGCACAGGATCAGATCTGGGAGACGAGGAGGAAGACCCTCTTCCCGTATCAGAATTATCCGAGCTCGACGGCTTGTCAGAATAAAACTAAAGTGAACTATGCAAAAAAATATATTAATTACAGGCGCAGCGGGATTTATTGGATTTCACACCGCTCTTGCCTGTGCCAAGGTTGCTAGCGATAGAGTAGTAGGCTATGACAATTTTAACGATTACTATTCAATTCAGTTGAAGAGAGATCGCGCTAAGATTTTGTCAAATAATGGGATCACAGTCGTTGAAGGTGATATTTGCGATGCTTTTAAATTAAGCCAGTTAATCAAAAGCCAGCGTATCACGCACATTGTACATTTGGCTGCTCAGGCAGGGGTCAGATATTCTCTGACCCATCCACAGTCTTATGTCAAGACAAATTTAGAAGGGTTTATCGCCCTTTTAGAAATTTGCCGGGAAAATCCCACCATCCAATTAATATATGCCTCTTCGTCATCAGTGTATGGATTAAATACGAAAATCCCCTTCTCAGTGGAAGATCGTACAGATCATCAAGCCAGCTTGTATGGGGCAACAAAGAAAGCTAATGAGCTATTTGCCTCGACTTATCATCATTTATTTGGGATTCCAGTCACCGGGCTGCGCTTTTTTACTGTATATGGACCATGGGGCAGACCTGATATGGCTTATTCCCTTTTTACGAAGGCCATCCTGGCCAATCAGCCCATTGAGGTCTATAATTTTGGCAGGATGAAGCGTGATTTTACCTATATCGATGACATTGTTGAAGGGATCCTAAGTGCGATGGAAAGAAAGGGAATAGGCGAAGTTTTTAATTTAGGCCATCACGAACCCGTTGAGCTCTTAGAATTTATTGAAACATTAGAGGAATTTTTAGGAAAAAAAGCAACTAAGGTGTTAAAAGAGATGCAGCCTGGAGACGTCGTTGAAACTTTCGCTGACATCCGTGAAAGCACGAAATGTTTGAATTTTGTTCCTAAAGTGAGTATGCGAGCCGGTTTAGCTAAATTTGTGGCTTGGTATCGAGAATATTATACTATTTAAATGAAAAGAAACATTTAAAAAAAGAAACAAAAAGGATATTATTTATCCTATTTAAAAGGTGAATTACTAAATGGCTCTATTGAATATCATCAGCTTAATCTTCCAGATTTTTACTTTAATGCTGTTTGCACGAATCATAAGTTCTTGGCTGCCAGAGA
The DNA here is from genome assembly GCA_002786175.1 of Parachlamydia sp. GTDB lineage: Bacteria > Chlamydiota > Chlamydiia > Chlamydiales > Parachlamydiaceae > Parachlamydia. The sequence continues at coordinate 70,636 of PEQL01000004.1, forward strand.
TAAATCAATATCGATTTATGCAATTTATCTCATTCTATACAGATCCTTACTTAGATCTTTTTCGCAAAATCATTCCACCGCTTGGGATGATCGATATCAGCCCTATTTTTGCTTTTTTAGGGCTTGGGGTGATTGAGTATGTTTTAAAATTAATGGTTATTAATATTTTTAGATAGGCATAGAAAATGGTTAAAGCAATCGAAAAAACTTTGTTTTTTCAGGTATATCCAGAAAACATTAAAAAAGGCCTGCTCATTTTTCGAAGGAAAAATCCCCTTGTCGTTTCAGAAAATGACCGCAAGAAAGGTGATAAAAAAGTCTCAGTGGACTGCCAGTTGTACAATTTAAAAAAGCATATTTGTGACAAAAAAAATTCAACTACAGAACGCAAAGCCATGGTCATCATTGCTCAGATGATAGGCAAAGAGCACCGATTGCATAAACCTTTTTTTGTGATGCGCATCTGGTCTGCTTTTACTAATTTGTTAGCTGGTTATGGATTAAAAAGCTCTTATGGACTGCTAAAAAATGTGGAGAAGCTAGGGGCAGCACTGCCTGTTGAGCCCAAATCCAAAAATATTGAAGAAGAAAAACAGAAAGAAGCTGAAAAAACCGCAGAAGACTTAGCCAAAAAAAAACAAGAAGCTGAAGAAAAAGAAGCGAAGGAAAAAGCTGAACAAGAGGGACAAAAGCCAACCGGAGATGAAAAAAGAGATTCTGAGGACCTGGCTAAGAAAGCTGAAGCAGCAAAAGCTGAACAAGAGAAGCAGCAGAAAGCGCAAGCAGACCTAAAAGCCAAAGAAGCGAAGGAAGCTAACGAAAAAGCTGAGCGTGAGAAGAAGCAGAAAGCGCAAGCAGACCTGAAAGCGAAGGAAGCCAACGAAAAAGCTGAGCTTGAGAAGAAGCAGAAAGCGCAAGCAGAGCTGAAAGCGAAGGAAGCCAACGAAAAAGCTGAGCGTGAGAAGGAGCAGAAAGCGCAAGCAGAGCTGAAAGCGAAGGAAGCTAACGAAAAAGCTGAGCGTGAGAAGAAGCAGAAAGCGCAAGCAGACCTGAAAGCGAAGGAAGCCAACGAAAAAGCTGAGCGTGAGAAGGAGCAGAAAGCGCAAGCGGACCTGAAAGCGAAGGAAGCTAACGAAAAAGCTGGGCTCAAGAAGCGGGAGAAAATAGAACCTGAGAAAGACTCGCAAGCAAAAGAAAGAAATATTCCGGAAACTGGTTCAGTTAAGCTGAATAAGCCTTCCCGAATAGCACCTCCACCTCCAGTTAAGAATGATCAGGCAGGCCAAACCAGTCCAAGCAGTCCAACAAGCTTAGATGCTCAATTAATGAATCTTGTTGAACAAGCTAAGTTATTGCAGCCAACAAAAGTTGGAGTTGAACTACCAGAGAATATTAAAACCATTAAGCAGGAATTTTCTCCATTGACTAAAGATGGAGGAAGCCAGTTAGCTTCACATCAATCTAAACTGAAAGATACTATAGACAATTGGAAAAAAGCAGACGTAGTACCTGTTGGTCGTTTTGATGCGTTGAATTTAAGATCGATAAATTATCCCGAAGCATCGCTTGAGTTCATTTTTAATTCATTAAACGATCGACAACGTCATCTTTTAATGTACAATTTAATTAGGCATAATGAAGGTTGCCAGGTTCATCTAATTCGCAATCTTATTCATGGCCTCAGTTTGATTGATAGAGACAACAAGCAAAAACAATGTGAACATATTGCTGAACTTATATCTTTAGTAGCTTTATTGCGTAGTCCTTCTGATTTAGCTGAAATTCTAAGGCTAAACGGAACCTTTGAGGATTCTCAAAATCTTTGGATGCAAGATTTCTTTTCCTATTACATCGTCTCCGTCATTGTAAAAACCGATGCAGAGAGGTTTCTAAATTTGTTACTTGAAAAAGACCCAAAGCATATGCTTTTAGCATTAAGAAAAGTCCAAAGTTTATTGGACGAAGAAAAGTTAGCTAAACTTCGCGAATGGGTCAATAAAAGTGGTAATAAAGAAGTGGAAGCCGCACTTTCCCATACTGAATCTGGTGCAGAGGCACACGTTGATTTTACGAAATTGGAAAAAGCAACTTCAAAAATAAGTGGTTTTTTTTCAACACTGAAAAAGCGTACAAAAAAGAAAGCTGGGAACTAAATTTGGTGATGTTTAAAAAGGGCTCTCATTATGGAAAATGAGAATAATAGGCAACAAAAGTCGGAAGTGCCATCTGCAACCTCTTTTCAACTTGGAAAAGTGTCGTTGCCTAATCCGGTTTTTTACGCACCTTTAGCTGGTTGTTCAGATTTTCCTTTTCGACAGATGTCTGCCAAGTATTCGCCGGGTTTGATGTATTGCGAAATGGTTAAGATGGATGCCTTAATACGGCATGATCCCAATACGTATCGCATCTTGGATTTTGAGAAAGGGATGCATCCGATTGGAGGGCAGATCTGCGGGAGTAAACCTCAAATCGCTGGTGCAGCTGCTAAAATTATTGAAGACCTGGGCTTTGATGTCGTCGACTTAAATTGTGGATGCCCGGTAGATAAAGTCACTAAGGATGGGAGCGGTTCAGGGCTGCTTAAAAATCCGCAGCTGATTGGGGACATCTTGGCCGAGATGGTGGCGGCGGTCAAGATTCCGGTTACGGTGAAAATTCGCGCAGGCTGGGATGAGGAAAACATTTGTGCCGCAGAAGTAACGGCCATCGCTGAACAGGCGGGAGCCCAGGCGATTACCATCCACGGGAGAACACGTGAACAGGCCTATCGTGGGCCTGCCAATTGGGATTCCATCAAGGCCAGTAAGCAAATAGCCAAAAAAATTAAAGTGATTGGGAATGGTGATGTCATCGATCCCGAATCTGCCAAGAAAATGTTTGAATACACTGGTTGTGATGCTGTTCTAGTGGCGAGAGGAACAATGGGGCAGCCCTGGATTGTAGAAGACATCCTGAAGCATCTTAAAGGGGAGGAAGTCACCCCGCGCTCATTGGAAGAGTGCAGGCAGGCACTTTTTGAGCATTTCTTATTCACTGAGAGCTATTGCTCCCCCCGGCAAGTCGTTATAGAAATGCGCCGAGTAGGATGCTGGTACTTGAAAAGCTCTCAAGGAACCAGAGAATTCCGCGGATTAATGAGCAGAGCCTCTTCCCTGGATGAGGTGAGGGAGTTAATCTTGAATTTTACTCCTTCTCCCCAAGGGAATTAATTTTCCTTTCTACATCTTATCAAGCTTTTTTTGCCATTGATCGACTTGCTTTTTCCATTTATTGATTTGCTTAGGGGTTCCTAATGCATACTGATCTAATGCAAACCTTAAATTTTTTAATTCAGATTCAATGACTTGTTTTTGTACGGGTTGTTTCTTGATTTGTTTAAATAGGGTTGGTATAGCTTTCAATGTAATTTGAGTATCGAGTTTAGCTGCTTCTAAAAGCTCTTCTTTCGATATATCCGCCCCTACTTCTAGAATGGGTCTCTCTTGATATATTTTGAACTCTTCTCCTAGCCATTTATGAAAATCTTCTTTGACAACTGTGCTTTTTAAATCTTTTGGATTTTTTATCAAAAATTTTATTTGTTCAATTCGCTTGTTGGCATTTGTTTTTTTGACAGCTGTTTTTATGACTTCATTGGCTGCATCTAAATCACTTAAAACAACAGGAGGAAGATTATCGATATCGGAGAATCTCCTTTTTGTTTCTGTAAGGAGCATAGGGTAGCGCATCATTCTTTGTACAGGAAGCATAACGGGGTCGAACTGATGTTTGGATTTTGAAGTTACCGCTGAAAATTGTGCAACAGCATCCTTTATAATAATAGATTTCATTTTATCTTCAAAGGAGATGACTTTTTCACTTGCTTTATGAAGTTCCCCATAGTCTGAAGAAAATAGTTCTTTTACATCATTAGAAACTGTTTCCAAATCAATTGTTTCTTTATCTAATGAAGATAATGTTCCTTCTAACTTGGCTCCAAATTTTTCTACTAATGCTGCGTAAGATGTAAAAGCTTCAGTAAGTTCCTTGACTACTTTTTTGTCTTCTTCAGATAAAGCTTTGGATAAAGGAGGTTTATTAGCATTCAGATCTGCAACCATTTTTGCAAGGGTTTTCTGATCTCTAACAACATTTGAGACATGCGTTTGTTCATTCTCTCTAAATTCTTTAAGAGACAACAAGTTTTTTGATTGACTAGGAATCACAGATTGAAATTGAGCGGCTTGAGTTTCCGCAGGTTGAGTATTCTTAGAAGCACCTGTCATTTTTCTTGGTAATAATATAACATCTACGGCAGCATGTCCCACAGTCTGTGCAACACTTGTCACAGCGCCTGCTACGAAGCCTCCCACTTTTTGCCCCATTAATGCACTGGTTTCATCAACTTTTGCTTTAGCAGTTGATTTTGGGCCCTCTTGCTTTACTATAGCTCCGGATTTAGGAGTTTCTGTTTTATCCGCTTTATCGGCTTTAGCTTGTTTTTTTAACTCAGCTTTAGATGGCTCCGCTCCTCCTTTAACAACTGTAATGGAATCTTTTTTGATCGCTGGCGCTTTGTTGCTTTTATTACGGGAAAAAGTAAGAATTCTGATGATAGCGGCTTTAATTGAGTCAAATTTTTGTTTCCAAGTCCTTCCTTCATGCGTTACTTCCTTAGTTCTAGCTTGATCTGTCGCATCCGTTGAAGGTGTTTGCTGTATGTGACTCGCTGAGCCAACGCCACCCATTTCTGAATTTGGTCCACCCATAGTTACCTCTTGTTAATTAACTTGTAAAAACGTAGTCGATTTTCATTTTTATCTATAATTATTATTATAACATTTAATTATTTTAATTCATTTTCTTTTTGGTTAATTAATAAAGTAATAAATTGAAAGCCCTCTTTAAGGGAAAAATAAGGCCTATTAGGAAAAACAACTCTGTGATAGGATGAAATTCACTTAATTAAAGGGTTAAAAATGGTCATCTTTAACGCGCAAATGAATGAAAAAAGTACTTGGAAATGGGTTAGTCATAAATTTTCCTTGGTTTTTATTTTATTTTTCGCAGTTGCTTTACTGACTAGTTGTCAATCCCGTAAAACAATTGTGAATGGTTTAGATGAAAAGGAAGCCAATGAGATTGTGGTGTTTCTCTCTAGCAAAGGGATTGATGCTTCTAAAGTACAAAGCTTAGAAGGTGCTGGCGGGGGAGGGAGTAAAATCACCCTTTGGGACATCAGTGTTGCCGCCGAAAGTGCTAACGAAGCGATGTCGATCTTAAATCAAAGTGGATTGCCGAGGAGAAAACCGCAAAGTCTACTGGGTATTTTCTCCAATGTAGGCTTGGTCCCGTCGGAGTTACAGGAAAGAATTCGATACCAAGCAGGCCTTGCCGAACAAATTGCCAGTACGATTAGAAAAATTGATGGGGTTTTAGACGCTGAAGTGCAAATTTCCTTTCCAGAAGAAGATCCGTTAAATCCAGGCGGAGAAAAAAGAGACAAAATTGTCGCTTCTGTCTACATCAAACACTCTGGTGTTTTAGATGACCCCAATACGCACCTTGTGACTAAAATTAAACGGCTGGTCGCGGCAAGTATTACAGGATTGGATTATGATAACGTCACTGTCATTGGAGATCGGGCGCGTTTCAGCGAAATGCCGATCGGTTTAAAGAGCGCGGCTGGAGATGAAAAAGAATTTGCCAGCATTTGGTCCGTGATTGTGGCCAAGGAATCTATTTCACGCTTCAGAATCATTTTCTTTACCTATAGCATTCTTTTATTATTCTTACTGTTGCTGCTTCTCTGGATAGGGTGGAAAATCTATCCTCTTTTGCAAAAATATGGAGGAATCAAGCAGCTTTTTCATATTCAGCCAATTCCTTTGGAACCTGCAGTTAAGCAAGATGAAAAGGACCAGACTGCTGAAAAACCTGCAGAAGCTGCCGAAAAAGAAAATGAGAATGACAAAGGGGTTACTTAGAGCTTTTCAGCTAGGATAGAAAGATGAATACTAAAAGTCTGATGATGCTCAAAGTTCTTTTGAATCGGTATCACGAAAAAAAAATCAAGGATTTTATTGCCCTTTTACCGGCAGAAGACGGCCAGGCTATAGCTAAAATTCCAATCGATTTTAATGAACCGGAAGCTATTCTCTGGAATTTTGATAAAAAAGTCGGCTTAATCCACTACTCCTGGTATGCCCCTATCTTCAAAAAGATTCCGGTGCATGAAGCTTCCTGGATGCTTCAAGTTTTACCTCAACGAAGTGCAGTTAAGCTGCAGCAAGTGTGCCAGATCCCTTTTACCGGCGTAAAATTGTCCCCTTTTGCACGTGCTTTTGCGTCTCATTACTTGTGGAAACAAATTGAAGATCCGGCGATTCTGCCGCTTGAATTTGTACCGCAAACCCCTCTTTCAGTGCTCATGCAGTTTTCACGTGAACAATTGTTGGAAATTATTGATCTTTTGGGGGTTTACGACCTCACAGAAAAGGTGCGCCATATTGTTGACAAAAATCGTTTAAAAAGCATTTATTCAAGCTTAAAACCACGAGAGCTTCAATTTTTACATCATTGTCTAAATCAACAGGCAAAAATTGTCGTATCTCCGCTGAAGTTAAATGATTGGGATGGGACAGCTCAGTCGCTGCGTCGAAAACTCCATCGCCGAGGATTAAGTCGTTTGGGCTATTCTGTTAAAGAAGAAAGTCCCCATTTCTTATGGTACTTTTTACGCAAGTTTGACATAGGCAGAGCTGCCCTGCTACAGCACTGCTTTGATAAAGAAGAAATTACACAAAAAGTGCGGGGAGAATTAATTCAGCAGCTGTTAAACTTAGTGAATTTTAGAAATAAAAAGGAAACCCGTGAGCAATAAGAAATTTGTATCATTGATTTACGGTGGCGATGCCATTCATCTTTCCCCTAAGTCTAAAGTCATCTCTGCAGAGGTATTTTCCAAAATTCTCGATGCCCAAGCTATGCTTGAGCGTGTAAAAAAAGATGCGGACCAATATCGCCTCGAAGTGGCGGCTGAATGCGAAAAAATCAAAGAAATTGCGCATAAAGAAGGTTATGAGGCAGGTTTCAAAGCTTGGGCCGAACATGTGGCTAGTTTGGAAGCTGAAATCAAGCAAGTTCGCAGTGATTCGGAAAAGATTGTTCTTCCAGTTGCTCTCAAAGCTGCCAAAAAAATCGTAGGCAAAGAACTGGAAATTTCTAAGTCAGCCATTTTAGAAATTGTCACGAACACCTTAAAATCGGTAGCCCAGCACAAAAAAATTGCTATTTACGTCAATAAAGAAGAACTTGATGTATTGCAGGAGAATCGGCCGAAAATCAAAAATATCTTTGAGAATCTCGAAGCTTTATCGATAGGGGCCCGCGATGATATTGCTCCTGGAGGATGTGTCATTGAAACCGAAAGGGGCATTATTAACGCGCAGATTGGCAGCCGTTGGAAATTGCTCGAGGATGCTTTTGATTCGATGATGAAACAAACAGCGAAGCCAGAGGCTGTGACAGCACCCCCTAAAGAACCTGAAGAAAATAGCTAACGAATAAAAAAGGCATTGCGCATGGTTTTTTCCAGACTCCATTCTAGTAAGCTGATAGTGGCCTTTTTTGCCCTGTTAGCATTGTTATGTGTCTCAGCTTTCGAGACGGCACTCGCTCAAACACCACCTGCTGCTGCTTCCCAGAGCTCTCCCGTCCGTACAAGTGTGTCTAGTACACCAAAAAGCAAAAAAATTAGCCCTACTCAGGAACTGCTGAACGAAGATTTTGATAACTTTAAGCGCCCTTCTTTGCTGACACAGGCCGCTGTGTTAACGCTCATGTCGCTTTTGCCTTTTGTTATCATGATTTTGACCTCTTTTCTTAAAATCGTGATCGTTCTTTCTCTTCTTAGAAGTGCTCTTGGAGTGCAGAATGCCCCGCCCAACCAAATCATCAACGGCGTGGCTTTTATGTTGAGTTTATTTATCATGTATCCGACAGCCCTCAAAATGTATGATGCTGCGCAAGGGGTAATCAATGGCGCTAAAGCCCCCGATTCTCTGATTTCAGTTGAATCTTCAAAATATATCATCGATATTGCAGATGCCTCTAAAGAGCCTCTTAGAGAATTTCTTAAACGTAATTCCAGCGTTAAACACCAGGCCTTGTTCTATCGCATGGCTTATCGTATTCTGCCGGAAAATTACCGCCCTTCTTTGAAGCCTGATGATTTTATGATTGTTGTTCCTGCGTACATCACAAGCCAGCTTAAAGACGCCTTTGAAATTGGTGTGTTAATTTATATTCCCTTCTTTGTCATCGACTTAGTCACCTCAAACGTGCTTTTGGCTATGGGAATGATGATGCTATCCCCTGTGACGATTTCAATGCCCTTGAAGCTATTTCTGCTTGTTATGCTCGACGGTTGGACCCTATTAATTGATGGTTTAGTTAATACTTTCCGCTAGTCGGATGAAGGAATATTAGCATGCATGCAACCCAAGTCATTCAATTAGCCTACCAAGGCCTATTGCTGATCCTCATTTTATCTGCGCCACCTATCTTGGTGAGTATGTTCTTCGGAATTTTAGTGGCGATTTTCCAGGCGGCCACGCAGATTCAGGAACAAACACTATCCTTTACCATCAAATTGTGTGCCGTTACTTTGACGTTGATGTTTTTAGGAAGTTGGCTGGGAGCTCAGATTATGACTTTTGCTGCGAATATTTTTCAGCACTTCCCCGAGTGGAGTTTAGCGACGCAGTGACCTATAACCCCGAAGTATCACCATGCCAATAGAACAGGAAGCTTACATCTCCATTTTTCTAAATAGCGCTTTGGCGCAAGGGGACGTACAACCTGTTTTAACTATTTTTTTGTTATTTTTAGCTCGCATGCTTCCCATTATTGCCCTCTCTCCCTTTTTGGGAGCACGGGTGTTGCCAAACCCTGTTAAAGTCTCTCTAGCCATTTCTTTATTTGTCATTTTCTTTCCCCAAATGCTGATTTTGACGACTACTCCCCTGGGATTTAATCTCACCGCTTTATTTTTGTTGTTTAAGGAGATATTAGTGGGATTTATCTTAGGCTTTATTATCAGTATGCCATTTAGTATTGTGCAAAGTGCAGGGATGATTATTGACCACCAAAGAGGGGGTGCGAGTTTGATGGTCAACGATCCGACCATCCAAAACCAATCCTCTCCCCTTGGGACGATGTTCAACATGGTGTTAATTTTTATATTTTGGGTGGTGGATATCCCTTTTTTATTCATCGATTCCATCTTTACCTCTTATGAAATCATTCCGCCTGATCAATTCATCAACCCTCTATTCTTTGATGTAAAATCTCCTTTTTTTAAAAATCAGGTGGAGCTGCTAAATAAAGTCATGGTGCTTTCGATTCAGTTAGCTACCCCGGCCTTACTTGCTATTTTAATGACAGACGTTTTCTTGGGGATTGTCAATCGGTTAGCCCCTCAAGTTCAAATTACGTTCTTAGGAATGCCCCTTAAATCACTTTTAGGTCTGGCAGTTATTTGTTTTGGCTGGAATTTGCTGACCTCGCAGATGGTCAAAGATTCTTATTGGTGGTTGAATTCGATTAATAACATTTTCAAAATGTTAAAAGGACCTTTACCGCTGCCCTAATTTCGATTTCTCTTCAGCGTGGCTCGTGCATACATGTTACTGATTAATTTTGTTATGCTATTCTGTTGCTCATACTCATCCTAATTATCCTATCGCTTGCGATCCTACCCATCTTGTTTTTTCGGTCATTTAATAAAACCATTTGCATATACTTTTTTTAAGTATGCAAACTTTGATAAAAAAACAGGATGGGTAGGATCGCAAGCGGCAGGATACGTATGATAACAATCAACGGCTTCATCATTCAAATCTACTTAGTCTCAACGTTATAGCTAGGAAATAGATATTTTTGGCGCGTTTTTTCAAAGGCTTTGCGTTCTTCTTGATGCAGGCTTAAGAGTTTCCAAACACTATACCCGTCTTGATTTAGAATTTTGAAAACCTGATCTGTTCCATTGACTTTATGAAACATCTCCTGTCTATCTGTGGATTTGGCAAGGGCTTGATTGAATTGATTTTTATAGAGATTTTTCAATATTCCCAAAATTAAATATTGCGTGCTTACAGGTTTATAAAGAGTCGGATTGGTCACTAAAATCAGCACACCCTGACAATCTTTTTTGGCAAACTTTCCATAATGTGGACGATATTTAAAAGGTTCAAAATGCACTCCGGGGAAATTCTGCTTATTGAGTTGTTTAGCTAGGGCCTCACCTTTTATCCAGGGTGCACCAATCAGCTTGAAGGGGAGGGTGTAGCCGATGCCTATGCTAACGATTTGAAGCTCCCCAATAATGCCTGTAGTGGGGTAATAAAAGGCGGTATTGGCTTCAGGGATGTATGGGCTAGTGGGGATCCAGTGCAGGTCAGTGTCACGGAAGATCATGTTTCGCTTCCAGCCCTTCATTGGAACTACAGTTAAGCGGCAGCCTATCTGATATTCTTGGTTAAAGTAATGCGCGAGCTCTCCGATAGTCATGCCGTGGCAATAAGGAATATTGATATAACCAACGAAAGATCTCCACTTTTCTTCCAGCATGGGCCCATCGACAATCTGTCCACCTAAGGGATTTGGCCGATCTAAGACCCACACTTCGATTCCTTTTTTGGCAGCTTCTTCCATCACATAAAAAAGGGTTGTAATATAGGTATAAGAGCGTGAGCCAATATCCTGAATGTCATATACAAGTAAATCAATGCCCTTAAGCATTTCATCAGTAGGCCTACGTGTTTTTCCGTGAAGGGTAAAGATAGGGATGCCTTCCGGGTCTATTTGATTTTCCATACTTTCTTCCGCATAATGATCACCGCCAATACCGTGTTCAGGGCCAAACAATGCAATGAGTTTAAAACCCTTTGGCTTTGCCTGCTCTTTGAAAAGTTGGATGGTGGAATGCTTATTTGCATTAAATGCCGTATGGTTGGTGATTAAACCGATTTTTTTCCCCTTAAGGTTGGATCCATAGGGGGCCTGCATGACACTATCGGCGCCAACCAAGACTTTGGGCGTGGCTCCATGCAACGAAGAAAAAAATAGAAGTAGTAGTAGGATTGTATGTTTCAAGATTGAGTCACTCCAAAAATATCCACCATTTATTGGCCAAGCAATCGGGTTCATAAGCTTCTTTGGCTTGTCTGAGCGAAGGGATGTCCAGATCTTGTTCCAGGTTGATCCAACGTGTTTCACTTGTCAGATTGGAGGCAAAATCCTCATAAAGAAATGGGGTCAGCCCTTTATATTGATGCAGGGCCTTTGAAAAATGCAGGATGGCGGTGGTCGGGGTCAATTGTTCTCCAAGGGTAAAGCCTCCAGGGGCGCCATCTACCAAGCAAATGCGGCCAAATAAATTAAATGACTCCATGCGCAAAAGGGCTTCTTGGCAGGAATAAAAATCATTTTGTTCAGCCGTGACCAAGGATTGTTTTTGCCATCCTTCTAGAATAATGTGGGCTGCTTGTTTATCATCCGCTCGGATGGAATGCGTTTCGAGATGATGATCGTTTTGAAGCTGATGCAGCAGGTTTCTGCGACTGCTGAGCTTTCGACCTTTTAATTCGCGCAGCTTTTCGATTGCGTAGAGATAGTCGGATTGATAACGATGACATTTTTTTTTAACTGGAAGCGCTGCAAAAAAGGGGATCCATTGGTTGGGGATTGGATATAGCGGGTGGATTTTTAAGATTTCGCGCAGTTTTTTTTCTGGCAGGATGCTCGGATCAAAGGTTGGGAGGATGAAAGCCCCTCCTTTGCGGGAAATTCCTTTGACAAGGGGAAAATCATTCTCCAGGAGCACTTCATACTGGTGTATCTGGCGAAATAAATAGTTATTGGCAAAACTATATTCCGAAAGAACAATTTCATGGTTTAGGCATAGGTTTTTCCATAAAGGTTCTAGCAAAGGGCGATGTTCGATCGTCAGCGCTATCCAAGACATAAATTCACTAAACCTGGTTGTTTTCTAATAAAACTGCGAAAGTAGCATTTCTGCCAGTCTCTCGATTCCTTCGATAGGAAAAGAAATCCCCTGGGGCATCAAATGTATCCATCTGTGCAATTTCAATGTGCGCGTCCAAGAGTCCGCAGGTCATTAATTGCATTTTAGCGATGGCCCATAAATCAAAATAATTTGGAGCGACCTGGTATTCCCAAAATGCTTGAGGAAACTCTTGTTGATAGTGCTTAAATTCGGCATGTTTAGGCCCTAAACTGGGAGAAATACCAGCCAAAATATTTTGAGGTTGTGTGCCATATTTTCCTTTCAAATACTCAATGACCTCTCGGTAGATTTGCTGGACATTCCCACGCCATCCAGCGTGAACATTGGCAAGGACATGGTTGACAGGGTCGTAAAAAATAGCTGCTTGGCAATCTGCATGGGTGATGAATAAAGTCTGATGCGGAATGCGCGTCACCAGAGCATCAGCTGTAGAGGCTTCAAAGCAGGGGATTTGCAGATCCCTGATGGCCTTTCCATGAGCTTGCCTTAGAGTATTAAGAGGAGGCAAGCGGCAAGTTTTTTGAACTTTCTGAAGATTTTGCTGCACGTGAGAGCTGTTATCTCCTACAGAGAAACTCAGATTTAAACTTGCAAAGTTTTCTTGGCTATGCCCGCCTTTCCTCAAAAGGATTCCATGGCTAAGTTTTTTACATTCGGCAAAAAGCTCAAAAGTCAGCCATTCAATTCCATTTTCAGCGTGGCGAAGCATAGGAACCTAAACTTTGGTGATAATCTATTTCTTTTTAGACTTTAGTTTATCAGGATTAGGGGTGGTCCGACGCAATAAAGCTTTCTTGGGCTTTGCAGGTGTTTTTGGCTTTTCAGCCGTTTTTTTCACTTTGACTCCTTCCTTCGCAGCCCCTGACTCTTTGGTTTTTTGAATGAGTCGTTTAACCTCTTTCTTGGGTTCTTTAGCAGGTTTTACAGAAGATTTTTTTTCTTTTTTGGCTGCCGTTTTCTTAGAACTTTTTGGCTTTGGCTCATCAAAGTCGTCCTCATCATCGTCTTCGTCATCATCATCCCAGGTTTCCTTGGGAAGCGCAGGTTTTTCTTTATCGATGTCCAGATCGACCCACTTGGTGGACAGCTGTCTCAAAGTCTCTAATTTGTTATTTAAATTATCAGTGGTGAGGTCGAGTTCACTGATAATGCTTGAACGACGATGTGCCATGAGTTCTTCACCGCTTTCGAATTTAGAGGAGAATGTCACATCAAAAGCGCTAGAAATATCCGGCGTAAAAAGAAGAGGAAGAATGGAAGGAGGCACGGTGATATAGATGTCGGTTGTCATCTGCGGTTCGATTTCCAGCTTAGCTGCTTGCTTTGGGGGGCGTCCACGTTTTGGTCGCGGATTTAACGCTTCATTGGAGTAATATGTTTTGGCTTTTGTAATGAGCACCTTGCGGGCTGTAGCAATGTCATTGCTGACTTTCGCTTGAAAGAGATTGCGCTTGAGCTTTTCAATCATGTTTTTAGCTAAATCGAGATCTTCTTCAAAAACAAAATGGAAGTTATGGCTGCGCAGCCATTCGATAATGCGGATACGCGAGCGCTCTTGATAATACTGCTGCCATTTCTCGAGTTCGGAGTGATGATCGTAGATAAATTCAAGGAAATGGGCGCGAGCTTCTTTGGATTGAATGATATCGAGCAGCTTTTCTTTAGTATCAATGTCGTAAACTTTTTCATTGACAAACCCTTCCATAATCTTTTTGGTTTCGTAAAAAGTCAGTTTAGGGATGAGACAATATCTTTCTGGATCTTTTTTTAATTCGATGTCAAAGGCGTCCAGATCTTCCTGAGGTTTGTCTAAATCGACATAAATAATAAATCCTTCTTGCGTATCGAGATAGAAATCGCGTTCGTCATCGGACTTAGCGAAAGCTTCCATGAGCCGATGGCTGCGAAGAATCAGAGGATTTTGTGCTTGTAATTTAACTTTTGTAACCATGAAGTCTCCCTATTAAAGCGACGCACTTTGATATAAGCTCTAGATTATACGCGATGTGCATTTTTCAGTAAGGAAAATTCTCACTGAATAGCGATCTACAGTACATAATCTCATTTAACTGAAAAGGGGAGAGATAAACTTCCCTTTGAAAGTACAGCTAGCCGGACCTTCCATACAAACATTTTGAATTTTGGGAGAAGCTTCCAGTTTAATTTTTAGCAAATCTCCTGAACGGGTGCGGATGGAAATCGGGGACTCCATCTTATACAGAACTGCGGCAGTGATCGCTGTCGCGGTGGCCCCGGTGCCGCAGGCTAAAGTCTCTCCTTCTACACCTCTTTCGTATGTGCGGATCAAAATTTCCGTCTGTTGGATAGCGGCAAAATTGACGTTTACTCCTTTGGCAGGGAAGTATGGGTGTGAACGAATTTTTGGTGCTAGCTGCATCCACTGCGGGTCCTCAATATCTTCTACAAAAATAACAGCATGTGGGACGCCTGTGTTTAAGTGGTGGAGTGTTAGAGAAATTTCGTTCACAGATATAGGGATAGACCATTCAATGTCTAGAGGAATGCCCATATCGATCGTGATAGCAGCTTCATCAAGGGTCGCGTGCAAGGTTCGATGCATGGTTTCAATGGTAAACGCATTTTTGGACATGCCAAGCTCGCGGGCGAATTTGGCAATACACCGTGCTCCATTTCCACACATTTCTGTTTCAAAACCATCCGCATTAAAAATGCGCATGCGAAAGTCAGCCGAAGCACTTGGCTCCAACAGAATCAGTCCATCGGCTCCAATGCCGCGCTGACGTTCACAAAGGCGTTGAATGAATGGAGCATTTGCGACAGGAAAGCAGCGGGAACGATTGTCAATCAGAATGAAATCGTTGCCGCAGCCATTGTATTTCGAAAATGCAAATTCCATTTAAACTTATGCTTTAGAAAGATCCTTATATGAATTCACGATTCCGCTTAAAAGGCCAAATTCTAAAGCTTCTTGGGCTGACATCCAGGTATCGCGATCAATAGCGCGTTCAATCGTATCGAAGTCTTTACCGGTTTCCTGGACATAAATATTGATCAAGGCTGTACGTGTTTTGATAATCTCTCTTGCCTGAATTTCCAGGTCAGTAGCCTGTCCCTTAATCACGCCGCTGATCAACGGTTGGTGGATCATAATGCGTGAATTTGGCGTGGCGAAACGACGTTTAGGAGCGCCTGCCAGGCTTAGAATCGAACCCATGGAAGCGGCTAGGCCGGTGACTAGGGTGGTTACAGGGGAAGTGATCATTTTGATCTGATCCCAAATCGCAAAACCGGAATCTACAGAACCACCTGGACTATTTATGATAAATAAAATAGGTTTACCAGGTTCGTTCAGTTCGAGATACCATAATTTTTTAATGATATCTTCGGCTGTATCATTGTCAACAGCATCGCTTAAGAAAATACGTCGTGCTTCTAAAAGCAGGGTGTCGATTTTATCTCCTGTTTTGGAAGCAGATACGGGATCTTTTTCTTTATCATTTCGTGGCATCATGGTCTCCGATTTAAAATGCAAAAACATCTTGGGGAAATTATCCTGTTTATGACGTCATTATCTCGTTTCAGGTTCCTTTTTTCAAGTCAATTTCATCAATCAATTGAATTTCAGCAATTCTGAATTTATTTGAGCTGGACATTTCCCTTTTTACCCAAGGTTAACCTCTGACGCATTGAAAGGGAAGGTGAACTGACTGCCGTGCTTGAAATTTCAGCTATAACCAGTTAATTACTTAGCACTTGCGAAGTAAAACTAATCGCATGCTTGAGCAGCCTTTTTTGCGTTCCCCTTAGTGAATTTGCACCAGTTGACTTTGGGGAAGCGGGACTTCAATTTCTTTTTCTTCAGCGCAAGGTTCAAGGATTTCTGAGCGAGTCGCGTCTGCCCCCAAATCTTGCAGTTTGCCCGTCAGATTCTCATACCCGCGGTCTAAGAAGGGCAAGCCTGAAATCGTACTGACACCAGTCCCAAGTAGAGCGGCCATGACGTATGCAAAGCCAGCGCGCAAATCGGGGACTTTGATATCTTTAGCGATTAAGGGAGTAGGTCCTTTAACAATGACGCTATGACAAAAACTTTGCGCATTGAAACGGCACTGTTTGCCACCCAGGCACTGCCTAAATAGCGTGATATCGGCGCCCATGGTTCCAAGGAGATCCGTATAGCCAAAACGATTTTCATAGACGGTTTCATGGACGACAGAAGACCCTGTAGCCTGAGTTAAAAGAACGACAAAAGGCTGCTGCCAGTCTGTCATGAAACCAGGATGGACATCAGTTTCTAAGTGGAGGCCGCCTTGCAAGGGCCCATCATAGAAAAATTCAATCCCATTACTTTTGATATCAAAGCCGCCGCCAACTTCACGGATTTTGTTTAAAAAGGTAATCATGTGGATATGTTGTGCGCCTTCCACGAAGACTCTCCCTTTTGATGCGATAGCCGCCATACCCCATGAAGCCGCTTCGATACGATCGGGAATGACTGTATGCTCAACTTCATAAAAGCGGCGCGTTCCCTGGATGCAGATGGTGCGGTCGACATCATAAATAATATTGGCCCCTAACTTTTGAAGAAAGAGGATAAGTTCTAGAATTTCGGGTTCGGTGGCTGCGTTTTTGATGACGGTCATTCCACGTGCAGTCACAGAGGCTAAAATGGTGTTTTCTGTAGCCCCTACTGACGGATAAGGCAGATGAATGATTGTGCCTTTTAAGCCATTATGTGCATGGGCAAAATAGGCCCCCTCGCGTTTCATTTCTCGATATTCAATGCACGCGCCTAACTTTCTAAGCGCGTCAATGTGGAAGTCAACCGATCTGCGTCCAATATCACAACCGCCAACCGTTGGCACAATAATATCTTGGTCTGTTCTGCCGAGCAAAGCCCCAATCATCAAAATAGGAATGCGATTTGAGCCTGAAAAACGCTGCGGAACATAAGCAGTTTTAAGTTCAGGTGTAATGACTTCCATACACCCGGCTTTTTTGTCCCATTTGACCTTCATGCCCAATTCTTGGCAGAGCGAGACGGTGACTTCAACATCGCCGATATCGGGCACATTGAAGAAGGTGCATTTTTTATCAGAAAGGAGCGAAGCAACGAGCAGCTTCGTCATCGCATTTTTGGCGCCAGCAGCTTTAACAGTTCCGTTTAAACGAGAACCACCTTTAATTTTAAGCACTTCCATATAATCATGTATCACTTGGTAAGAAGAAGTAAATAGGATGTCGCGGGAAATAACCTTTTCTTAACAGTAAAATCATTTAAACTCAATAGTAAAACTAACAATTCTGATTGTTTTTCTCTTTTTCATTAAAAGAGTTTTATGCAGAATTGCTGAAAATTCATTTAAATAAGGAGAAAATATATGCCGCAAAAATTTCGCACGGGCATCGGGCAAGATAGTCACCGCTTTTTACTTCCCGATTCCTCTAAACCGTGCATTATTGCCGGGTTAATTTTTGAGGATGCCCCAGGCTTTAATGCCAACTCAGATGGCGACATTGTTTTTCACGCGATTTGTAATGCAATTACCTCATTAACGGGCGTCTTAATTTTAGGGGATATTGCCGATGAACTTTGCCTAAAGCATGGGATTACCGATAGCGAAGTCTATTTAAAAGAAGCTATGAAGACACTGGGAAAACAAGTTGTGGTGCATGTTTCAGTGACTATTGAAGCTAAAAAACCGAAGTTTAAAGAACGCTTGCTGGCTATGCGCGAAAATATTGCACGCGTCATGAACCTCAGCGTGCAGGAAGTGGGAATTACAGCGACCTCGGGGGAAGGTCTAACAGATTTTGGTTGCGGCGATGGAGCCCAATGCTTTGCAATTGTGACTACTGAGGAGATGTCTTAAAGGGGCACAATTAGTGTACAGGTTCGCGGAATGATTGCTAAAGCGATGTTGACAGGATTTTTGCCACGTGAATCGAGATACCACCATCGATTGTCAGCATCGCGGCGCAAAGCCACAAAATGGCCCCGAGTCAGGGGATAAACCGCATGTGTAGATGAGGGCATATCAAAAACCTCTGTGCCGATGTTGGCAACGATGACCCATTTAGCTTTGCCAATGTAGTTTTCCACTGCTTGTTGTTTTGAGAGAGCGCAATCGGGTAAATCACAGATTTTACTCTCTTTGACAGGTTGGTTGAATTTTTGTTTTAAAATCTGTGCCAGAACTCCGGTATCAATTCCAAAATCGTCCTGGTTTTGGATAAGATTTTTTACGTCTGCTAAAGACATCCCAAGCTGATTCGAAAAAATTTGACCTGTTAAACTGAGGAATTCATTTTGCGATAGAGCTTCTTGTTGCAGAGCATTGTTGATCGCATAGCGGCCGCAATGGCCTAGACCTGTTTCTTGGGCATTCACAATCGCGATGTGGCTCGCTGCTGTTGACCCAATCATGCCGCGTAATTGCGCATGCGTTAAATCACTGGCGGCATTAATTTTGCGCGCAGCATAGGTGTCGATGAGATTGCCTTGTTCGTCGGGGGACATTTTTTTGATTTGTTCCTCCGTAAGCCATTGAGGATTCATTGGAGGCGATTTTAAATCTGGTTTAAAAAGGGTTTTAGCTGTGTTTTCGACTTTTTGGGTGGTACTAGGCTGCGTTTTTGAAGCACGTCGTTTCAACTTTTTGAATCCATAAACAAGTGCACAACCAGCATGGAGAAGGCCTAACGTCGGGATGCCGATTACAATACTTTTAATGAGATTTCGCTGGCGCAATTCTTTGCTTGGAGCATCCTTAGGAAATAAGATATAGTGATTAAAAAATGTCCAATTGGCAGAATTTTGTGAAGGAGGGATATTTTTTGGCATAACTATAAAACCTTAAATGCAAATAATACGCGATTTATCCCGTCAATGCAATATCTAAAAAATAATCTTTTGAATTTATTCAACTAAGCCCCAAGGTGCAAAAATGAGATTTTTAATTTTTTTAATCTTTAGTCTTACGGTTTCCCATGCATTTACGCAAGAGGTAGAAATTTTGGATAATGTGCAAAAGCTGTACACGATTTCCGATGATCATTTAATCAATTATGAGGGGCAGATTTTTACTAAAATCCCCTTCAAAAGTTCGCTGCATGAAAATCTTTCGTATCAGTTAAAAGATCCAAAGTGTGCCGATGATTTATATTATGCCTATGCCACTCACATTCTACCTACATTAGATGAGACTTCTAAGGAAGCTTTTGAACGTGCGGTATTGCAGGTGTGTCAATTGGTAGGAATCGGGAAAAAAAGATCTGCACGGGCTTTATTCAAAGCATTAAATGAATCGGGATTTCCTATTGAGAAGTGGTTAAAAACTTATCCATTAGCTTTTAATGATTTTGTGGATGAACTCCATCAACACAGGAATAAGCCCTGTCCTAAGCTGGATGGGCCGTTAAAAATCGCCTTGACGACAACCACCTCTGCAGGCGGCAATCTTTCAGTTGCGCTGGCTGTCAAAGCTTATTTGGATCAGTTCCCCGAGCTTTTTGAAGCGACTTTACTCGATTATGAAACCTTTGCGTCTGTGCATGATCCCGTCAAAATTGCTACAGGAAAATATACCGTTGATAATATTTTTCGCTTATTACAAGAGCATAATCGCGTCGATGAGCTGGTTCCAACAAAAGATAAGCTGTGCCAAGATCTGGCGCAGTATATTCCAAATTGTACGGCAGCAGCCATAAAAGCCGAAATAAGTAAACTTGATCCACACCTGATTATCTCTACCCGCAGCTATTGTGCCGATGATTTTAATTTGCTCAGCTTAAATATTCCCTTTAGAATGCTCTATTGTGATCATAGCATCTGTTTTTTTCAGCAAGATTTTGTCGGTAAAGTCGATCCAAAGCGTGTGAAATTTTGGCTGCCCGCCGCTTCACCCAGATTTTTTAAATCGTTGTTTAAGCAGTATAATCAAGAAAGCTTCTATGAGCTCACTGACGATTGGCAGACTTTAATGAAAAAATTGGCGCAAATCACGCATAGCCCATTAAAAGAAATCCAAAGCACTTTTGAAGTCATCGGTTATCCAGTGCGCTTAGAATTCCAAAAAATAAAAGAAGGTGCTGTCTTAGACCATTTTAAAAGCAAGTGGGATTTACAGACTGGCGAGCAAGGAATTTTGGTGGAAATGGGAGTTAATGGGGTAGGGATCATCGAAAATATTTTTAATACGTTGAAAAGCGCAGCGCCTCACTCCTTTCCCATTAAGTATTTTTTTGTTTGCGGAAGAAATGAAGAGTTAAGAAGAAAGCTAACCCAAAGGTTGCAAGAAGATCTTGAATGCACAGCCCTGCGACGATGTGCTATTTTGGGGTATATGGAAGCCGCTGAGAAAAATGAGTTGATGAATATCTGTTCTTTGATGATCTCAAAACCTGGAGGAGCCACTCAAGCAGAAGTTACCAAGCTGCGACTTCCTATGTTCCTGATGCATATCCAAAAAATTTGTGAGGAAGGCAATAAGGAAAAGCTTTTAGAAGACAACTTGGCTTATGAATATGATCCTGAACGACCGCTCCCCCTTCAAATTGAAGAAATCCTTAATAAAATAAAAATGACTCCCATCTATGCTAAAGATCCTAAATGGAAGAAGAGACTCTTCAAAAAGTTGTTAGAGTTTAGAGGAGCACTGAGTGAATAGGGAGCTTTAAGCGAAACCTCCGTTAGCACGTACCACTTGGGCATTGATCCAGGCCCCTTCGGGACTGGCAAGGAATGACACGACCTTGGCGATATCTTCCGGAGTCCCAAGGCGTTCTAACGGGGGCAGTTGATTCATCTGCTCGATTTCTTGCTCTGTCTTTCCTTTCAGAAATAGCTCAGTTGCTACCGGGCCCGGGGCCACTGCATTCACAGTGATATCTCGACCGCGCAGCTCATTGGCAAGAACGCGGACCAGGCCTTCAACACCGGCTTTAGAGGCGATATAAGGGCCATAGGCGGGGAATGCTTTGGCGATAACGCTCGTGGAAAAAGCGATGATGCGGCCACCCGCTGACACATGCTGTGCTGCTTGGCCCAGGACAATGAAAGCTCCCCGCAAATTGGTGTTGATGACCTTGTCAAAGAGGTCCATATTGCACCCTTGAATTTTAGCAAGCGGCATAATGCCTGCACAGTGAACGACAACATCGATCTTGCCGAAAGCATCTTTAGTCTCTTTGAAGAGTTTTTCCATATCCTCCAAAATAGCGACATTGCCTTGCACTTCAAGGGCAGAGCCGCCTGCATTGCGGATCTCTGTGAGAATTTCGATCGCTTTGATCTCATTATTTGTGTAATTGACCACGACAGCAAATCCATCCTTAGCTAGCTGTAAGGTAACAGCGTGACCGATTCCCCCCGATGCTCCCGTGACAATGGCAACTTTGTTAATTTTTTCCATGTTAAAGCCTGAGTTCAATATTTTTTTATGTAAATACCATGGAATAGCATAAGTAAGGACATTTTGCACGAGGAAAAATAAAGAGATTAAAGATCTATTTTCTGCGGTACTGCACACGATCCAGCCAGGATGCCGCCATCAACAGTTAATTCTATGCCAGTGAGGTATTTGGACTCATCAGAAGCTAAAAACAGGATAGCATTGGCCACATCATTGGCTGTGCCCATTCTTTGCATGGGGATATCTTTGGCAATTCCTGCCATTCTCGTTTCACGCTCAGGACCATTCCCTAGCATCGGTTCCCACATGGGTGTCAAGATCGCTGCCGGATGGATTGAATTGCAGCGAATGTGATACCCTTGCTGGCAGCAGTACAAAGCCACAGATTTAGTGTGATTTCGAACCGCGGCCTTGCTGGAAGCATAAGCCGCTGCTCCAGGAATTCCCACTAGCCCGCTGCGAGATGAAATATTGATAATAGACCCGCTTTCAGCCTGTTTAATGGCTTGGATCCCATATTTGCATCCAAGAAAAACGCCATTCATATTAACGGCATGCACCCTTAGCCAACTATCTAAGGAAGCATGTTCAGGATCTTGCGGGCCAAAACCTTCTTGAAACCCTGTAATCCCTGCATTATTGACAAGGACATTGAGCTTGCCAAATCTGGTTAGGATTTGATCCATCGCTTTCTGCCACTCATTTTCTTCTTGGACATCGAGATGAAGATATTGACAGCCGTTGCCAATTTCATCAGCTACCAGTAGGCCAGCAGCATCATTGATATCAGAAACAATCACCTGAGCACCTTCGCGACTCATGACAAGCGCTGCTTCTTTTCCGATTCCTTGGGCTGCGCCTGTAACCAAGACGACTTTCTTTGTTAATCTTTCTTGCGACATTCTTTATCCTTTAAATAAATTCTGGAGCGTCCTTAAGGATATCTAAAAGCAAATAATATACGTACACAAACCGTTATTTTCATTGAGAGATGGGATGCTCCGCGTATTCCATTAATGAATTGGATGCCGTCTGTTGAAAAAAATAATCCTTCAGAAATTTCGTGAAGGCATTCATCTCAGCGACATATAGCTTTAGATGAATGTTTCTTTCATCCCCAGATCTCTGGTTTTGCATCTCCCATCCACGACTACGCAATCTAATAATACCTTCAATCAGAATATCTAATTTTTGATCTTCGGTACATTCATGTGTTTGATAAAATTTATCAAGTAATTCAAATAGGGGGAGTAAAATTTTTTTTGCTTCATTCTGAAATAAGGAATGCAAATATAAAAACTTTTCGTATGCAGGTTTTAAGGATTCCCCCTCTTGTGTTTGGAATATTTCATTCCGAGATAAAAGAGGGTATTTTATTCTAAGTGTTTGAAATGATTCTTTTAATTCAACTTGATAGAAATCTGAAACTTGATTCTGCAGAGTCACAAATTCCGGTTGAGTAATGGCGAAATCGATCCAGGGACTCGCTTCCCCATGATTCAAATGGCCTTCACATGACTGGCGTGTGGGGAACCCCAAAAGATTTAATACGATAACCGTCTCTTTGATTCCTTGATCAATAGGGTACCCTAACCCATCAACCCACGAATCAACTTCCTTAGCTACGTTATCCCACTGTTGGTGCTTTGTTAAGGCCTCATGACACTCTGCAACAGAAAAAAAAGAAATTATAAGGAGAAAGATAATATCAAAAACTCTTGAGTACATAAATAAATCTCCTTTTTTTGTGGAAATCACCGCTGGGTCACTTTATAGGGTGATTTATGTTCAATTTATGACTTGAATCTTCTTTAACCGCTAACAGGGCAGTCGCTGCATTGATCGCAGTCTTTAGCATGCATGCACTAAGATGTCGCGCGGTTTCATGGAGGATTCGTGAAATAAATAATGAACGGTTATCCCTTTATGCGAAAACAAAAATAGACTTCTCAATCTGCGTTATCCGCTATTAGAGACATGCATTTGCCAACATAAGCTTTTAAAGTTATTAAAATCTGTTAAATAAGGTTTACTGGTGGTTCAAAATAGGCGCATAGTCGCGCCTAATTCTGCGAAGCTTTTTATCACGCGTCGTTTCCACATAAGGGACAAATTTGAGATGGGGAAGCCGACATTGATGTCTAAGGCATAATCTTTGTAATGAAGCTTTGATGAGAGAATCTAGCTGATTGCCGGCTTTAGATTTAACTGCTACTTCAAGATAATTTGCGTCGCGTTGTACGACTAAATACTCTTCCACAAGATCTGTTTCTGTGATGGCATTGCGAATATAGTCGGGAAATAGTGGAATAAGCTTTTCTGGCTGAGCAAGGCTCGGCAGGTAGAAGATGTCATCGCAACGCCCTTCGATTTTTTCAAGCGCGATAAAGCAGGATCCACAGGGGCAGGGGGTTTGGCGTTCGGTTAAAATATCATTCAAACGATAGCGGATAATAGGTTGAGAGGTTCTGCGGAAGTCAGTGACGATCGGCACAAATTTACGCGCCTCTTTGTCAATGAATTCTTGTTGAATGGCGACAACATCTTCGTTTAAATGCAGCGTGCCCAAGGAACATGTCACGCCTAAAAAACCTTCCGTGCATTGATAAATTTGATGGATTTGCTGTCCGAAAGCCTTTCGGATAAAAGTTTCGTCCAGAGGGTCCAACACTTCTGCCAAGGAAATGACTTTGCTTGGGGAAATATGTAAACGACCTTGGTTCTTTTGGTGACTGAGGAAGCGCAGCATGGAAGGAGGGGCAGCTAGAATCGTCGGAGGAGTGTGGTTAAGTTGCTCGACATGCATGTCAAGGGGCTGCAGTAAGTCGTAGAATTGAAAGTGGATACGATTTGTGCGCGTGGTTTCATATAAATTGCTATTGGCTCGCATAAATAAGGCGACGCTATGTTTATGCATGATCGTTCCTGGCAGGGTTTTTGCCAGCAGTGTGCCAGCCCATTCAAATTGTTCGGAAGGGTTGACCAAAAAAAGGCCGCGACTGCCTGAAGTTCCTGAGGAAAGTCCAACGGTAATATTGCCAATTTTTGGGGAAAATTCGCGAGAACGATCACATTCCATGGCCAGCTCAAATGCGGCTTCTTTTTTGATACCTACCGTATTAAGATCATCAAATCTCTCCATCATCGTATGCTTATCAATGCTTGGGAAATCGCGCCAATTCTGCCAATTAAGCCCTTGGTAGAACTCTTGGTAGAAAATGGATTGAGGCACGATTTTTTGGAGATGTTTGACCACTTGTTTGTGCTGCCAAGTCTCTAGTTCTTTTCTATCTCTAAATTTTCGAAAGTACTTTGAGAGTAAATAGTGTTTTAAGATAGGGAGCATAAAGCCTCTTCACAGTGAGTTGGAATAATTAAAATATCAGGTCTTAAACAGTGCAGACGGTGTAACTTCTGCAGCGATGCATTAAAGGCCTTGTTGTCGGCAATAAACATTCTAGCCAGCGGATTGGGATAAATGAGTTCACGAAAAGCCCGGCTGACCCAGCAAGCGTCTGCAGCAAGCAAGACCGAGCGTTCTTGCGTGAGTACAAAAACTCCAATCTGACCAATAGCATGCCCTGGAAGATTAACGGCGACTAGGGAACCATCTCCAAGAAGATCGTATCCACGCTCAAATCCGGGGTAGTTTAAAGGATCAGGGGCGAGTTTGCTATCATCTAATTGACGTGTGCGTTGCCAAAAATTCTCTGGAAGCAGTTCGGGAATGAAAGCCGCCGTTAATGCTTTGAAGCCGGATAGCTCTTGGATGGTATTTCCTGCAGAAGCCGTAAAAATAAACTCGGCATTGGGGAAATCGCGTAGGCCGCCGATGTGATCGGTATGAAAATGCGAAAGGATGATTTTCTTAATGGATTCAGGTGAAATGCCTAGGGCTTTGAGTTGATTAGCAGCGCTGTCTTGCTCTTCAAAAACAATTGGAATTATTTTGGCATAGAGAGATGTGGGGAAGCGTTTTGTTTCCGCAAGCACATGCGAACTATAGCCAGTGTCAAAAAGGATATAGCCTTCAGATGGATGTTTGATCAAGGCAAACATGGCAGGAAAGCGGATATTTTTGAGTCGCCCTCCTTGCAAAACCAATTTCTCTAGTTGAAAGCAAGATCCAGCGGCATGCAGGCTCAGTTTAACGACCATAAGTAGATTTCTCCTTTTCTTTCCACCACTTGGCAAATGCAGCAATCCCTTCTTCCATGCCGAAGCGTGGAAAATATCCAAGAATATGCTTGGCTGCTTGAATATCCAGGGTTTGGCTTTTAGAAATAATGCCAATGCTATAGCGAGTAAAATGCGGTTCTTTGTAATTGCGCAAGTATTTGGAGAAAAGTTCCATCCCCCATGAGGCGGCATAAGCCGCAGTGTAGTTGATTTGCTTGGGATAGAAAGGCTCTTCTAACTTCTTACATAGACATTTGACTAACGCGAGAGCCGTCCACGGTTCTCCATTGGTGATATTGAATTTTTGTCCGCATGCCGCAGCAGGCGCTTGTATACTGAGCAAAATGGCATCGACCACATTTTCGACATAGGTCATATCAAGCAGTGCGTGTCCGCCATGGATTAACGGGAGTCTGTGCTTTCTGTTGGCTTCAATTAAGCGTGGGAATATGGTCGTATCCCCAGGTCCAAAAATACCTCGAGGTCTTAAGGTGACCACATGCAAGCCATCTCTAAAGGCCTGATCGATAACTTTTTCCGCTAAAAGTTTTGTTTGGGCATAAGCGTTGCATGATTGAGTAGGTAGGGGATCTGTTTCACGGATGTCAAAGCGATCGCTAAAATCAAAATAAATGCTTGGGCTTGAAATGTGAATTAGACGTTTCACATCATGTGTAAAGCAGCCTTTAATGACATGCTGGGTGCCGCGGACATTCGTTTGGATAAATTCTTCATAGCGACCCCAAGAGGCGGATAACGCACCGCAATGTATGACAATATCTTGTCCGTGGCAGGCCGCAATCACCTCTTGAGGGTGATGCAAATTCATTTGGCAAAACGCAATGCCCTTTTCCAAAAAATGGGTTTTTAGCGTGGTATTTCTTCCTGCGGCTGTGACCTTATAACCCGCCAAAGCCAGGCGCTCGGCCGTCTTTAACCCTAAAAAGCCGGTTCCGCCAGTAATAAGTACTTTCATAATTCTCCATTGAATTCGATGTCATGTGTGGCGGCTGCCAATAAACTTTGATTGTTGTGCTTGGCCATTTGCCAAATGTTATAAAAAGTGACGAATTGAGACAAAAAGGGGCCCAGATCATGGAGATCAAATAAAACATCATGAGCTTTAAAGAATGACCGTCCCCAGGTTTGCATCCCTTTGAAAGTGCGTAAAGTTGACCAGCCATAGAAACACATGGCTAGGCTGACCATTTTTTTGGTTGAGGTTTTGGGGATCAGCGGGGCTTGACAGGTTTGCAAAAAAGCGCGATCTAGTCCTTGATCCTTGTCAAATAAATGCACTCCGCTTGTGGCCCTTGGATTGCATTCAATGGGATAGAAAATGCCCCTTGCATCCTGCATGAAATCAAAAGCAATTTGTCCAGTAAATTTGATTTTTTCAACAAAAGATTTCACCCATGCCGTAATCTGGGCTTGTTGGCTGGACTCAAAATAGATGCAGGCACCTTGCCCGGCACAGATTTTGACCGGATAAATCGCATGAGCTTGCATCCGTCCCTCCTTGACAACAGAGTAGGTGCAATAAGCATCCCCCTCAAGCCACTGTTGCGCGATCCAAGGAAATTCCTTGGAGATCTCTATTTTAGGCAACTGTGGGTGATCTTTATAGACATGATGAATATTTGAAGCAAAACGTGAGAAGATGGGTTTTAAAATGATATCAAAAGGCAAACCTTGCTGAAATAAGTTGTAATAGTCAGCTATCGATTCGAGCTTCCACGTGCGCGGGACCTGCAACTCAAGCTTGCGGGCCCATTTGATAAATTGCCATTTGTCATGCAGTTTAAGCAGCGTATTGAAATTATCACAAAAAACTTCGCAAGACGCTTTGAGACGATCTGCATACTTGGAAATTGTATAAATTTCTTCGCATGTTGGAATGAGTAAATCGATGCGATTATCTTTAATCAGATGGATTAAAGCTCCCACATAACCCTGTGGATCCTGTCTTGGAGGCGGTACACGAAACGTGTGTTTGATGCAGCGTGAGTATTTGCATAGAGGATGCTTTAGGCTCTCGGCACTCATGATTTCATGACCGGCAAAGTGAAAATGACGGGCGATTTCCAGTGCACATGGTGCTCTGGTTCCGGTGATGAGAATGCGTTTGGAATTAGTACTCAAGGATAATCCCTCCAATTGAAAATCCTGCAGATGTACCTAACAGGACGCATTTGTCACCTCTTTTTAGCCGATGGTTTTGAATAGCTTCGTGCAGGGCCATCGGAAGTGAAGCTGCAATCACATTGCCGCAATGGCGCGCGATATTCACGATTTGATCGTTTTCAAGCCCTAATTTTTTTTGAATAATACGGATAGCCATGACACTGGCTTGATGGGGGATCACCAGGTCTATATCGTCGAGATGCAAGGTTTTCAGCAATTTGTTCATGAAAGGCAGTATCGTTTTAGACGCCATGCGGAAAATTTCCATGCCATTCATTTCGAAAAGAAAGCGCTTGTCAACTCCTAGACCATGATTGCGTGGATGTAGAGCCGAACCACCGCCTTGAATTCTGCAATAGTTGACGCCTTCACAATAGGTCTCTATATGGGCTGAATACACTTTTGAGCTCTCATCTTTGGGGGTCGGACCAATCACGACCGCAGCGGCTCCATCTCCAAACAGGGTGCAGCTTTCGAGGTGCTCCCAGTTTAAGCCCGTCGAAGCAATGTCGGAACAGACAAGCAGAATATTCTTGTAGCGGCCGCAAGTGATCATGGATGAAAGCAGATCCAGCGCTGTAACAAATCCCAGGCAAGTTGAATTGATATCGAAAGCGGGAATGCCTGAGCCTTCCAAACCCAGTTCTTGCTGAATCAAGGCGGCTGTGCAGGGGATTGATTGCTGCATCACACCACCGGCAGAGACCACGGCATCGATTTCTTTTAAGGATAGCCCAGCATTTTGAATTGCCTGGAGACCCGCCTGAGCTCCCATGAAGGCTGTCGTTTCGCTTTCTACAAAATAGCGTGTTTCAACTCCGGATTTTTTCATAATCCATTCTTTAGTGACGCCAATCTTCTCTGCCAGCTCTTCAGCTGATATTTTTTTGTTAGGGAGATATTTTCCTGTACCTAAAAGTTTGATCATTCTATTCATAAAAACCTATATAGTTTATCTTGTGTAATTTACAATGAACACTGTTCTTTTTCGAGGCAAAAAAATTTCCTGTTTCTAGGTTATCCCCAAACCAATGCGGTAACCGAGAATATAGTTATGGAAAAGTTCTTGGCAAAGTTCAAGCGTGTTTTGCTCTTTTGTAAAGCGCAATTTTTGTTTAAGTGTTAAGCTGCATACGCCATGCAGTCCGCTCCATAGAATCTTAACAGCTTTTTCAGTGTCCGTTTTAGGGCCCTTTAAAATAGGGTGGAAGATGGCGCATACTTTCTGGAAAAGGTGATCAACCTTATCTTGATACCAAGATGGGGGTTGCACTTTGATAGGATATTCCAGCAGCAGCAGCCATTCTGTGTGGTTTTCTTCAGCAAAGGCGATGTAATTCAGGCATAGTCTACGAATGGTTTCTTTGGCACTTTCCTGCGGATTATAGGATGCAAAAAGACGTGCCGTTAAGATGTCTATCGTCTCCCCATTAAAGGAGATTACTAAGTCATCCAGGCTTTTGAAGTTGTTGTAGAATGTTCCGATGGAACAGCCAGCTTCTTTGACAATTTTGCGTACATCTAATCCATCCAGCGCATGCACTTTAAGTACTGTACGCATAGCTTTTATAAGATCGGCCTTTAAGTTGACATGCATTTTTTTGCGAGGCATTGACATCTCCGTTATTGAACAATGTTCATTGTAAAAAATGCCTTTCCATTTGTCAAGCGATTTGAAGAAAAAATAAAAAAACACTCGCTAAAACTTTTAATTTCAGATTGATAAGTCTTAGGCTGTTTAAAATCTGCTAAATGCCTTGCAAATAGTGTTTCGCCTTCAGCTACATTTTACTATCGACAGAGTTGTAGAAGATGCTTTTTCAGTTCTTGCAACGGGTATTCTTTGCCAGAATAAGGCGGCCATCCCTCGCAGGGAGTAAAGGAAATGATTTTTTTCGATGATAGTTTGCCTTCAGCATCTATTTGACTTTCAAATGTAAAAAAGCCAATCGACATATTTTTTTCACTTTCTAATTCACCGCAGATTTCAGGCAAAAGGGTGCCTAGCTGTGGGTAAGCATTGGTAACCTCGTAGAAAAAGCCATAGCCTGTAGTCATCTGAGAGTACAGAAGGTGATCTCCTTTAATTTCAGCTGAGAGAACCTCGCATCTTTTTAGGCCGTCTATGGTTGCAGTTGTGGTGATCCCATTTTCAAGAACTTTCACGATGGTAAGACTATAATTGCGCCAGGTATCGCCCTCAATTGAAGTGCGTATGACATGGTACCCATTGATGGAACCGATATATTCCCATTCTGTAAGGGATCCCGTAACGCTTTTAGACCATTCTGAAAAAACTCTTTCTTGAGAAATATCAAAGATCTTTCCCTTGCGGTGGTCTTCTTGAACTAATTCTTGTAGACATCCCTTGGAGTTCATTTGTTGGAGCGTGCATTCAAAACAATTAGCCCTTTCTGTCAAAAAAAGGCTGGCAATGAATAGCGTTAGAAAAACAGATTGCCTAAACAATGGATGTGCTCTGAGCACAATTTTCCAAACAATTGATTTATTGATAGCATCGTGATAGCGTAAAATTTTTGGCTGACTTAAGACGCTGCTCTGCAAGTCCATTTGCAAACTGCCAGACAGTTTTCCAAAAAAGCATTCTTATTGATGGCGAAACGGTAATTGATATATACCTGTTTATGAATTTGGATGCAAAAAAGCAAAAGAGAGATGCAATGAGCCAAGGAGTTTTACCTTGTTTTTCACCTAGAGCAAAATCGATTGTTATGGGAGGTCTTTATGACCATTCCAAAGGCTTGCGTTACAAGATTCTGGGTGTAGCGCGTCATAGTGAAACACTCGAAGAGTTGGTTGTCTATCAAGCCTTCTATGGAGATAGCGATATATGGGTGCGTCCACTTGAGATGTTTCTAGAAAACATGACAATTAATGGCCAATCCCAGCCCAGGTTTAAATTAGTTGAAAGCTTCAGTTTTAACAATGCTTCATAAAAGGCCATGGATCAATAAATAAGTCATTTATGAATTACACGATTGAATTCACAGATCGAATATCCCCGGCTGATGACGCAAAAATGTCGCAAGATCTGGTTGTCTATGAAAGCAGCCATGGAATTGCTGTAAATTTTAAAAGAGTTTCGGTCGTTATTAAAGACGATCAAGGTGCTGTGTTTGGGGTTTTAAATGCTTATACGGCTTTTGCAGAGATTTATGTGGATGACATTTGGATAGAGACGTCTTATCGCCGTAAAGGCTTTGGGAAGAAACTATTGCAAGCCCTCGAGGAGCATTTCAAAGGAAAAGGATTTAATAACATAAATTTGGTTACAAGTGCGTTTCAGGCCCCGAGATTTTACGAAAAATATGGATTTCAAGCTGAATTCGTCAGAGAAAATAAAAAAAATCCAAAGCTTACCAAAACTTTCTTTGTAAAATTTTTTGATGAGGACATACAAATGCAAGGCATCGTGCGAGACACAAAAATTGCGCCTATCCCCGGGAGCAAAAAAACCCATCCATTTATCGTTGGGATTAGCGGTATTTCTGGTGCAGGTAAATCTAGCCTTATCAGGAAGTTAGCGCACACTTTACAAGCAACAGCACTTTTTTGGGATGATTATGATGAGATTTCGCAAGGCCCTCAAGATTACGTAAAATGGTTTCACTCTGGCAAGAATTACGATGAGTGGATTTACACAGATTTGGCCAATACCTTAAATAAACTGAAAGAAGGGCAAAAAATCGTTTGCCCTGCAACCCAGCGCGAGCTCGCGCCAACTCAATACATTTTATTTGATGCGCCATTAGGATATTGCCACCAAGCGACAGGTCGATATATTGACTTTTTAATTTGTCTGGATACCCCCCTAGATATTGCTTTAGCTCGGCGCCTACTAAGAGACTACCGCGAGCGTCCTGACTGCCATGAAATGTTTGATGAATTAGAAAAATACCTGTAAGAGTCAAGGCCCCTTTTTATTTTAGCTCCAGATGAGAAGGCCTCGGATTTGGTCATTGACGGAAGCTTGTGTTTAGATCAGCAGGAGCAAGAAGTCTTAACCGCTCTATCCTCTAGAAGATATTAACGCAGCACCGGATGTCTTAAATAAGAAATTTACCAAAGATGGATTGGGATACAACCAGAAGGCCAATGAATGAACCCGCACGAAATATGTCAACGAACAAATCTGGAGGGATATGATTCGCTGCAAAATCTAGCTTTGAACCTGCGTTCATCCTGGAATCATAGTACAGATGAGATCTGGCGGAAGCTGGACTCGGAATTATGGGAACTCACACATAATCCTTGGGCTGTTTTACAGACGACATCCCGCGAAAAACTCATCGCGTTATTGGCTGATCAAAAATTTAGCAGCTACATTAATGATCTCGTGAAAGCCAGAAAAGACGCGCTGAATTCCCCCACTTGGTTTAAGGAAAATCACGCGCATTCCTCTCTCACTAGCATTGCTTACTTTAGCATGGAGTTTATGTTAAGCGAGGCGCTTCCTATCTATTCCGGCGGCCTCGGCAACGTAGCTGGCGATCAACTTAAAACTGCAAGCGATTTGGGTGTGCCGGTCATTGCGATCGGATTACTTTACAGCCAAGGGTATTTCCGGCAATTCATCGACAAAAACGACGAGCAACAAGAACTCTACCCATACAATGATCCCGGTCAATTGCCTATCAAACCCTTGCGCTTGCCCAATGGGGAGTGGCTCCGCTTGAAAATCGATTTGCCAGGCTGGTCACTGTGGCTTCGCACCTGGGAAGTTGAAGTAGGCAGGAGAAAGCTGTATTTATTGGATAGCAATGACATTGCTAATCTCCCGGCCCATCGAGGGATAACCAGTGAACTTTACGGAGGCGACAGGGAGCTGCGCTTAAAACAAGAATTGATTTTAGGCATTGGAGGATGGCGTCTGCTTGATGCTCTCGGCATACACCCTGAAATCTGTCATATGAATGAGGGGCATGCGGCTTTTGTTGTGTTGGAACGAGCTTTCAGTTTTATGAAAAAAACTAAGCAACCTTTCACAGTCGCTTTGACTGCCACGCGTATAGGGAATCTCTTTACCACCCATACAGCAGTCCCCGCGGGATTTGATCGATTTCCCTCCGATCTCATTGCAAAATACCTGAAGAAGTATGCAGAAACAAATCTAGAGATATCGCTAGAGGACTTACTTGCCCTGGGCAGGCTAAATCCGAATGAAGATTTCAATATGGCATATTTAGCAATTCGTGGAAGCGGTTCTATCAATGGGGTCAGTAAATTGCATGGGGCGGTAAGCAGGTATCTATTTAAAAATCTGTCACCGCATTGGCCGCAAGAAGAAATTCCCGTGGGATTTGTGACAAATGGGGTTCACATGCCGAGTTGGGATTCTGCTCTCTCTGATGCCCTTTGGACAGAAACTTGCGGAAAAGAACGATGGCTTGGGACAACAGAGGGATTAGAAAAGCAAATCCGCACCATTTCGGACACGAAAATCTGGCAAATGCGCAATGCGTCGAGAAGTCATCTGGTTGATCATACGCGGCATCAGCTAGTCAAACAATTGGAAGTCAGGGGTGCTTCTAGAAGTGAAATTGACAGCGCGCAATCTTTTTTAAATCCTGATGTTTTGACTTTAGGATTTGCACGTCGTTTTGTGGCTTACAAAAGACCTGATTTGCTTCTTTACGATGAAGAGCGCCTCCTCCGTATCTTAACAAATAAGGATCGACCCGTGCAGCTGATCATAGCAGGTAAAGCCCATCCGGCAGATAAGGAAGGGCACGCCTTAATCAAAAAATGGATGAGATTTATTTCCAGGCCTGAGGCACGTCCTTATGTGATTTTTCTCAGTGATGACGACATGATTTTAACTGAGCATCTTGTACAGGGAGTCGATTTGTGGATCAATACTCCGCGAAGGCCGTGGGAAGCATGCGGAACAAGTGGGATGAAAATCCTTGTCAATGGTGGATTGAACCTTTCCGAATTAGATGGGTGGTGGGCGGAAGCTTATGTGCCTGAAGTCGGTTGGGCATTAGGCGATGGTAAGGAACATGATGCCGATCCGGAGTGGGATAAAGCCGAGGCAAACACTCTCTACGATATATTGGAAAGAGAGGTCATTCCTGAATTTTATCATCGGGATGATGCAAACCTGCCCATCGCCTGGTTAACAAAGATTCGAGAAAGCATGGCTCGGTTGACACCCCATTTTTCTTCTAACCGAGCCGTGCGTGAATACACCGAGAGATTCTATCTTCCTTTAGCTGAAGGTTATCGAAAGCGAGCTGACAATAACGGTGCACTAGCGAAGCAAATAGTCGATTGGAAGCTCTCCCTTCAAGAGAATTGGGACAAATTGCGATTTGGCGAATTTAAAATCATCCCAGGTAATGAGCAGCATCAATTCGAGATTCAGGTCTTTCTCAACAATTTGGATCGTCAGTCCGTAAAAGTGGAGCTATATGCACCGGAGATCACAAAAGAAATGGAATATATAGGGCCATTTCTCAATTCTTCGAATGGGCATCTGTATGGTTTAGAAGTTTCAGCCGAGCATCAGACGTCCAGCTTTACCCCTCGCATCATTCCCTATTTTCCCGGCACTGCTATTCCTCTCGAGTCGAATCAAATCTTATGGCAAAGATGAAACAGAATAAAATTTCCAAAAAAACAGCTATAAAATTTGTGATCTTGCTAGGAATAGTCAGTCTTTTTGCTGATATGACCTATGAAGGAGCACGAAGCATCACAGGGCAGTATTTAGCTGTTCTGGGAGCTAGCGGAGCAGTCGTTGGGACTGTGGCCGGCTTTGGAGAATTCATTGGATACGGCTTTAGGGTTGTTTCTGGGTATGTTAGCGATAAAACAGGCAAATACTGGTTAATTACTTTCATCGGATATGCCCTTAATCTCATTGCAGTCAGGAATTTGAAGTCTGAGGATGCCTAGCTCATTTCAAGAACTAGGCGTTTCCTTGTTTCGAGGTTTATGCTTCTGTTTTCCTGCATTTCGTTGAGCCTATAGTCTTATTCGCTGGCGGCATTATTTCGGGATCCTTTTTGCTTGAGGACTTTCTTTTCAGCCTCAGTCAGCTGCTCAGTCTGAGGTTTAATAATTACCTTTATAATTTTGCCAGTGAAGTGAAAAGGCACTTGGTAGTCTTTATCGTCTACAGGCGTGCCAGTATCCACTCCGACATCGAATGTTTCATCCCACTGCAAGATGAATGGAATTGTGCGATCCATACGCTTACTTGCGACTGCTTTGCCGTCGACTTTTAAAATCCCCTGGCCTCCCTTGCCGAAACCTGGTCCATCGTAGGTGAATTCATATTCGACAGTGTGTTTACCAGGGGAGAGAGCTTCTTTTCCTTCCCAGCGGATTCTTTCATAATTAAAGAAATTCCAAACAAAAACGGGCTTGTTTTTCAAGAGGTACAGCCCATAACCCCCAAAGCGTCCACCTTGAGTCACTAACATCCCTTCAGCCCCTTCTTTGGGGATTTCGATTTCAGCTGTAATGGTATAGGATCTATCCAAAACACTTGGAGCAGCTCCCCAAGGTACTTGGGAAAGAGCTCCAGTATAAACAAATTCCTTCCTACCCGCAGTCATACTGGGACGGGGAGCAATAACGCGTTGGACGATGGAGTCATCCAATGGGAAGACGTTATTTTTAGTCGCTTCTACAATAAAGAGATCCTGTAATTCCCTCAGTTTATCTGGCATTTTTGAAGCGAGATCATTGTATTGGGTCGGGTCTTCTTTCAGGTTATACAGTTCCCATTTAAAGCCGTTCATCACATCCTTCGGAATTTTTGCTAAGCCAATTTCCCAGGGAGGAGAGACTGGAGTTGTCGATGCAATCCAGCCATCATGATAAATGGCTCTATTCCCAAACATTTCAAAATATTGCGTTTTCCTTCTCGAAGGTAAATCGGCATTGGCTTTGTCCCATGTATAGACCATACTAATCCCATCAATAGGCTTTTGAGGGACTCCATTGACCATTATAGGGGCGGGGATTCCGGTTGCTTCCAGGATGGTTGGTACAATATCTATAATATGATGAAATTGCGTCCGTATTCCACCTGCATCCTTAATGCGTTTCGGCCAAGCCATCGCCATCCCTTGACGCGTACCACCGAAGTGTGATGCCACTTGCTTGGTCCACTGGAATGGGGTATCGAATGCCCATGTCCAGGCCACAGCCATATGAGGATAAGTCTGATCAGATCCCCAGGCATCAAAAAATTTCATTTGATCTTTCACAGGCAGAACAACGCCATTCAATGAAGCAACCTCATTCGGTGTTCCAACTGTGGATCCTTCTGCACTGGAGCCATTATCTCCACTGATATAAATGATGAGGGTATTATCGAGCTTGCCCATGTCTTCGACAGCTTGGATCACTCTTCCAATCTCATGATCTGTGTAGGCTAAATATGCCGCATAGACCTCGACTTGACGAGCAAAAAGTTTTTTTTCTTCGGCAGTTAAATCATCCCACTTTTTCAGAGAATCGGGCCATGGCGTTAACTGGGCATTTTGCGGAATGACCCCAAGCCTTTTCTGATTGGCAAAGATGCGTTCGCGTTCGACATTCCAGCCGTGATCAAACTTGCCCTTGAATTTTTCAATCCATTCAGGAGTTGGGTGATGCGGCGCATGTGTGCCTCCTGGCACGTAATAAACGAAGAATTTTTGGTCAGGATCGATTTCATTCATTTGTCTCAGATATTGAATCGCATCATCAGCCATGGCAGTGGTAAGGTTCCACTGAGGATTTCCAATGTAAGGTTGAATAGGGGTCGTGTTGCGAAATAAATTTGGCTGCCACTGACTAGTATCGCCCCCAACAAATCCGAAGAAGTATTGAAAACCATAGCCTACCGGCCAGTTGTCAAATGGGCCCAGTTGGCTTGCCATCCAGGCGGGAGTGTTGTGATCTTTACCAAACCACGAAGTGCTATATCCGTTTTGTTTGAGGATTTCGCCGATCGTGGCAGTATCTTTGCCGATGATACTGTCATAACCTGGGTAACCGGTAGACTGTTCAATGACCACCCCTGTATGAGCCGCATGATGATTGCGGCCGGTGATTAGTGCGGCTCTTGTTGGCGAGCATAATGCAGTCGAATGAAAAGTGGTATAACGTAATCCTATTTTTGCAATACGATCCAAATTAGGCGTGGGGATTGTTCCGCCAAATGTACTAGGAGCTCCATACCCAACGTCATCAGTCATAATCAATAATATGTTAGGAGCTTGTTCAGGGGGAACGACTCTTGCACCCCAAGAAGGAGTGGATTGATACGCATTCAAATTGATGATGCCTTTGAATTGAGGTGCAGGCGGTGGAAGATAGCGCGTATCGAGAGATTCTGTCGCGTTTGGAGAGGGGTGACTCGGGGCCTCTTGTGCCAGTAGAGGTACAGCGATGAGCGTGGCGATTATCTTGACGATTGCTTTCGTTATTTTTGAAACCACAGAGTGATAATAATGCATGACACCTCGGATGAGTATTCTTCTTAAAAAAAAGATATAGAGCACTCTTCTTGATTGATCAACATAAATCTTTAGTTAACCTGATTTTCCTGAAGGTTTTTCAACTTTTTTTGTTGGTGGTCTACTACGTTCTATGCTAAACATTTCATAACAACGAAAGCATCTATCTAAGGGATCATGTTTAAATATTTTTTATTTATTATTTGTGCTTTTGCCAATCAATGCGATGGTTCTTGCTGTTGTCCGGGAACACTTAATCGTTTTGGTGAACAAACAGCGACTTCATCACCGAAGGGCATGGTATGGATTGCTGGGGGTGAGTTTACTATGGGCTCAGACAAAGCGAGCTCTAAACCCGACGAAAAACCCGCCCATCGCGTTAAGCTGGATGGATTTTGGATGGATACCACTCCAGTCACTAACAGGGAGTTTAAGGAATTTGTTGATGCCACCGGCTATATCACGACCGCGGAAAAGGCTCCGACATTAGAGGAAATCATGAGCCAGGTACCCCCTGGAACTCCCGAGCCTTCTCCAGAATTACTTGTGCCCGCCTCGCTCGTCTTCAAACCCTCTGACACTCAAATTCCTTTAAATAACTGCCACGTGTGGTGGGAGTGGAAGCCAGGAGCAAATTGGCGGCAGCCACTAGGGTATGGAAGCACGATCAAAGGTAAAGAAGATCATCCAGTAGTCCAAGTAAGTTGGGATGATGCACAGGCCTATGCAAAATGGGCAGGTAAAAGGCTTCCCACAGAAGCAGAATGGGAATTTGCTGCGTATGGAGGCCAAAAAGATATCGAGTATGTGTGGGGGAATGAAGAGTTTTCAGAAGAAGCGCCGCAAGCCAATATATGGCAAGGTCAATTTCCCTATAAAAGTACTAAACCTGAAGGATCTGTGGGGACAACGCCCGTCAAAACATTTAAACCAAACCCTTATGGCTTATACGATATGGCGGGAAATGTTTGGCAATGGTGCTCCGACTTCTATCATGCGTCTTACTATAGAAAAGACGCCAAAAATGAACGAGTGATCAATCCCACAGGTCCTTTGAGAAGTTATGATCCCGACGAGCCATTTGCTTCTAAAAGGGTGCATCGGGGAGGATCATTTTTATGCCATAAAAGCTATTGCAAGGGCTATCGGATAACAGCTCGCATGAAAACTTGTCCAGATACAAGCCTGAATCATCTTGGTTTTAGATGTGTAACCACCCCAGCCATGTGGAAAGAATATGAAGAGAATAAACGTTCTTAGAGCAACAAGTCTTTTCCCGGCGCTCAAACATTAGCCAGACAGGTAAGAATAGGAATGAATTTTATTTTTTTTGCCCTCAGTTTTTTTATGGCAAGCTCTCTCTCTGCAGAGATTCCTGAAAAGCTGCACTCTAAACAAATCAGCGTAGAGAATGGCTTACGTTCTAAAGTTTTGGTTGCCGGTGATTTACCCACTAAGGTGAACATTCTTGAAAGAATGAAGTATTATAAAGTACCCGGCGTTAGTATAGCAGTCGTGAATAATGGAGAAATGGAATGGGCTCATGGTTATGGGCAAGTTACTAACGAGCCAAGAGCTGCGCATGTAGACGAGCACACTTTGTTTCAGGCCGGATCCATCAGCAAGTCAATCACCGCCTTTGGAGCTCTTTTGCTGGTACAGCAAGGTAAAATTTCCCTGGACGAAGATGTTAATCCCTACTTAAAACGATGGAAAATTCCTGAGAATAGCTTTACAAAAACAGCAAAAGTGACACTCCGCCGCTTGCTTTCACACACAGCAGGTACGAGTGTACATGGATTTCCCGGGTATTCTTCGACCGCCCCCATCCCCACATTGATAGAAATTCTGGAAGGCGGCAAGCCAGTCGCAAATACCGATCCTGTCACTGTGATTTCTACACCCGGCACAGAACTTAAATATTCAGGAGGCGGGACAACAATCGTTCAACTCTTAATTGAAGATCTTACAGGGGAACACTTTGATAGTTGGATGCAGAATAATGTCCTTAAACCATTAGGAATGTTAGAAAGTACATTTACGCAACCCCTGCCGCTATCTTATGCGATGCATGCCGCCTATGGGCATCATCTTAATGGTGTAGCTATCGAAGGAAAATGGCATACATACCCTGAGATGGCAGCCGCAGGGTTATGGACCACTCCCAAAGATCTGGCTCAGTTTATTCTCTATATCCAAGCCGCTCTCAAAGATGAAAAAACCACACCCCTCAAGCTTGCTTATGTCAAAGAAATGATCACCCGGCAAAAAATTGGCGACAAGGACATTGATTCCGGCCTCGGCTTCTTTCTTGAAAATGAAGGAAAAGATTTAGTTTTTGACCATGGAGGACAGGATGAAGGGTTTATCGCGCGGCTGACAGGATATGCTTTTCGCGGTCAAGGCGCTGTCATTATGATGAATAATGATTCCGGCTGGGGATTGATGGAAGAAATTACCAATAGCATTGCAGATACGTACCATTGGCCCCACTTTGAACCCATTGAAAAAACTGTCATACCCATCGATACCGCCAGCCTTAACAAGTATCCAGGACACTATTTTAAAGAAGAAGAAGAGCTTGAGATTAGCATCATAGACGGCAAACTATTCATTGATTTTAAAAACGGTGTCGGTCCTTTGCTATTATTTCCTTCGGCAAAGTGCCTATTTTTTATCCAACAGCATGATTTGACCATTGAGTTTCTCAACTGTGAAGACAAGCCGAATAGT
The DNA here is from genome assembly GCA_002786175.1 of Parachlamydia sp. Classification (GTDB taxonomy): domain Bacteria; phylum Chlamydiota; class Chlamydiia; order Chlamydiales; family Parachlamydiaceae; genus Parachlamydia. The sequence continues at coordinate 110,676 of PEQL01000004.1, forward strand.
ATAGTGGTGACCGATCCAAAAGGCGTTAAAACACTATTCAAGAGAAAAGCTAGCTAGCAAGTACCCGCTCACAAAAAGTACTTGCTTGGCCTTATCAATTTGATACGCACATCCCACCAATTGAAAATCTTATTGCTCTGTCCCTATCACAGAGCTTGCGAGACTAGGCTTTAGGGCATCTGAAAGGTAATCGGAGTGTTACGATTTCTTTAACGGGTGGACAGGTCATGATAAAAACCAAAACCACGTCGAGCTATCATGTCAGGGCCAGTGAAAATTGAGGTATAAATTTGAATAAGAAGAATTATTCCTCTGGTGAACGCTCTAGAATGAGGGTGACGGGGCCATCATTTAGTAAGGAGACTTGCATTTCGGCACCAAAGATTCCAGTCTGTACCTTAACACCTCCTTTTTGTACCTCTTCAATGAATTTTTCGTAGAGCTGCTTAGCCAATTCAGGCCGAGCAGCTTGAGTGAAAGAGGGTCTTCGACCTCCAGAGCAATCAGCATAAAGGGTAAACTGCGAAATAATTAAAGCCTGTCCATTGATCTCTAGAAGGGATTGGTTGATTTTTCCTTCCGCATCTTCAAATATCCGAAGGTTAATCAACTTATTAGCCAACCAGATGGCTTGGTTTGTCGTATCATCGTGTGTGATCCCAATCAAAACAACGACTCCGGGACCAATGGCCCCCACGGTTTTACCCTCGACTTCTACTTTGGCCTGTGAGACACGTTGGACGACTAGTTTCATCGGAATCATCACCTTGAATTAAACATAAATTCAAAACTTAGTTTGCTTTGAATTCTTCAACTTTTGAGCTAACAGCAGCGTATCAAACATCGCAGACACCCATGATTATTTTTTCCCATTGCTGGGAGGGCTATTGTTTCTTGTTTTGCTGGGAATTTACAATCTCTAAAGCTTCTTCATAAGTTTCTTCAAATTCATTTTTGTAACCCCACTTTTGCTTGGGGTCTGAAGTAAGAAAAGTTAAAATTTCCTCAGAAATTTCAGCATTTGCAATTAAAGGATCCTGGGGTTCATTCATATTCTTGTCTTTGTTGTAAATTATGATTTGAACCTCCTTTATGGTAAAAGGTCTTTTAGTCAAAAATCTTTGAAGATGTTCGTTTGAATTTATCTGTTGAAGTAATTCCTGTGCGCATTGAATTGTAAGAAATCTTCACTGTGCTCTCGATAGCAAGGTCTTTGCTTGAAAGCATAGTCCTAATTTCTTAACATCACCCCCTGGCATTGCCATAATTGTTCCACAAGCATGTAATGGATATTTTTTATTCGCGACAACTGCTGATCTTCCTAATATCTCTCCCGCAATTTCAGCAGGGTTGTTAAGGTCTGGACCACTTGAAAACAGTGAAAAAAAGGCCATAACAATTGCTAATAGTTTCATATGCACCGCCATCACTGTCATTTTTTTTCATTGCTATGAGGACTATTGCTTCATGCTTTGTTTTGCTGGGAATTTATAATTTCTACTGCTTCCTCATAGGTTTCTTTGAATCGATTATTATAAGTATAAGTGTGTTTTGGATCTGTAGTACGAAAAGTCAAAATTCCTTTTGAAATCTGAGCAGTTGCAATCAAAGGATCATGAGGTTCATCTCCATTTTTATCCTTGTTATAGATTATGATCTGAACTTCTTGCATGGTAAAAGGTCTCTTAACCAAAAATCGTTGAATATGTTCATTAGAATTTATCTGCTGAATCAATTCGGTTGCACATTTAATAGTAAGAGATCTTAACTGATCTCTAGATAGAAGAGTCTTAGCTTGAAAGCATAGCCCTAATACCTGAACATTTCCGTTTGGCATCCCCATAATTGTTCCACATGTATGTAGAGGGTATCTTTTATTTGCGAAAGTTGCAGTTCTCTCCAATATCTCTCCCGCAATTTCAGCTGGGTTATTTTGATCTATCTCCCTAGAAAATAGGGAAAAAAACGCAATAATAACTGATAATAATATCATATATCCATCCCAATACTTGAAATATAGTTGTCAACGTGCTGCTTAATAACGTCCTTATAAGTAGGACTCTCAAAACCATGATCATGGAAGTCTGCATTTTTATGCGATGGAAGGGTGACAATAGTATCTTTCATCCTTCTAGCGCCCCAAAAATCAACTCTAGGGATTAAATCTCTATACCATGCAGCTCTGTAATGGATAACTCGCGCACATATATTAGGATCAATATAAGCTGCGGGAGAGATCGCCACAACCAAAATACGACTACGCAATTCTGGCGGGTAGGATAGCAACGCATTCCGCAAGTGAATGGCCCCTTGGCTATGGCAAAATTGTAAGTAATTTTTATCGCTGCCTGAAGCAAAAAACTTATCCCATTGTTGATGGAGAAGTTTGACGGGTTCGGTGGCTCGATGGTTCAGATTCAACCAAGACTCATGAACGTCCACCAAAAAGTTTACGGAGCGATTGTGTACCCCATCGATATTATAGCCACCGACCATTTTGCTAAAGTTACCGACTCGCTGGAATATGGTATCGAAGGTGGTCATAATTCCATTAATTGCCCCTATGCCCATGCCATCTGGTAAACTGGGTGCTCCTTGGTCACTGAGATCAAAAGCGCGTGATTTCTCTGGTGCGTTAAATTTATCCTCATAATTAATGAATTTAACTTGAGGCGTTGCCTCTCTGATGGGTTTACGATAGTAGGCATTGAGGCTTTCTGTGATGTTATTGGCAATGCGTTTATTATGCTTTTCATCTGCTGAACCGCTCACTCTTAAACCGTAGAGGTCTACTAATGTGAGGGGATTGTTTGTCAAATAAGCATATAAATTAGGTCCTTCGTCATAGCCAAGGGGATCGGCTGTGATCCAACGTCCTGCGTCTGGGTCATAATAGCGCTTGCCAAAGTAGACGAGTTGGGTCTCCGGGTCGTATCGCTTAGAGCAGTGTCTCCAGGAGATAGAGGGGGTTTTGGCTTCCCCGGTGGGGCTTTGAATGGTTTCTTCGCCAAAGGCAGAATACCGATAAACATCAATGGGTTCCCCCTTAGCATTGAGCAGGACGCGAGTATGTCCAGCATAGTCTGCAATGGGGACGAAAGCTTCTCCATGAATTTCATAGACGATGGCTGATCCAATTTCTGCACCTTTTCCACGTCCTAAGACACGGAGTTCAGAGAAGTGATTTCGTTCGTCACATTGACCGAGCTCGTTTTCCTTTTGATACAAAAAGTACTGAGTTTCTTGTTTTGTCCATTCATTTGTTAAGGGGTCCCACGTCAAGTATGCTTTGGCAAGTCGGCGGCTTAGGTCGTCGTATTGATAGGTGACTTTTGTGTTTTTCTCTGTGACTGAGATGAGGCGGTCCCAGGCATCGTAGGCATATGTTTGGCCGTGTCTTTCTATCAGATTCCCGTTGCGGTCATAGGTATAGTCCCCCTTTTTATCTTGCAGGAGCTGATTGAGAGAGTTTATGGTGAGTTTAAAGCCGTCTTTATCTACCCGATTGAAGAGAGAGTCATACTGGTAAGTGTGTGAACTTGTTCCTTCTTCCACTTTAAGTTGATAGAGGTCATCGTAGGTGTATGTACATGGGACTTCACCTAATGGATCTTTTAATTTTCGGGAGGTGATGTTGCCTGCTGAATCGTATTGGATCTGGCTTTCACTAAAGTGCGGGGCTTGGGTGTCGCGATGTCTTAACAGCAGATCATATGTATAGGAAATGATGCCTAAATCAAAGGGAAGGTGTTTTTCAAGCACATTACCGGCAATGTCATAGCTATAGGTTTGTGAATAGACTTCGCGGCCTGTTGCGTCCAATTTTTTGACAGAGATCAGATCAATAGCGTTGTAGGTGTATTCGATCACGCTTTGATCGGGGAGAAGGTTGGTGCGCATTCTTCCTTGTCTGTCATAGGTGTATTCGATTGTCAGGCCATTCCCAAGGGTTTCTTTGAGCAAGCGGTCATTTCGATCATAGGCGCGAATATTTTGCATATGATTGATAGCATCGGTGATGCACACAGGATTGTCATTTAAATCATAGCTATAGGCGTAGGAAAGCGTTTGATCACTTGAGGTCACTGTTTCCAGGCGTCCTTTCTCATCATAACTAAAATCAATTGCGGTTCCGTCCGGCTTATGTGTCTTAATTTTTTGCCCGAAAGCATTATAGGAGTGCGTGGTATGTTTTTGTTCGGGTGTGCCAACAGCTTCGATGCAATCGGTAACTTCATCCACGGCGTTATAGCGCCATTGGGTAATGACTTGCCGGTCGGGGGCATTAGGTGTGAATACGGTTTCACGTGTTTCAATGAGCCGTTGATTGCCGTCATAAAAAAATTCCCGCTGTTGGGTGAGTTGTCCAAACATGTTTTTCTTTTGAATCATCCCGGTTTTACCGACGGCGTTGCCTATGCAAATGGTGACGTTACCTTTGGCGTCGGTAGATTCAGAATAAGGGACAGTGATGTTGTAAGCTTGATAATCATAGCGATAGCGAATGTCAGTGACATGCCCTTCGGCATCAATGATTTGAAGGGGTTCCCCGTGAATATTATACCTAAAATGGGTGGATCCAATGCCAGCTTTCGAATAGGTGTCGACCCTAGTTTTATGGCCATCACCATCATAAGTATAGGTTTCTTTGCGCAGAATGGCCCCAGAAGCATCTTCTGTCCGGGTTTCGATAACGCGATCTCGAAGATCGTGCTCTGAAATTTCCAGTGTATAGTCCGTGAGAGCTGGTCCAAAGAATGTTTTAGTTTGGTTGCGCCGGCCGAGGGTATCGTAGCCATAATGTACCTCGCCATCTTCCTTTAAAATCGTGGTTAGTCTGCCTTGACGATCATATTGGAAAGAAGTGATGTGTCCTTCGGCATCGATTTCTTTAATGGGATTAAAGGCGTTGTATTCGACTTGTTTGCTGCTCAGCAGTCTGCCGTTGCGACTGTAGATTTCGGTCGTTGTGGGACGATTTTTATAATCATAAGAGAACTTTGTGGTGGTCCCATTCTTTTCGGTCTTTTCCTTTAAAGTCCCATCGAGGTTGTAGACCATTTTTTCTTGGGAGCCGTCGGGATAAGTGATGAGATAAGGTTGGCCGCGAACGGTATTAAGTTGATGAAGTGCGTGTTGGGCCCCATTGGTTTTTATGACAGGATGATTTAAAGTGTCATATTCAATGGTTTGCTGGGCTCTAAAATGTGCTCCATAGGGGTCTGGTGTGGGTGGGGCAATAGTTTTTGTCAGCCGATTAAATGCGTCATATTCAAAGTTTGTTTCGTTGCCATATTCATCGATTGTCGCAATGCGGTTGCCGCGGGTGTCGTATTTATGGAGGGTGGTAAATTTTTGTTGGCTCTCATTGTCGACTTTAACGACTTTGGTAAGACGATTCATGTAATCATATGCCATCTCGATATGGTAGGCCTTATTTGGACCTTGCTCTTCGATAAGATTGCGATTTTCATCGTATTTACGAGTCGTTTCTTCACCGGCAGCATTGATTTCGCTGATGACATTTCCATGCTGATCATAGATCCAATGCAAGCGGTAGCGCAGGCTGCTATCGGAATCGTAATGGTCTTGTACCTCGAGTCGATTGTGGGCATTATAATGATTTTGAACCCATTTGCTGCATCGTTCGTGTCCATTTTCGTCGATATAGTTATCTCCTTCGCGTATCGGAAGGTAGACTGGAGGGGTGTCATTTTCTTGAATAAAGTGGATCAAGCATTGGGTAACTTGGGTTTTATCTTCCAAAGTATTTCCGGAGCCATCATCGATCGTTTCACTAATTAAGAGATTATGGCGGTTATAGGCGAAAAAATGACGTTCTTTGACTGTATTTCCATCACAGATAAACTTGGTCTTGATTTTGTCAGACCCTGGGAAGTAAGTATAGAGGACTCTTTTTGATCCTTCTTTCTCAGATATTTTCAGATTATATGCGTTATTGCTGAAGGTACAGGCTTTATCATGAGCTTCCCAGCCTCCTTTTCCGGTAAGATTTCCAAAAATTTTTTCATGGAGGGGGTTACCAAATTTATCATAGGAAAAGGTATGTTGGAGTAACATTGACCCTTTATGGTCGAGGACTGAGTGACTCATTAAGTTCCCGGTATCCTGCCCCTCTCCCCATGTGAACTCTTCTTTGCGGTAAAAATTGGTTTGTTGACCGAAGTAGGAAATGCTTGTGAGTCTTTGTGTACTTGTATAATAAGTGTAGACTGTCTTATTCTTATTGACGTCGAGAACCTCAGTGCTATAGGCCTTGCCATATTTATTCCTAAAATAGTGAAACTCATAAGTCTGGATGAGCTCTGCAGTTTCACCAACAGGTTCTTTCAGAAATTTGACACGGTTAAGACGTGTGTCTTTAGAGCGAATTTTGTTTCCAGCACGATCTCTTTCCTTGAGTTTCCAGTACCCAATTTCCAAAGCTCGCTGGTCAGGCAGCTCTTTTTTGGTAATGCGTGGATGATCATCCTTTTTTTCCTTTGCATAGCCATACTTAATTGACGGCTTCTCAGGGCATTCTACATAGGTTAAGCATTTATGACCTTCAATGATACTAAAAGTATAAGCAACTTTTTGTTGGTCTGAGAGAATGACATTAAGTTTATCTTGTTTTGCATCCGTGTATTTAATTTTGAAGGCTGCTAGGTGGTCATTAACTGGAGAAACTAATTCACAAAAAGTTTGAGGCTCTTCTCCTTTTTGTGGATTTGAACGTTGATAACGGAAGATGTTTCCATTAGGATAGAGAGTTTTTACAAGTGCTAGGGCGTGGTCCTTTTTATTAAGTTCTTTAAAAAAATGTCTAGTTCCGTCTCCTTCATAAATCGAGTGAGTTTTATTTTTCTTAAATTCTTTAAGTTTATCTTCAGAGAAGAAACAAAAATTTTTCCTATTTGTTTTACCGCAGATTTCTCCATTCCCGCAATTTGTCATTCCTTGATCCACACTTTCATCCGAAACAAATATTCTGGTTTGGTTGATTGGCAAATCTCCGCTAAATTTTGTTAAAGCGCCTTGCCCTTCATTTAAGTAGAAAGTAAATGTCGTATAATTGTATTGAGTGATGAGATTCGTAAAGTGATTCAGACTCCAGCCAAAAGCTAAAGAACCTTTTTGCCCATAGGAACTGCTGTAGGAACGCTCAATCAAGAGAGTATTTTGCGCTGGGATGGTGAAGTCGACATCATACTGAACAAAGTCGCCTGTTACCACGTTCACTTTGCCTGCGACACATGCGTTAGGAATCCCACATAAATTGGCTTGAGTGACTCCGGCTTCTTTATCTGAAGCGGATCTAGACTCAATGAATGTTTCTTCTGAAAATAACGAAATATGGATAAAGATAGCGCAGAAAAAAAGCCAAGCAAACCGCTTCATAGATTATTCCTGGATGAAAATTAGGAAAAACCCATGTTTTATATTAAAATTTAAAATGAAAGTCTAGTTTTTTTTAGAAAGGAACCAAGAAAAGTGAAAGGGTTGCCCTCAAACGCGTTTTATTACCGCAATAGCAGTAATTTTGGTTGATTAGTGATTTGATTGATGAAATTAATTGTCAAGAAGGCTATATTTACTGTTATAGCGGTAATATTAATTGTTTTGGTTTTTATGGATGCACATCAAATAGCAGAAATCATGCGCTTTCATCGGAAAAAAAGTGGGCTAACTCAAGCTGCGCTTGCAAAACTTGCTGGATTAGGCAAAACAGTTATTTTTGATATTGAAAAAGGAAAGCTATCGGTACGCCTTGATACTCTATTAAAAGTGATGAAGGTATTAAATATTAAAATTGAATTACAGAGTCCGCTCATGCCATTATTCAGGGAAAATTCACATGAAAAAAGCTAATGTATTCGTTAATGGAGTATTAGCGGGTGAGATCCAGGAAACTGAAAGGGGGAAAAAGTACTCCTTCGTCTATTTAGCTGAATACGAAGGGCCTTCAGTCTCTTTGGAAATGCCAACTACACAATTAATTTATGAATATGATAGGTTTCCACCATTTTTTGAGGGTTTACTTCCTGAAGGAATGATGTTAGAGGGGCTATTGAGGTACACTAAAATTGATCGGAATGATCTCCTGTCTCAGCTTATAGCTGTTGGAGGAGATCTAGTAGGGAATGTTACAGTCGAGGCTCCCAAGTGAACCGTTGTCCAATCACTTATGAACTATGTGAAGTTAATCAAAAATACTCTCAAAAAGGACTTAAGCTTTTAGCTAGGACTTTAAGAGATCTAAAAGATTTACCATACACACCTAAGGAGCAAATTCAGCTAGCTGCTCAATTTGCCGCGAAACTTTCGATTCAAGGGGTTCAACCGAAATTAAGTGTTAAACTCAATGTAAAAGATGAAGAATTTGTCATTGTGGAAAAAGGGGGAATGTTCATTTTAAAACCTCCTCATCAAACATATGATGAGGTTCCGCAAAATGAAGATCTTTCCATGCGATTAGCAAAAATTGTAGGTATTGATGTGCCTTTTCACGGGATGATCTACAACATTGATGGCTCCTTGAGTTATATCGTCAAAAGATTTGACCGCATAAAAAACCAAAAAATAGCAGTTGAAGATTTTTCGCAACTTTTGCAATACACCCGAGATACAAAATATGAATCAAGCATGGAAAAAGTTGTAGGTGTAATCGAAAAGCACTGTACCTTTCCGATGGTCGAAAAATTGAAGTTATTTCGTTTGGTAATTTTTAATTTTCTAATTGGAAATGAGGACATGCATTTAAAAAACTTCATGTTGATAAGACGAAAAGATAAGGTGGAATTAAGTCCTGCTTATGATTTGTTAAATACTACCATTGTCATTCAATCTAAAGAAGAAATTGCACTTCCTATTAGAGGTAAAAAAAGCAAATTGACGCGTAGCGATCTTGTGGATTACTTTGGTATTGAAAGATTGGGTTTATCGGAGGCAATCTTAGATGATGAATTATTGAGGTTTAAAGAATCTTTGAATCAATGGGAAGGATTACTTGTAAAGAGTTTTCTTTCAGAAAAAATGCGAAAACGCTACGAAGAATTGATCAAAGCGCGATGGCAGAGGTTAAAAGATTAACTTAGTACACATCGCGCAGATAGCGCTTACTCACACGCAGAGCTTTGAGGTACTTTTCAGCTTCGATTTCAGAGAAATTGCCGTGAAGTCTGAAAATAGATAATAGGGTGCTTTCCACATCTTTTGCCATTTTATGCGCATCGCCGCACACAAAGAAGCTGGCGCCGCTTTCAATCCAATTAAAAATTTCGGCTCCATGCGCTTCCAGATGGTGCTGGACGTAGACTTTATGCTCTTGGTCGCGTGAAAAGGCGGCATTAATTCGTAGTTTACCGCTGTTCTCAAGTTCTCTCCAGTAGTCTTCATAGAAAAAATGATGCGAGCGATTCCATTCTCCAAAGAAGAGCCAATTTTTACCAGGAGCTTTTAACATTTCGCGTTCTTGCATAAAAGCGCGGAAAGGGGCAATGCCTGTTCCTGGTCCGACCATAATCACAGGGGAGGCTGGATTTTCAGGAAGAGTAAAACCATGATGAGGTTGTATGTACAAGGGAATATTCGTCTCGCCAACAATTGCAAGATGGCAAAGATAATGTGTGCACACTCCCAAAGCACGTTGAAAGGGGTCTGTATAAGCAGGAATAGCCACAGTTAAGTGCATTTCTTCCCCAACGGCTTTCATGGAGGAGGAGATCGAATAAAAACGCGGCAAGAGGGGCATTAAGTGATCGCAGAGATCTTGACTTTCCCATTTAACTTCCGCGTGTTCCTTGAGGAAAGTGCCTAAATCCGTTTTTTCAAGGTACTCTTTGAGCAGAGGGGCATTGTCAAGCAGGGCAGTCAATGTGGCGGCTTTAGCAGGATCTGGATGCTTTTTGGCGGTTTCGGTAAAAAGCTTGCGGCTGACGGTAGTAATCGCGGCCTTAGTTTGCAGGAAGGTGCGTAAGGAAAGCGTGAGTTGTGTGCGTTTGTCTATTATAAGTTCATCTCCACTGGCCCTTAAAGCATCAAGCGTATGGTTAACTAATAAAGGATCGTGCTGCGGAAAAATAGCAACGCTATCGCCTACTTGGTAAGTCAGGCCAGAATCTTTTAAATCCAAAACCAAGTGATATGTATTTTTGGGGGAGCTGGGATGGCAAAGGGAGTATCTCTCTTTGATTTTAGCTGGGTAGGGATTTTTACGATCAAAGATCGGCGCAGATAAAGACATGTTAAAAAAAAGTTCTATTTAAGAATTAGATGCTTCCATTTTCGCTAAATTCTTAACTTTTGTCTATAAAAAAGTTACTAATTCAATTTTTTTAATTCAAATTATTGCAAATAGTTGTAATTCATTTCATGATTTTTCTGCGGTAAGTCTTGACAAGCTATCTAAAAAAGAGAATATAGGAGTTTTATTTAAAAAAATAAATTGCACGAGACTGAAATGAAACGAATTTTCCTAATTCTCCTGGCTCTTTTGATTGTGGGTGCTGCCATTGCCATTTATAGGTACCGGCAAAGGGAGGAAAATAAGCATCAGCTGGTTTTATATGGAAATGTCGACATCCGCCAAGTTGATTTAGGATTTCGCGTGGGAGGGCTGGTCGAGGGGTTATTTTATGATGAAGGGGATGAGGTCACGGCGGGGACCTTAGTGGGTGTACTGGATAAGAGAATTTATGCTGATCAACTGAATCAGGCACAAGCTAATGTGAACTCTATTCAGGCAAATTTGCAAAATGCGGTCAAGCTTGCGCAAAGGCGTAAGGAGCTAATTGGGTCAGGTTCTGTTTCGCAAGAAGATCTGGATGATGCCCAGTCCAACCAGAGTATCTTAGAAGCTAATCTTGAACAAGCCCAAGCGGCGGCAAATGTCGCCCAAGATAATTTATTTTTTACCGAAATGTTTGCGCCGACAGATGGATTTATTCTGACGCGTATCCGAGAACCCGGATCCGTCGTCCGTGAGGGTGATCCGGTCTGTACCCTTTCCATCAAATCACCGATCTGGATCCGAGCTTTTGTGAACGAAGTCAATCTAGGCAGAATTTTCCCCGGAATGCTCGCTGAAGTGTTTATCGATACTCCTGGAAGCACGGTGTATCACGGGCATATTGGATTCATTTCACCGGTTTCAGAATTTACTCCAAAGACTGTCGAAACCACGCAATTGCGCACAGATCTTGTCTATCGCCTACGTATAATCATAGACAATCCCGACAAATATTTACGTCAAGGGATGCCTGTCACTGTAAAGCTTAATTTAGATGGACACCCTCGCAGGAATAATCGTGAATGATTTTGTCTATATCCACAATTTATCTAAAAAATTTCCTGGCGCAGCGCAGCCAGCATTGGATGCGATTGAGGCGGTCATTCCCAAAGGAAAAATTGTCGGGGTGGTGGGGCCCGATGGCGCTGGTAAAACGACCTTAATTCGCTTGATGGCAGGATTGCTTCTTCCCACCAGCGGAGAAATTTTGATCAATGGGTTGGATACAGTCAAAGATCCGGAACAGATACATCGCATTATTGGGTATATGCCGCAAAAATTCGGGCTATATGAAGACTTGACGGTGCAGCAAAATCTTAATTTATATGCTGATCTTCGCGGCATACCCAAAGCAGATTATCACCAAACATTTGAAAAGCTGCTTACCTTTACGTCACTAACACCTTTTACTCAAAGGCTAGCGGGAGCTTTGTCCGGCGGAATGAAGCAAAAACTAGGACTGGCTTGTGCCCTTATTCGCAAACCCGAGTTACTCCTTTTAGATGAACCCAGTGTGGGGGTCGATCCGGTGTCGCGGCGTGAGCTATGGGATATGGTTTTTCAACTTATCAAAGAAGGGGTTTCAGTTGTTTGGAGTACGGCATATTTGGATGAAGCCGAAAGGTGCGATACCGTCCTGCTGTTAAATGAAGGCAAAATGCTTTTTAGTGGAGCGCCTTCGGAACTTACGCAAAGAGTCGATGGACGTACTTTCAAGATTAAGCATATTACAGGTAGAAAACGCATTGTATTGGTGAAGGCCCTGGAAGAGCCCCATGTGATCGATGGCGTCATTCAAGGCTCGGATGTTCGCGTTGTTTTAGATTCCAAAAACTTTGATCTCAATTTACAACAGCTCGATGCTGGTCCTGACGTCGCAATAGAAAAAACCGCACCGCGTTTTGAAGATGCTTTTATAGATATTCTTGGGGGCGGTCCAGGAGGGTATTCGGAACTGGCAAGCATCACTCCGACAGTCAAATCTCAAGAAACACCCGTTGTGGAAGCCATTGGACTCACCAAGCGCTTTGGCGACTTTACCGCGGCGGACAACATTACCTTCAAAATTCATAGCGGTGAAATTTTTGGCTTATTGGGTCCCAATGGAGCAGGTAAATCCACCACGTTTAAGATGATGTGCGGGTTGCTTAAACCAACTGCAGGCGAGTCCTTTGTGACAGGCCTTGATTTGCAAATCAGTTCAGCCCAGGCGCGTTCTCAAATTGGATATATGGCTCAAAAATTCTCTTTGTATGGCAATTTAAGCGTGAGGCAAAATCTGCAGTTTTTTTCGGGGATCTACAATTTAAGAGGGGCGCATCAGGCGGCCACAGTGCAAAAAATGATCGATACCTTTAGTTTAGATCCTTACCTGGATATTTCAGCTGAAGAATTGCCGCTGGGATTCAAACAACGTTTAGCTCTCTCATGTGCGGTCATGCACAATCCAGCGGTGTTGTTCTTAGATGAACCCACTTCAGGGGTGGATCCGATTACTCGCCGTGAATTTTGGAACCATATCAATGGCCTGGTTGAAAAAGGGGTGACCGTAATGGTCACGACCCATTTTATGGATGAAGCTGAATATTGTGATCGCATTGGCTTAGTGTATCGCAGCAAGCTGATCCGCATTGGTTCTCCTGATGAACTCAAAGATTCAGTGAAAAGCGCCAAGAATTCTTCTCCTACCTTAGAAGATGCCTTTATAGAACTCATTGAACGCTACGACCAGGAGCATCCCAATGGACAATAGGGGGTGGCTGAGACGTTTAAAAGCTTTAATTATTAAGGAGTTTTTTCAGATCATTCGAGATCCGAGCAGCATCCTCATTAGCTTTTTACTCCCCTTAGTATTGCTTTTTATTTATGGGTTTGGTGTTTCTTTGGATCTCAATCACCTGCGTTTAGGGCTGGTTTTGGAAGAAAATACCGTGGATGCTGTCAGTTTTGCGGAATCATTAGAAAACTCTCCATTTTTTGAAATTCGCAGAGCCTCTGATCGAAGGGAGTTGGAAGAATCCATTTTGGCTGGAAAAATTCGCGGCTTCGTGGTGGTCCCGTCTTATTTTTCAGCTTTTAAAAAGCGGCAAGATAAGATTGCCCCGATTCAGGTGATTGCCGATGGAAGTGAACCCAATACGGCGGCTTTTGTCCAGAATTATGTTTTGGGGGCTTGGGGAAAGTGGTTGGATCAGGAAAAAATTAATCAAAATCTGAAGGGGCTGCCTCTCGTAACCATTCAACCGCGTTTTTGGTATAACGAAGAGCTTGTCAGTCGGAATTTTCTGGTTCCAGGCTCTCTAGCGATTATTATGACATTGATCGGAACTTTATTAACCGCCCTTGTGGTCTCTCGAGAATGGGAAAGGGGAACCATGGAGGCAATGATGGCGACTCCTGTCAGGATTTATGAATTACTCATTGGCAAGTTGATTCCTTATTTTTTACTAGGAATGTCCTCCATGACCATGTGCGTGGTGGTGGCCGTGTTCGTTTACGATGTGCCTCTGCGCGGTTCATTTTGGCTTTTAGGGCTCGTTTCAAGTGCCTTTTTGTTTACGGCGACTTTGTTGGGTCTGCTTATTTCTACCTTGAGCCGCAATCAATTTGTTGCTGCTCAAGCCTCTATTGTCAGCGGATTCTTGCCGGCATTTATTTTATCGGGATTTATTTTTGAAATTTCAAGCATGCCGATGCCCATTCAAATGGTGACTTACATCATTCCTGCCCGTTATTTTGTATCTTGTTTGCAAACCTTATTTTTGGTGGGCAATGTCTGGGCTCTCGTACTGCCCAATATTGTGTATATTTTAGCCTTTGGCATTATTTTATTACTGATTACGGCCTCTAAAACTGTCAAGAGGTTAGATTAAATGTTTAGTAGAGTCTATGCGATTATCATCAAAGAATTTTTAGCTGTCTGGCGCGACAAAAAGAGTCGTGCGGTGTTGATTATTCCTCCCTTGGTTCAGCTTTTTGTATTCGCCTTTGCCGCGACTCTCGACGTTAAAAATGTGTCAATTGCCATTTTAAACCGCGATATGGGCAAAGCCTCTTTTGAACTGATTCAACGATTTAAAGGAGCCCCAACTTTCAATCATGTGAGATATTTAGAAGGGGTGAAGGAAATTGCGCCCATCATTGATCAACAAAAAGCTGTCATGGTCATTCACATCGATGAACAATTTTCGCGGAATTTGTATGCCGGCAAACAAGCAGCACTGCAATTAATTTTAGATGGAAGGAAATCCAATACAGCGCAAATTGTGCAAGGCTATGCCTTGAATCTGATCGATCAATTTAGTCGAGATTTTGCCCATGACCAAGGCTTCCCGGTGCAGCCCACACTACTGATCGGCCGAAATTGGTACAATCCGAATTTACTTTATTACTGGTTTAATGTCCCTAATCTATGCGGCGTTTTGACGATGCTTGTCAGCTTGATCGTCACCGCCCTTTCTGTCGCGCGTGAAAGGGAACTAGGAACTTTTGATCAGCTATTGGTCTCTCCTGTACAACCTTTTGAAATTTTGCTAGGCAAGACAATTCCCGCCATTATCATTAGCTTGGTAGAAGGCACGATCATCATTTTGGCGGCAATTTTTTTCTTTCAAATTCCATTTACAGGCTCTCTCCTGTTGCTTTACTTCAGTTTATTTGTTTTTATTTGTTCAATTGTAGGTGTGGGGCTATTCCTCTCTGCTCTATGTACAACTCAACAGCAAGCTATTTTAGGAAGCTTTATTTTTATTTCCCCGGCCGTTTTGCTTTCAGGGTATGCGACTCCCATCGAAAATATGCCTCCATGGTTGCAGACTTTTGATCTTATTAACCCGCTGCGCTATTTTCTCGTGATTGTCAAGGGAATTTTTTTAAAGGATATGCCAGCGCATTTAGTTTGGGCCAATACCTGGCCGATGGCCCTGATTGCTGCTTTTACTTTGACCGGAGCCGATTGGTTTTTCCGAAGAAGATTAGAATAATCGCCGAGATACTGAGAAAAAAACTTTCGACTTTGGCACTTGCTTTGCCAATGTTGTTATATCAGAAGAGAAATTTAAACCCAGGTTACTACTGGAGAAAGCTGATGCATAAATATTTATGGATGATCGCATTGATTATTCTGAACGGGTGTATGGTGGGGCCTGACTACCAACGTCCTCGGAATCATATTCCGGATGAATGGGTCCCTCAACCCGTTGTTGAAGAAATTGAGGTTTCCGATGAAGCTCCCTTCACAGAATGGTGGGAGATCTTTGGCGATCCTTTATTAACTTGTTATATTAATTTGGCGGCAGTCTATAACAACGATGTGCTGGTTGCTGAAGCCAACTTCCGGCAAGCTCGGGCTATTAGAATGGTGACTGCAGCGCCATTTTTCCCACAGCTTGCCGCTGACTTTAATGGAACGCGTACTTCATTCAGTAAAAATGGACCCTTATTTTCCATTTTGCCTCCCACAAGTACTGCAACTAGTCGTCCGGATAATGCGGCTACGGGGGCAAATTCTCAATTTGTGGCGCAGGTTCCGCAATTACAAAATTTATTTAATGCCACATTAGACCTGACGTGGGAAATCGATTTATTTGGCAAAACGCGCCGCAATATCCAGTCGGCGACCGCGCAGATGCAAGCCCTCTGTGAACAGCGCAATGCCCAACTCATTACTGTCATTGCTGAGGTGGCCCGTAATTACATCGAAATTCGCAGCAATCAAGAAAAACTCAGCTTAACTAACGAGAATATTGAACTTGTTGAAAGCAGTGCTGAGATTATTAGAAATAGGTTTAAAGCTGGTTTAAGCAATCAATTAGATCTGGAAAGGATTGAAGCCGAATTAGCTCAAATACGCGCAACCATACCCTCTATCGAAGCCTCGCTTTTTTCCGGGATTTACGCTTTATCGGTCCTTACAGGGAATTTGCCTGAAACTCTTCTAGAGGAAATGCTCCCTTTCAAAGATTTACCGCAGATTCCCTTAGAGTTGGCCATAGGGATTCGCTCAGACATCTTGCGGCGCAGGCCCGATATTCGGCAAACAGAGAGACAGCTGGCAGCCGCGACTGCTGATATTGGTGTCGCCGTGGCTTCCTTTTTTCCCACCATCACTTTATTTGGAGATGAAGGCTTTCAATCGTTGAAATTTAGTAATTTATTTTCAGGAAGAAGCAATACGTGGTCTTATGGAGGGGACGTAAATCTTCCCATTTTCCAGGGAGGAAAACTCGTAGGGAATCTGCATGCGACTCAAGCGGCGCAATGTGCCGCTGCCTTTACTTATAAGCAAACTGTGTTAGTTGCTTTACAAGAAGCAGAAGGGGCTTTTACGGCTTTTATGCAAGATTTAAGAACGACGAAGCAGCTAGAAGATAGTGTCGGCCGAAATGAGCATATCGTTAAATTATCTAATGAGCGTTATGTAAAAGGCTTGGCGAGCTTAACTGATTTACTGGATAGTGAAAGACAGCTGATTTCGATTCAACAAAATACCTTAGATGCAAAAACTGCTGCATTGCTGGATATAATCAAGCTTTATAAGGCTCTTGGAGGGGGCTGGGATAGTTGTAGATTAGGCTGTCAGGAATAAATCTAATCGAGACATAGGCATTTTATTGGAGGAATGGTCATAATGAGCTTGAGCGTCCTATTCGCAATGTAGTATTCAAAATGTTAATTATGATAAAAATTTATCGCTTGTCTTAAATAGTAATTTTTAAAAGGATTTGAAGCTTTTGATGCAAGTAAGCGGGATTTTGCCATTTCAAGCGACTATTCGGAAAGAAGCGGCCATAATTATTTTTGAGAATTTGAAAAATGATGATTTACAGTCTATTGTACGTACCTGCAGAAGGCTGCAGCATTCCTCAAGTGATCCATTAATTCTATAGTCAATAAGTTTATTGACGCCCCCCTCGAGAAGTTTTTTTGGACCTCTCTCGGGAGATCGACAAGTCAAACAGTTTGAAGTGGTTCCTTAACAAATCAGGATTAAAATGCCTGCTTGCCAGGTAAATATGAAGGTGGATATTCGATGTTTTTGAATTCCAGCTTGTTATTTTACTTAGTTACCAGACGACGGCTGAGGTTTTTTGGTAAGTATCTTGAATGCGATCGCGACTATCACGCTAAAAACCACTGCAATCAGAATGCCATATAGCATAGGGGTAATAGGGCTTCTTCTGTGTGGTTGCGTCACAAGGGGCGGATTAGCACTGGGATTATAGCAATTTTTAAAGTTTCCGTGCTCATCGAGATGGCACAATGCAGGGATAGGTCTTTTGGCTAAGGTGATTGGAGCTCTTAGCCCTAGTCCAGCTTCCCTTCCCACTGTTCCCATATCAAAATTTGCATTTTCAATATCCGCCCCGATCAAGAGGTGATGCTTAAATTTAGGGTCTGCGCGAGCGGCTGAAATATAGGTATCACCATCACCAAAAAAAGTTCCGGAAACTTGAATATTTGATGGCAAAGCATAGCAAATTTCTTGCAAGAATTGTTCAATATATTTTTCCCCGCCGACAGCCTGTTCAAAAGAACCGTCATGGCGTGAATTTGCAATGGGTTGTCTATAACAATGGTCGACTAAAAACAGCTCGATCGAACCGCTAAGATTATTTTTTTTCAATTCATTTAATAATCTAAATAACAAAATTTGTTCGCCAAGTAACTCGCTCGAACAGAATACGGCTAGCTTTAAATGAAAAGGGGCGATGTTAGATCCTTTTAAAATATTAAAAACAGCTGCAATCACTTGATTTTCGTACTCATGACGTATTTCAGGATGTTCTGTGCGATCTAAGACGGAGCAGCGGCATTCTGATAAATGCCCTCTTTTATTTCCACAAGAACCTGTAACGGCATCATGAGCGCAAAAAGTATTTCGCGTCATGTCTTTTGAGGCTTGACCATTGATGGCATTTGCGTAAATATTGGCAATATTTGGATTGATGTTAGGAAAATAGCGCTTGCATGAAAAAGAGAGTCCGATGGGTCTAGACTGAGTATTGAGACGGCTTATCTCTAGTGCAGCTTCCTTAGAAGCTCTAGGCGTGTTGGGTTGTTGTGCGCTTAATTCAAAAAAAGAACTGTTTAGAATTGTCATGATTGCCTCCACGGATGCAAATAATTCAATCACACTGTTTTATTGTTAAAACAGTGTTTCCTCGATTAAAAGGGGATAACAAATAGATTACATTTTTAGCAAGAATGAAAATGATGCAAAACGCTAGACAGCACATAGTCTCTTTTGTTAAACTGAAATGCTACAAAGAATATGTAAAGGATAAAAAATTATGGCGTATGTTACTACAAACGAGTTTAAGCAAGGTTTAAAAGTTGAAGTTGAAGGGCAGCCCTATATTATAGTGGCCAACGAATTTGTTAAACCCGGCAAAGGACAGGCCTTTAATCGCGTTAGACTTAAACATCTCATGACAGGACGTGTGGTAGAACGCACGGTGAAATCCGGTGATAAATTTGAATTAGCCGATGTCGTCGAAGCGACAATGCGCATGCTTTATAAAGAGCCTGATGGCGTGGTTTTCATGGATGACAAGAGCTTTGATCAAGTCAAAATTGCTAATCAAAATATTGGCGAGACGATGAGTTGGTTAATGGAAGATATCCTGTATGAAATTATCTTTTATAAAGGCGAGCCCGTTTCCGTGGTCCCCCCGACTTTCATGGAGATGGAGATCGTAGATACCTCCCCAGGTATTCGTGGAGATACTTCCGGCCGAGTTTTGAAGCCTGCAGTCGTCGCGAGCGGGGCAAGTGTACAAGTGCCGATCTTTATCGATAAAGGGGAAAAGGTAAAAATAGATACGCGCAACGGGGAATATGTTTCACGAGCTTCTGCTTAATCATGAATAAGGTTTCTCTGCTTAAAGATCGCGCTCAGATGTTTGCAAAAGCGCGTCTTTTTTTTAGCGAACGCGGTGTTATTGAGGTGGATTGCCCGATCATCAGCCGTTATGCGGCGGTTGATGAGCATATCGATCTCATCCCCGCGACCTATGCAAACCAGGATAGGTGTTATTTACACTCTTCTCCAGAATACGGCATGAAGCGTTTAATTGCCGAAGGCATCGGTGATATTTATCAACTGTCGCATGTCTTTCGGGATGGGGAATATGGCATAAAGCACAATCCGGAATTTATGATGGCTGAATGGTACCGCATGCAGTTTACTTTTGATCAAATGATCGAAGAAACCGTTGCCTTTATCCGCCTTTTTCTTGGGGATTTACCTTTTCACCGCATGACTTACAGAGAAGTTTTCCAGCAATATGCAGGGATTGATTATCTGGAAGCTTCTATAGAAGACCTAAAAAAGCTGATCCACTATTCCGGTATGGATCAGATTCATCCCATTGCAGGTGAAGACAGAGATGGTTTGTTGAATATTATCCTAGGCTTAATAGTAGAACCGCAATTGGGACGGAACGAGTTTTTTGTCTTAACGCATTATCCCGCTTCTCAGGCAGCTTTAGCCCAAACAGTTTTACAAGGAAATGAACAGGTTGCAGAGCGCTTTGAGGTGTATTTTAAAGGGGTTGAATTAGCAAATGGATACCATGAATTAGCGAATCCTCAAGAGCAAAGAAAGCGTCTCGAGGAAGCCAATGCGCATCGCGAGAAATGGTTAGGAAAAAATGCATTGCCGATCGACGAAAACTTTCTCAAGGCTTTGAAAAAAGGGTTGCCCGAGTGCTGCGGCGTGGCGGTTGGATTTGACCGGTTGATGATGCTGCGCCACCAGTGTGCAACCTTGGCTGAGGTCATTCCTTTCGAATGGGATGTTGCTTAGCCTCGGCTTCTTGTAAATGGAATTTATGCAGAAACCGGTGAAAGATAGGGGCAAAGATCAGCCCCATCGCGAAAATAAATGTGAGCCCGCTGTATAAAGCATAAGAGCCAGCAAAGATTTTTCCTGCTGACGTTACCAGAGGGTTCAAAGGCCCCATGCCAGACAAAATCATTGCGGCATTGACATAGGAATCTACCCAGGAAAAATTCTCAAAATGATGGTAGCCCAGCATGCCTAATCCCAAAGAAAAAAACAAAAGCATCAGCGCCCACATCAAATTGCGAATCAAGCGCCTATAAAAGTGCTTGTGAGAAAGTAGAGGATCCTTTGAATTTTCATACATAAGGATGTTCCGTTCAAGTTAGGTTAGTAAGCGATTTGATTTCCGGATGCACGCACAATCACCCGGGCCATTTGATTCGGGATGTAATGATAGGGCAGAATTTCAATATCTACAACTTTGATCGTTTTAAAATCAGCTCCTTTTTGAATGGCTGCTTGGATCGCTTGCTGCTGCAGATCTGCTAAAACTCTCTCTCTTTCCATTAATGAAACAACAGTATCGACGGTTGCTGATATTTCGGCTAAAGCAGCACCAAAAGCATTCGCGACATTTGCATAAGGAGGAATAATGCTGCGCCCGCCTAATAAGTTTTTGGGGAGCAGCGATGACCCCCCTCCAATCATGATAATTGGAAGCGACCTTTCTTCTGGGCCAATTTTAGAGATTAACTCGTAAATTTTTCTCAACGCATCATCCATCACAACTTTGCATCCACGATGAGAAATCGTCACGTTTTTTGGACGTGCTCCCGGAATCTCAACGTAGCCTAAGACGAGGGCAATATCTGTTAAAGTGAGTTGCTTGCCACCGAATGAGACGGATTCGATAAAGGTCCGGCTGCCGCAGCTTTTAGAGTCTATTTCGACTTTATTGCGTTCAATTTGAATATGACTGCCTCCTCCAAGAGCGATGGAGTGGACATCAGGCATCGAAAAATTTAAGCTGATCCCGCCGATTTTAGAGTTATTTAAGCACTGTCTTGGAATTCCTCTGCGTACAACACCGATATCTGTGGAAGTTCCGCCGATATCAATGACAATTGCATCTTCAACCTTGGCTAGTTTTACGCCGCCGATAAAGGAATTAGTTGGCCCTGCAGAGATTGTTAAGACTGGGTATTCAATGGCATGAGCTAAATCTAGAATACTGCCATTATTTTGGGTTACCCAGATGGGGCAGGCAATTCCCAAGCCGCTGCATGTGGTAACAAGATTTTTGAAAATATTGGACATGACACATTTTAAGGCTGCATTGAGAATGGTGGAATTTTCTCTTTCAATGAATCCGGCCCCGCCAATTTGGTGGGATAAGGAAATAGGAATCTTTCCTTTAGTCATATCCAGGGCGATTTCTTTGGCTAAGAGTTCGTGGCATGGGTTTAAAGAAGCGAAAACTCCGACAATGCCTAGGCTTTCCATTTTTTTCTTGAGGAGATTTTCGATGGCTTTTCGGATCTGGGCTGGATTAATGGGTGTAATGACATCTCCATGGCATTCAAAGCCTCCATCCACAGTCTCTGTTCCGACATATAATGCTTTCTTTAACGATTCAGGCCATGTATAGCAGGAGGGGATTGATTGGGGATGATGGCCTGCAATGCGAAGAATTCCCACACGATAGAGTTGATTCTGTTGGTGAATTGCGTTTGCAGCATGGGTGGTGCCTAAAAAAATCCCGGAGATATCTTCGCTATTAATTTTTGTATCTTGGATGATTTGCTTAAGACCGACGCGAATGCCCTCATTGACTTCAGGAGTTGTCGTCACTTTAGCAAAAGCCACGATTGAGCTTTCGGAGTCTACGAGAACGATATCTGTATTTGTTCCGCCGACATCGATTCCAATTTTATATTTTTGCCTTTTCACGCGAGCTCCTCAGACTTTCACACCGCAATGCGTTTTACATTTTTGGATAGGTTGATAATCCGTTTCATAACCAAAATGACGGGGTCCTACAAGCGAGAGCCCTTCTTTTGTCGTCCAAACAGGCGGTGAAGGGATGACGATTAAGTTCACTTTTAAGCCAAAGCGGATCGAGTCACTTGTGACGGGTTCTCCCGTTTCTTGCTCGAGCAGTGTGATGATATCTGGTGTGGTTGCCATAACTTTTCCGTTGCATTTTGCAAGTAAAAATTCGTTTTGAAAACAAATTTCCATTTTTTCAGTTTTATTTTGAATCGTGACATTTCCTTTAAGAAATCCTTTAGAAATAGCTCGATCGATATCTGTAATTTTTCCTGAGCCAATGCAGACCCCTTTACAAATATTCAAAACCGCCTCTAAGGGATCTTCTCTATTTTTTTTGGCTTCTCTGTGCGCTTTTCCAATGGAAATAGCTTTAGATATGCTTTTATGAATTGTGCAGCGCTGCGCTTCAGGTCCTGATAATGGACACAGGGCAAAAGCTGACCAAGATCCCATGGAAATGGTGATTTGTCGGCCAATTTTTTCGAGCACTTGGTTATTCTTCGCATGAATCACCACCGTATTTCCTAAGCAATCAGCCACAAAACCAGGGGAAGAGGGGGCCCCGAATAAGTGGGAAGAACACATTTGGACTTCAGGAAACGCCCGACCCATCATGTCTGCATCTAATACTGGCAAGCCTAGCAGGGTGGCCACAATCGTAGGCAAAAAAGCATTTCCTCCAGCGACCTCAATAGGCATGATGACCGTAGCTTTTTTGCCGATCGTTTTTTCTAAAATTTGAATTAAGGGGCTATATTCCAAACCGGTTTGAATTTTTTCAAATTCTACCAAGGGGGCGCCCATAATCCCTACGGGGATGACTAAATCTTCTTCTTTTAATTCAGAGCATTTAATTACGGAAACAGGTCCAAATTTTTCAACTTGATGTTTTGCCATCATATAGGAATAGGCGGGGTCACCGCCTCCGCCTGATCCTAAAATGGCGCTCCCGACGAGTAAATCATCTAAACTATCGAGCGTAAGCTTCTTCATAAGATTTTCTATTTAAGAGGATTAAAAGTGAGCCTAAAAGGGTTCCTACATGTGCGCCGATGGCTGCGTCAACGCTTGTAATGGTGGTAATAGGGTATCCGTAGTGGCTTAAAATACCCACGCTGACACCTATGAACCATGCCAGAAAATGCCAAGGATAATCCATGGGAGTGATTGGTCTACCTGATACTTGCACGACTAAATAGCGGGTGATGACCACTGTCCCCATGCTGGCGATAATGATTCCGATTGCCGTTAAAAAAGTTTCCAGATTTTTCAGGAGTTCGAAATTGGCAAGGATGGTCCCTAAACCTCCAAAAATAAGAGTCGCGGTGCTAAGCGAAATCTTTTTTGAGAAAGAGCACATGCTGACAGCACCAGAGTACAAATTCATGTTATTAGTCGTCCAGCCAGCCATAATGAGGAAGAGGGTAACCCATAAAGTCCACAAATAGCCTTTGTGCCCTTTTAATACATCCAGGATGGTGCCCGATTGTCCAGAGGCTAAATACACCCCGATAATTTCAAGAACAGGGATAGTAAACACGAAAATGACGACGATGCTGGCGATTCCATGCTTTGTCGATTTTGCATGACGCATGAAGGTGGGGAGATCGATAGCATAGGCGATCGCCATAGAAATAACCGTTGAAACGGCTCCCAAAGTTATTGGTTGTGTGGATGCCGGAATCTGTTTATCGGTTGTATACCATGCATAAGCCAGAGTTAGAAGGAGGAGGGGCATGCTAAGACTGCTCAAGATTTCCATGGCTTTGATGCCGAAGTAAACAATTAAAGTGATCAACATTCCTAAAACAAGATTACATAGACCCTCTATCAGGGGTGACGTTTTAATAGCGAAGAGGTCAAGGGCGCTAATAGACATCACTTTCAGCTGAACCGAAAACCAAACTAAGGAGGATGTCGAAAGGGCTAGCGCAAAAAAAGCGACTCCTTTCTCACCAAAGTATTCTACGGCATTTTCCATGGTTGTTTTGCGGTTGCTGCAACTCATTTTGGCAATAATTAATCCCATCATGAGTAAGATCGCATTGCCCATCAAAATTCCCAAAACTGCCGAAGCAAATCCATATGCTTGGCTTATTGTTTGACCGATCATAATGACAGGGAGACAAACAACGCCGCCGATTTGAATACTGGATAATTTCCACCAATTCTGTTGTTCAATCATAATACTTGCCTATGGTTTAAATTGTTTACTTTCAATTTTTTCAAAAATGAATTTACTTTGAAGAAGCTAATGATCTTGCCAAAAAAAATCAATCTTTTTTTAAGTTTGAGCTTTAGTAGGGTCGTTTTGATAGTAAGAATTCTTTTTAGGATTAAACACAGGTCAGTTTATATAATTTTTTTTTAATAAAACTGAAAGCAGTAAACCAGATAGGGGGATAGTAGTCAATTTAAAATAGTAAAAAATAACGCAAAAAAATAATTTAATGAATGAGAGGGGATTCTTGCGGTTGTTAATTATTTTTTTTGAAAAGAGAGGTGCTTACCATTTTTTAAAGTATAATCCTTTCCATTCGTTTTGCGTAATTTTTAGGCATTGATGGTGAATAAATGAGAGTTTGGAGAGCTTATCGGGTAAAGATCCGCGAGCAATCGCTTTGATACACATCCCAAAATTTAATTCTAGGCTTTCCTCTTCTTCAAAGTCCATCTCATTCCTTGTGAACATTGCAGGTGAGGCATCATCTCCCGGAACATTTTCCGCGATCTCATTATTTTCGGAGAGGTTGTCATCACAGGCAGGTTCCCCTAAAAGGTAGTGAGCAATTCCAAGGTGCTCTCGATCATGATAGAGGTGCATTTTCTTTAAAGTGCCATCGTCAAGTTGTTGATCGGTTTTGTCGGCAAGAAAATCAATAATTTCAATTCTTTTATGATGAAATGCATAAGGCAGCCCAAAATGGGCATAGGGCAATTTTTGGAAGAAAATTTTAGCGATTTCGATCGTTGCCTTTCTACATACAAAATCAATCAAATGATTATAATCCACAAAGTTAATGGTGGTTCTTCTATCCTCGAAATGTTCTTGCCACAGGGTCTTTCTATAATCGATGCTATCCATGATAGCTTCAACCATAGCGCCATTTTGTTTTATAATGGCTTGACACAGTTTTTTTCCATCTGGATTGTTGCCATTTGCCTTCAAACTTTGTAAACAGATTGAAACAAGTTCAAAGGGATGTTCTTTTAGCTTCAAGCGGGCATAGAATTCGGGTTTTCCTAAAAAAGTGCTTACTTCCAAAAAATTGCAGTAATTGATTTGTTTGAACCCGGGAAAAATTTTGGCTGTCAGTGTTAAAATTTTATTCAGGTTTTCAATTTTGACGTTGAAATGGTGAGCAAAACCCGTTTTCCAATCATCGGCTAGCAAGCTAAATTTATGACAAACTAATAGACATTTATTTCTACTACCTCTATCAAGATAGCCCATTATATTTAATAAAACTTCTTCAGGAAAATCTATTAGCGTTGTTGTTTGTAGCATAATTTCTTTAATTTTAATTCAAGTTACTTAATAGAAACTAGCATAATAAAGCTAAACTTAGCAAGACAATCGCTCGCAAAGACTTTTAGGGCTGATACTGTCCTCTTTACATCTCTGGGCCTTTTGTCTCTGCGATGAATAGTTCATAAGCTTTTTAGAAGCAACGATTAAAGATCATGTAAAGGATTCAATTCAGAGGCGAAAGGCCTAGAGGCACAAAGGAGGTAAAGTCCTTCGAAAAGCGAATTTTTAGTTGTTGAGATCATCCTCTAGTGATAGCATAGCTGACTTATAACCTGAATTTACTTAGCTATGTAAGGGGTACTCTGATGCTCAATCAAATCAAAAATGTTCCTGTTTTTATTCTTTGCGGCGGGCTAGGGACGCGTATTAAAGAAGAAACTGAATTTCGGCCAAAGCCAATGGTCCCTGTAGGAAACCATCCTATTTTGTGGCATATTATGCATCTCTATAGCCGTCAAGGGTTCAAGAAATTTATTCTCTGTACTGGGTTCAAGTCGGAAGTCATCAAAGCTTATTTTCTGAACTATGCTTCCATGAATAGTGATTTTACGGTCGAGTTAAAATCCAATCATTTGACAGTACATTCGATCGATCATGAAGAAGATTGGGAAGTGACAGTGGCTTATACCGGTGAAAAAACTATGACTGGGGGGCGTATTGCGATTGCTGCCGAAAAATATTTGCGAGATGCAGAGCATGCTGCAGTGACCTATGGTGATGCGTTAACCGATGTGAATGTGCGGCATGAATTTGATTTTCATGTGTCTCATGGAAAATTGGGCACTGTTTTAGGTGTGAATCCCCCTTCCCGCTTTGGGGAAATCCGTTTAAATGATGACAATGTGGTGGAATTTGCAGAGAAGCCAGATTTTAAAGAAAACTGGATCAATGGGGGTTTTTTCTTTTTTAAGCGTGATTTTTTTAAAAAATATCTGGTAAAAGAAGAAGCCTGTGTTTTAGAAAAACACCCTCTCGTGCAGCTAGCTAAGGATGGAGAGCTTAACATGTATCGTCATCGGGGATTTTGGGCATGCATGGATACCCAGCGTGAACGCGATTATCTAAATGAACTGTGGGAATCGGGTCAAGCGCCTTGGGTCCACAATCTGCCCTTTGTCTCCATCGATTCTAAGCACAAACAAGTAAGATAGGCAATCTCATGACTTTATATTTTGAAGATGTTTTTAGAGGCGTGCCAGTTCTGATTACAGGACACACCGGTTTCAAAGGCTCTTGGCTAGCGATTTGGTTGAGTGCGTTAGGAGCTAAGGTGATCGGCTATAGCTTGCCGCCGCCTACGCAACCAAGCCATTTTTCTGTCACCAATTTAATGCATAAAATGATCCATGTGGTTGGCGATATAAAAAACTACGACAAGCTGTACGATACCATTCAAGAACATCAGCCAGTCTTTATTTTTCATTTAGCCGCCCAATCTCTTGTGCTAAAGTCCTATGCTGAACCCAAGGAAACATTTGATGTGAATGTGTTAGGCACTGTAAACGTTCTGGAAGCTGCCCGTAAAAGTGCTTGTGTGAAGGGGTGTTTGATTGCGACGACAGATAAATGTTATGAAAATCGCGAATGGATTTGGGGATATCGTGAAGATGATCCATTAGGGGGTAAAGACCCCTACAGTTCTAGCAAAGCTATGGCAGAGTTGGCTGCAGCCGCGTATCGCACCGCCTTTTTTCAAAATGAAGACGCCAAAAGTGTGGCAACTGGTAGAGCTGGCAATGTCATTGGCGGAGGGGATTTTTCTGAGAATCGCTTAGTGCCCGACTGCATCAGGGCATTAATTCGCAAAGAACCCATTAAAGTACGCAATCCTCAAAGCGTGCGTCCCTGGATTCATGTTCTGGATGCACTCAGCGGTTATTTATGTGTTGCTGCCAATCTGTTGCGACATGGAAGCCAATTTGCCGAAGCTTGGAATTTTGGACCGCTTGAGCAAAGAGGGGTATCAGCTGAAATGTTAGTGGAAAAGGCCATCGCATTATGGGGGCAAGGGGATTGGGTAAATACGGCCGCTCCAGGCCAAAAGCTTGAAATGAGCCAGTTGCGGCTGAATTGGGAAAAAGCAGCACATACTCTGCAATGGCGCCCTGTCTATGATTGGGAAAATGCTTTAAAGGAGACTCTTTCCTGGTTTAAATCCTTTCAAAACTTCTTGGAAGGGGAAGACCATGAAAAAATGTACAAAGTCAGCCTAGAGCATATTCATCATTATTGTGCTAAAGCACGTGAAAGTAAGCTGGCATGGACAGAGACTGAGGCTAAAATTAACAATCCACTCTCAACCGAGCAAATGGTGTAAAATGGATTTTATACAAACGCCGCTAGAAGGAGCTTATTTAGTTGATTTAAATAAAATTGGCGATGAAAGAGGTTTTTTTGCGCGGCTTTATTGCCAAGATGAATTCAAAAAACATGGCTTAGAAGCTAATATCAAGCAAGCCAACAATTCATTCAGCGTTGAAAAAGGAACTTTAAGAGGGTTGCATTATCAAGTATTTCCAAAAGAAGAAACCAAACTGGTACGCTGTGTCAGGGGATCTTTGTATGACGTGATTGTGGATTTGCGCCCCCATTCGCCCACTTTTAAATCTGCTTATGGAGCGGTTCTTTCAGCCGACAATCGCTTAATGCTGTATGTGCCTAAAGGCTTTGCACACGGATTTTTAACGCTAGAGCCTAATTCGGAAATCTTGTATCTTGTGTCTGAGTTTTATTCTAAAGAATTGGAACGGGGCATTCGCTGGGATGATCCAAGCTTTGACATCCAGTGGCCAAGTCAGCCGACAGTGATTTCAGAAAGAGATAGGAGCCATCCGAATTTTGATTTTAACATGCACTTAATCACAAAAACTTTATGATGCGTATTCTTTTTACGGGAGCTAGTTCGTTCACAGGGATGTGGATCGTCAAGCAATTAGTTGCCCAAGGACATGCCGTGACGGCTATTTTTCAACGTCCTCTTTCAGACTATCACGAGCTTAGGCTTTTGCGTGTGCAGGCTTTACTTCCTTTATGCGAACCCATTTTCAATTGTTCATTCGGAACCGCTGACTTTTTGGAATGCATTGCCAATAAAGGTCCTTGGGATCTTTTTTGCCACCATGCTGCCGATGTCACAAACTATAAAAGCCCTGATTTTGCTGTCGGCACCGCTGTTGCAAGTAATGTTTTTCATCTAAAAGAGGTTTTGGAAGCCCTTTTAAATCAAGGTTGTCGGAAAGTGCTTCTGACCGGATCGGTTTTTGAACAACACGAAGGATTAGGCACAATGCCTTTAAAAGCCTTTTCACCTTATGGATTGTCTAAAGGGATTACAAGTGAAATTTTTCAGTTTTATACCGAAACGCTGCAGATGAAGTTGGGTAAATTTGTCATTCCCAACCCCTTTGGGCCCTTTGAAGAAGTGCGTTTCACAACCTACTTAATCAAAAAATGGGCGCTAGGTGAGAATGCCTTAGTCAGTCATCCAGAGTATATAAGAGATAATATTCATGTCTCTTTGCTAGCTAAAGCCTATGGGTTCTTTGCCGAGAAAATAAGCGCACAAGCTGGATTTGAAAAAATGAACCCTAGCGGATATGTAGGGGCTCAAGGAACTTTTACAGCAGAATTTGCTAAGCAAATGCGCTTAAGGCTGGGTCTTGCCTGCCAGTATGAACTGCAAACCCAAACGGATTTTGCTGAACCAAAAGAAAGAGTTAATTTTGATTCCGTGGCTTTTATTCCTTGGAATGAACAGCAAGCCTGGGATGATTTGGCGGAGTTTTATCGAGATTTTTATTTGAAAGGAAATTTATCATGACCGCTTCGGTTGGCATTGCGATTATCACCCACTCAGCCGAAAAACATCTTCCTTTTTGCCTGCCGCCCCTTCTTGAAACGACGCTGAATCCACGCATTCTGGTCGTTAATTCCTCATCCAATGATGGAACGGTTGAGTTAGCGCAGAAAATGGGCGTTGAAACTCTAATTGTTCCCAGGGTCGATTTTAATCACGGTTCAACCCGAGAAATGGCACGTCAGCAGCTCAAAACCGATATTGTGATGATGCTTACGCCCGATGCCTATTTTCAAAATGCCGCAGGAGTGGAAGCGCTCATTAAACCGCTAATGGAGAAAAAAGCTGCTGTTGCCTATGCCCGCCAGATTCCACATCAAAAAGCGGATTTTTTTGAATCATTTCCCCGTGAATTTAATTATCCGAGGGAAAGTCACATCAGAAGCCTTCTGGACATTCAAAAATTTGGTATTTACACATTTTTTTGTTCAAATTCTTGTGCAGCCTATTGCAACGCAGCTTTGGATGAAATTGGAGGTTTTGAGTCTGTTTTACTAGGTGAAGATACCTTAGCTGTTATCAAACTGTTGCAGAAAGGGCATCAGATCGCTTATGTTTCAGAGGCTGTGGTCGCACATTCTCACCGCTACTCCTTGAAACAAGAATTTGAAAGGCATTTTGATACAGGACTGGTGCGAAAGACTTTAAAACCTCACTTCGATCAAGCTGCTGCTGGCTCAGACCAAGCGCGCGGGAAAGCTTATGTTAAGGAAATGTTTGTGCGGTTAAAAAGCCAGCCTTTACTTTTTCCCTATGCTTTACTGCATGTATTGACTAAATGGTTGGGGTATCGACTAGGGTCTTTAAGTCAAAATGCCCCAGTTTGGTTTAAAAAGTTGTTTAGTAGTCAGGATTTTTATTGGGTTTCACGCGATTTTTTGGGTACAAAAAAGTTGACTGAGAGATAAGGGAAGATTCGTCGTCCCAATAATGAAGTTCCCTTTTTGTTGTAATTTAACTGAAGTTTTAAACTTTCTCTATGTCCATGGGTGTTTAAGAGTGTTTGGATAAACTGTGCCGTATAAATATTAGTCCTGGAGTTATTGTGCCAAATGTTGCCCCAAGAATAAACATTCAAGAAAGCTTTTTCCAATTTGAGCCAGAGAAGCTTAAGAATGTAAAATTTTTTCTAGTTAACGAAAATGCAGGGATGAAAAAGGTCCGCGAGATTTGCTGGGTTGCCTTCAATCGGATGAAGCATCTTGTGTTTTTCCAGGTTTGGCTAAATAAGAAAAAGTTTTTGAAATTAACCACTGAAAAGATGCATGCATACAAAGCGCTTCTTGCACATGCAAGATTATGCGGCACTGTAGATGAGACGTGGGAAAATATTCAGGTTGAGATTGCGCATTTAAAAAATGTTTTCGCGGCAACTTCTTTGCAGGCCAAGGTTGCTGCCATTTTGGATATGATGGAAGAAGGGGTAAAAAGAACCTCTTCATTGCCTTCTAAAACCGTTCCCCCTAAAAAAGATGAAGCAAATGTCGAAAATAAAGAAAAAGAATTCCAGCAATTTCGAAGTGAAATATTAAAGGAATTTGAAACCCCGAGTACACAACAGGGATCTGAATTCCAGAAACTTCTTTATGAACTCTGGAAGAAGTTTGCTCCTCACGCAAAATCAGATGCAGCGAAGCTGCGTATGAGGAGAATTATTCTGAGTCACCTCATGCAAAATAAAAGGCAAGTGATACATTCTTTTGCAAACATGCACGCAGAGGCGCTGCTATCTAAAGACAAGTCCCTGAAGAAATTTGAAGGGGGTGAAAAGCAACTTATGGGATCTTATTTCCTGTATTTTTTACGCCTTTGTGCACCCTCAGATCTTGAGCAGATAGTACGAAAATTTGAAGAAGCCATTCATAACTATCAAAAATGGGCATTAGAATATTCCAATTTGGGGAGCTCCTTCATTATTGAGAAAGAGGTTGTGGCACATCTGGGCCAAATTAAAGCATTAGCTGCAGGAGAAAGCTACATCTTTCTGACGAATTGGTTTACCAATAAAAATGCACATGCCGCCGCCTATCTCATTCGTAAAGAGGTTGATGGTACCTATTCGTGGGTGGTGGTAAATACCGGATGTTTGTCGACAGAATTTCATGAAAGCATTATTGATCCGCTCACCAAGAAAAAGAAAATCAATCCTTATTACAGGCTTAAGAAAATTCGGCCAGAGATTTTGCTTAATCCCTTTCTCTTTAAAAATTGGGTGATGTTGACACAACGTTTAGAAGTGTTGTCCGAATTTAAAGAGATTTATGTGGAAAAAATCGCAGTCCTCAAAGGTCAAAAAGAAACAAAATCACCTTCTGCCACAGAATATGCCACCCCTCAGAGGTCTGGCACATGTGCATGGAGTGTGTATATGGCGATGCTCAGATACTTTTCCTCTTTTGAAAAATATAAGGATTTAGTTTTTTGCATGAAAGCGCAAAGTCTGCTGCATTTTTATGACCTTTTTAAAAATGAACTTTCTACCAATAAAGAAGCGAGAAATCTATTGCGGATCGGCATCGAAGAATATCGAAAAAGGTTGCGAAAGCCCTATTACAAAGAAAGAAAAGAATTGCATGCTCTTTTTAAAGAAGATTTAGAAAAAATCTCACGAAATTTAAAAGAAGGCACATTCCGTTAACCTCGATTTTAATCACACTTATTTTTCCTTCCCCTTGCTTGTTTTTGTAAGGTTCTTGTATGCTTTGGCAGACACTTTTTTAATTTTAATGGTAAAGTTTTAGGATGCACTATGGCCCAAGAAAAAAATGCGATCTCTCCAACACGCGAAGAAAATTATCCAGAATGGTTCCAACAAGTCATTAAGGCTGCCGACTTAGCCGAGAATTCTCCTGTGCGAGGATGTATGGTAATCAAACCGTGGGGCTATGGCATTTGGGAGAATATGCAGAAGCAGCTTGATCAAAAAATTAAAGAAACGGGACATGAGAATGCCTATTTTCCGCTTTTCATCCCCCTGAGTTTTCTTGAAAAAGAAGCGGCTCACGTCGAAGGATTTGCCAAAGAATGTGCTGTCGTGACGCATCATCGGTTAGAGCTAAAGAATGGCAAACTTGTTCCTACAGGCGAACTCGAAGAGCCTTTGGTGGTTCGACCTACCTCAGAGACTATTATTGGCGACTCTTTTTCACGTTGGGTTGAATCTTACCGCGATCTCCCTTTACTGATTAATCAATGGGCAAATGTGGTTCGTTGGGAAATGCGCCCACGTATTTTTTTACGTACGACAGAATTTCTTTGGCAAGAAGGTCATACTGTCCATGCAACTGCAGATGAAGCTTTTCAAGAAACTTTAAAAATGCTTGAAGTCTACCGAGACTTTGTGCAAAACGTTTTGGCGATTCCCGTCATTATGGGAGAAAAATCCCCTGGTGAACGTTTCCCAGGCGCTGTCAGTACCTATACCATTGAAGTGATGGTGCAAGACCGTAAAGCTCTTCAGGCAGGGACTTCTCATTATTTGGGGCAAAATTTTGCTAAAGCTTCAAATATCCGCTTTAGTAATAAAGCAGGTGAAATGGAATATGGCCACACCACCTCTTGGGGGATTACCACACGTATGATCGGGGCTTTGGTCATGTGTCATTCCGATGATGATGGTTTGAGGCTGCCACCTAGAATTGCTCATAAGCAAATCGTGATTTTGCCAGTCATTCCAAAGCCAGAGTTAGAAGCTCAAGTGCTGGAATATGCTGAAAGCGTGGCACAGCTGTTGAGGAGCTCAACTTTTTATGGCCAACCTCTTTCTGTGCACATTGATAAAAGAGATTTACGAGGCGGCGAGAAAAATTGGGATTGGATTAAAAAAGGGATTCCGCTGCGCATCGAGGTCGGCCCTAGAGACATGGAAAAGCAGGTTGTGGCATTATGCCGACGCGATCAGCCGCATAAAGAAAAGCTAAGCATTGCTTTGAATGAACTGCAACAAAAAATCCCGCTTATCTTAGAAGAAATGCAGGCTAATTATTTTAATCAAGCCTTAAATTTCAGGGATGCCCATATCCGGACAGACATTCAATCTTTTGAAGCACTCAAACAGTTTTTCACCCCGAAAAATAGCGAGAAGCCTGAAATTCATGGCGGATTTGTCCTGGCAAAATGGTGCGGCGATCCTGAGACTGAAAAAATGCTTGAGGACTTAAAAGTCACGATAAGATGCCTGCCTCTGGAGCAATCAGAAACAGAAGGAACCTGTATTCTCACTGGTAGAAAGGCAAAGTTGGATGTGATTCTTGCCAAGTCTTACTAGGAATGTTTTGTTATCGCACAAAAAGCCAATGGTTTTGGACAACTCTTTCCGCATAGCGTTTTTGCATTTCTTTAGGGTTGCGAATACTTTGCAACTCTACTTGAAGTTTTGTGTGCATTTTTTGCTGCTCTTCTTGCAATTTAGCCCAATCCTCTTCAGAAAAGTTTTTTTCTGTGTGCACAAATTGGGTCAACTGATCGGGCGTAACATTCAATTCATTCAACAGCGCATGTACTTCACGATCCACGGCATCCATTTTGATGGACAATTCGTTAATTTTTCGTTCATTTTTTTGGATTTTTTCTTCCAAATTTTTTTCTTGCGCAAACATTTGAAACTCCTATTTTTCTAATATTTTAAAGTATTAGTGTTTTAAAGCAATGTTCTTTTTAAATTTTTAACAACATATATCTATGAAAGATCTAATTGAAGTATCTCCTGCTGAACAAGAACTCTCGCAACAACAAAAGTTTTCTCTTTTAATTGATCAATCAATCGAAAGGGTATTAGAACGATTTCGCCGTGAAATCCCAATGGCTGGGATGTTTTTAAAGGGAAGTGTGGCAGAGAAATTAACCCATGCCGCTAAAGAAGAACTTGAGCCGCTTTGGGGTCAAATGGTTGCTAATGGTCTGATCCTTGAAGAAAAAAGCTAATAGTCAAGTTTCAAGATTTATTCTAAACGAAATAATATATAATAAGGGGTAGGTCAGTTTTTCCCCGGTTATTATTATGATTAACCAGAGTATGATTTAACACCTGTCAAAGGTTTGCAGCCGCTCCAGCCTTCCTAGGATCCAGTGCGGAAATCGATTCGCAGACGGAAAGTCCCCCTCCTGTTCAGGAGAAATCTGCTGAATCTGGCAGCCGTCTCTGATTGTTGTTCAAGATAAAAGTCTGTTGCTTACCTCTGATGCAAAGTTTGCAAGCAACGGCAAGCAGATCAATAAATTTATCAAAGATAACTTGAATACTAGAATCATTACGTTTACGCATCTCGATAAATCCGCTTTAGAAAAGGTATCGGCGGCTATTGATAACATGTTTGCGGATCCGGCTGCGAGGAACGTATTAGAAAACTTCCTTCCGAAATTCTAAACAACAATTTTGGGGATCCACAGAGCTTGTCACCTCTCTGTGGTCCCAAGACTCAAGGAATTTAGTTACTTTGATCTGCTTCTACTTCAGGTAAATAGAGATCTTCAAGCATGACTCTATCTCTTTTAAATCCGCTTAATCTCTTCAGCCTCGCTGAAGGCTTTCCAAGTTCAATGCTGAGAGGCCTTGTGCCGTATTTATGGCCGCCATGTCCTGTTTGTTTCGACACAATTTCCGATAGACAACATCCGATATTGACATCGATCTTTTTAGCTTTAATTACAAGCGTTTGGGGTTGGTGATCAACTTTTATTTCATTATCTTCGAGCTCTCTTCCGACAAGCTCAATCGGAAAAAAGATATAGCCTTCGATGTTTAAGATGTCGTTACTTTTATTTTCTTCATGGAAGGAAGCAAAATAGACTCTTCCGCTAAGCTTTTCTTCAATTTCGCTTTCGCTAGTTTTAACTTTGATCAAGGTGTGAACACACACATCATATCTGTCATTGGATGGATTAACATCGGATTCACTCTTGGGTGAATAAATGCTAAGCCTACTTAAGGCTCGCGCGGATATACTCTTTCCGCGAAGTGTACCGACTCGACTTCTAGATGGAGTGGGAGTATTAGATGGTGGGGCGGTGTCGGAGTTGCTTCCGGGATTGGAATTAATGGTGTCGGTATCATGGTTTCCGCCAAAACCAAAAACGCTGCGCAGAATTTGCATAGGTGTTCTCTTTTTTTTAGTAAAATGATTAGATTCGGTGGTAATTAAAAATTTTGCGGACTAAGGGACTGTGTTTTCGTTAGCAAGGGTTTCAATGTTTGATATAAAAGCGAGAGAATGAAGAATAAAGCCACTACGCATACAACGATTCCTCCTGTGGATAAAGCAAGATTGTATACGGAAAGAAAATGGCGTGAGAGGGCCACTCCAATTAAACAGGCAAACGCGCCAATGGCAACTGATAGGATCAGCAAATTGCGCAATTTGTCAGTTAGAAATCGAGCTGTTAATGGAGGTCCTGTGATAAATGAAAGCACCATCAAGACTCCAATAGCCCTAAATGCTCCGATGATGGTGATCGAAACAAGTGACATGAGCAAATAATTAAAAATAGCTGGGGATATCCCAAGCGCCTGCGAGAGGGCAGGATCAAAGGTTGTGATTTTAAATTCTTTAAAGAAACGCCAGATAAAGAATAGATCGATGAGTAAAATGAGGCTGGCTCCATAGCTATCTTCTAGGCGTAAAATATCAGCATTTCCCATGACAATCTCGGTGCCTATATGGGCATTACGCGTCAAAAGGGTTACGAGCACAATCCCTAAAGCAAAAAGTGTGGTGAAGACAATCCCAGTGCTGGCATCTTCTTGCATATTAAGAGTCTTTGTTAAAAATTCTGTTAAAAAGGTTGTGATAAAACCCATCACTAGAGCTGCCAGAAGCATGATTTCAATAGGCATGGAAATGCCTTCGGTTTGAGGGTCTGAGAGGCGTGCAGAGAGAAAATAAGCACCTACAATTCCCAGCAGGATTGTGTGGGAAAGAGAGTTTGCTAGCATGGTCATTTTTCTAAGGGTGAGAAAGCAGCCTATAAGTGCAGTGGAGGAGGCGATGCAGATCAATACGATCAGTTGGATCTCATCGTTTGCCAGTTCCTTCAATGGCAGCTTTCCTGAAACAAAAGCTCCAATGCGGAAAAATAGTGTAGAAAAGAATTCTAGAAAGGTGTTGTTTGAATAAGGATTAAAAAAACTATCATCCATAGATGGTCCTAAAAAGCGGCGTTTGGCGGAATGGGTTGATGATGAGGATCTTGTTTAGGATCGTTTAAAAGGAGTGTGAGTTCCTTTTCAAGTTCAGGAGTTAAAATATGCTCCATTTCTTCGGCGCTGCGATGCACACGCTCTGCGCCTATGCCAAGATAATCTGCCAGATAGACTTCCCATAGACGATGCAGACGTACGATTTGAGCGGCGCGGTATTCCCCATCGGCAGTGAGGGCATAGTGTGTGGGATCTTTCTTGATGATCCACCCCTGATGCATCAGGCGCCATAAGCAAAACCAAATGTATCCATGCGAAGCTGTCTGGGTTTCGGAGATGGCTGTATAAGCAATTTTATTTTGGGGTCCATGCCTCCACATAGTTTTCAGGATATTTTCTCGAATGCACTGATCTTGAAAGAGAAAAATGCGAATTTTGCGTAGTAAATACCCTTTCTTTGGAGCAAATAATAAAGAAAAAATGCACAACGTGGCAGCGACTAAAACAATCATAGGGCCAGTAGGCAGCGAAAGCCGCGCAGCTGGATATTTTTGTGCAAGGTAGGAGGTGAGTTCAACGGACAGGTAATTACCGAAATAGCCGCTGAGTAATCCGATGCCGCTTGCCAGCACAAACATATGGAAGAGTTTATTGGTATATTGCCGCGCCGCCGCTGCTGGGATCACTAGCATGGCTGACATTAAGACAACGCCGACCGCGCGGATGCCGGCGACTAAAGCTAAGGCAATCAAAATGAAAAGGCAGAAGTCGATTCTTTTAACAGGCACTCCTATGCTTTTCGCATATTCCCGGTCAAAAGTAATCGTTTGGATTTCTTTATAAAAGAGCATTAAAATAACGATAATTAAGGCTGACAGAAAGGTGTAGATCCCAATGTGATAATCTGTCATGGTGGCAGCCTGCCCATATAAATAATTCTGGCTTTGCTTATAAAAAGCAGGAAAAGTGAATTGCAGATAGCTGGCCAAAGTAACGCCAATGCCAAAAAAAGTGGCTAAAATAAAGCAAAGGGCTGAATCCGTGCGGATATTCCATTTTTTTTCCAAGAGTTGAATGCATCCTAACCCAAGCATGGCACAGAAAAAAGCTCCCAGAATAATACAAGTGACAAGTTCCAGTTCCTGGTCAATGCCGACGGAGAAAAAAATGGCCGCAATCGTCCCCAAAATAACACCTGGGTAGGTCGCATGGGAAAGGGCTTCGCCGATGAGAGACTGTTTGCGTAAAAACACCACGACGCCGACTAAAGCGGCGGAAAAACACATGAGCATGCAGCCTATTGTAGGAGCACGTAGAACGGCATCTGTAAAGAATGAGGTAAAAGAATTCACAGATTAAGGGATTCCTAGTGTTTTTTGTTGCGAAATTTTTAAGGCTTCGTCGAAGAGGGCGTAACTTTTACCGTAAGCCGACAGCAGTTTTTGCGGAGTGAAAGCTTCTTCAACCGGCCCGGCTGCCACAAGTCGCATATTGAGCAAGATGACCCAATTGAAATAGCTCCTGACAGTGTTCAGGTCGTGGTGGACAACAAAAACGGTTTTCCCAGCATCCTTAAGCTTATGCAGGAGTTCCATGATGATTTTTTCGGTGGCGATATCGATGCCTGCGAAAGGTTCATCCATCAGATACACATCTGCATCTTGCACCAAAGCTCTGGCGAGGAAAACGCGTTGTTTTTGCCCTCCGGAAAGTTGGTTAATCTGACGATTAGCAAATGCTGTCATTCCCAAAGCTTCTAAGTGATGGTCTGCAAGAATTTCATCAGCTTCGCGGGGAGAATGAAATAATCCCAAAGCCCCATAGCGTCCCATCAAGACCAGCTCTCGCACGGTAATCGGGAAATCCCAATCCACCGTTTCTTTTTGAGGCACATAAGCCACACGCAGGCGTATCTTGTCTAAAGGTTTTCCCAAAAAAGAAATTTTACCGGATATCGGCTTTAAAAGGCCGAGGCAAGCTTTTAAAAAAGTTGTTTTTCCTGCTCCATTAGGACCAATAATACCGACAACTTGGCCTGCCGGAATCTGTAGGGAGACATCCCAAAGCACAGGATTCTTGTCGTAGTTGACCGTTAGTTGGAAGACTTCCAAGGCCGGTTTGGGTTTATGGGGCATAGCAGGCCTCTCCGATGGTTAAAGGAACACTTGGCTGAGAAGATTGCAGATAGTTGGCGATTGTACGGGCATTATGTTGGATCATTTTTAGATAGGAATCTCCATCGGATCCGGGGGGGCCCATCGAGTCGCCATACAAGGAAACTTGGGCAATTTGAAGGTTTAAGCCGTTTTCTTTGCCTGCATAAACGATTTTGCGTATCGAGTCTTTACTGACATTCGATTCAGGAAATAAGACATGGATTTGATATTTTTTGAGGTGAGAGATGACGTATTGAATATCCGCTACGCTTAGCTGACTATCAGGAGCGAGACCTTCTGGGGCGGCGAATCGATGGCGCCAAGTTCCCGAAGTGCGTTCTGAGTCTTCAGCTAAATAGGCTTTGGTGAAGTAGTTAAATGCATCATGGCTTGTGACCAAAAAACGCTGTGAAGACGGGATTTGCATGAGTTGGCTGTGGATGGCGTCATG
The DNA here is from genome assembly GCA_002786175.1 of Parachlamydia sp. Lineage (GTDB taxonomy): Bacteria > Chlamydiota > Chlamydiia > Chlamydiales > Parachlamydiaceae > Parachlamydia. Next base: position 149,936 of record PEQL01000004.1, read on the forward strand.
GGCTGCGAGTAAATTTTTTTGCAGGATTATTCCTTGTTCATGGAAAAAATCTGCATGGAGTGGATCCGCTTCGGCGAGTTTTTCTACAATGAAAGGGATGGTTTTGGCCCACAGAGAAATATCCATCCAAATATGCGGGTCCAGCTGCCCTTTTTCATTTAGAATAAGGTCTGGATGCTGTTCAAAAATTTTATTTCCCAAGGGAACTGCCTTAGCACTTTTTTGCAGATATTGCTTTAAACTTGGACCATGTTCAAGTTCCAGGCCGTTGGAGAAAATAATTTGAGCCGACCTGAGTTTTTCATCATCCCCTTTAACAAGTTGATAGGAGTGCGGGTCCAGTTCACTTGGGATTAACGTGGAAGCTTCAATGTACTCTCCACCTATAGGCTTGACGAGCTCATTGATCATCGAGATAGTGGAAAGGACGCGTATTTTGGCGGCGCGGTCTGGTGTATGACGATTTTCTTGGGTCTTTGGAAGGCTTTCGGAGGTGCATCCCACCAATAAAAACATTAGAAAAAACGACCAGTAGAAGCGTTTCATTTTGTCCCTTTTTCATAGAGAAAGTCAAAGCCATAAATGCCATTAGAACAGCCGGAGGAAAATTGGATGCGAATTGCATAGCGTCCGACGCTTGAAATTTTGACGGCTGACTGGCGGCTGGGGATTTTGGATTGGTCCACTAAGCGTTGAGAATTTCCCTCGTCCCAGCATCCCGCACATGGACATGTTTTTTGCAGGTCAGACAGGGAGTAGTCGGCTACTTTTCCATCATGCCATTTGATAGTAAACGTATGATTGTCTTTTTGCTGAATAGAGTGAATAAACAAAACCGGTTTTGTCATACAGTCATCTCCTTCCAGATGAGTTCAAATTGAGAAAGGGCTTGATGTGCATTTTCTTTTAAGGCATGCGCATGTTTGGCAATCTTATTGGCTGTTTCCGAAAAAGAAGTCAAGGTAGATTGTGCGACATGTGCTTTGGCAAAGAGAGAAACTCCTTCATCGCCGCACTGGCCAATGACTGGATCAATGGGGATATTTCCGAGTAACGGGACGCCGGACTCTTGAGCTAGTTTGCTACCGCCGTCTTTGCCGAAAAGATAATGCTTGTGCTGCGTCACGGGATCTAAGAAGTAACTCATATTTTCAATGACCCCAATGACGGGTATTTGCACCTGCTGAAAAAGGTGGATGGCTTTTCTGACGTCGAGAAGCGAGATTTCTTGTGGGGTTGTCACCATGACTGCGCCTGTGAGGCTTGCTTGCTGGCTTAATGTCAGTTGAATGTCGCCAGTTCCTGGTGGAAAATCAATGAGGAGAAAATCCAGCGGCCCCCAATTCACCTGTTTGATGAATTGATTGATGACGTTATTAGCGATTGGAGCTCGCACAGCGGCGGCTTCATGCTCTTTGCGAAAATATGCCATAGAGATCATGCGAATTCCTTGACAGAGGGCAGGCATAATGGATTCGCCTTTTTGCGAGGGCATGCGGTCTTCGGGAAGCATCATCCGTACTGAAGGACCATAGATGTCGGCATCTAAAATTCCGACGGCATACCCTTGCTGCTTTAAGGCTAACGCAATATTAACCGTGATGGTCGATTTTCCCACCCCCCCTTTTCCAGCAGCAATGGCGATAACGTGTTGGACACCCGAAGAGCTTTTATTGCTGTCGTACATTTCTAAAGGCATAGAATCAATCCTTATATTGAGGAAGTGAAAAAAGAACGCGCTCTAATTATATTTACTCAATCATTGAAAAAAGTGATTTTAACGCATTTATCCTTTCCTATCAAAATATATTGGAAGCGCAAGGGTCAAATCTTCTTATTGATTAATTTTGAGAAATCTTCTTACTCGGACAATTGAATCATTTCTAAGTTTTCCTTGAATTTGTGTTGCATAAAAATCGTACAACTCTTTAAGTTCCTAATTTACTAATTCGAACATATCCAAATAGCCCTCTGTTCATCATTTAAGCGTTATTTCGATTGGAGGGTTTTTTGGTAGCAAGTCCTTGAAATTAGATCGTTTTGATCTCTAAAGAATGTTTGAAAAGTGAAATGTGTAAAACAAAAAGAGAGCAATTCAATTATCTAAGTAATGAAGAAATTTTCTTAAAATGCATTCATTGTCTCTCAAAGATTTGGCGATTTGGAAAAATTATTATTTATCGACTTATTTGATTTCAGTGATCGAATAGGCCTCATGAACAAGTTTAGAATATAAAATTGAATCGATACAACAACAAGGAAGAAAACTATGACGCAAACACTAGAAAAAGAAAAAATAAAGGTAGACGCCAAGCAAATTGAGGCGTTGATTCACTCTGCTGTCAGAAAAATTTCTGGTCAAAAAGAAAATGATATTTGCCGTTATCTACCAGTTGATACAGGTGGCTATATCCATCATTTCACTATGAGAAAACTAAAAACGGAAGATCCAATTGAATTGGCTGGCTTAATTCAGAAGTATATTATCGATCCTGAGTCGCCAACTCTTGTCGTTCCAAAACCAAGAGCGGCGCGCGGCTCAAGAAAGCGTCGTGATCAATTTCAATTTTCAAAACATGATATTGAGCGGATGTTAAACATGGCGCGCTTAGCAGGAGACAAAGATATGGTACGGAAATTAACTCCTAAAAAAGATTTACGTACAATTAAAAGAGAGCTCATTGCTTCAATCCGCCACGGCAGAATCGAGCAAGAGCTGTGGAATTTTTATGTGGAAGTGATGACTAGTCATCAAAACCAAGGCCAAATTGCACCGAGTCTAGTGAATGGTGTCATGGCTCATCAGTTGTAAAATAAAGATCTAAAAGCTTTTTATTTACTGCTCGAAACTGAAGCACTCTTTTTGAGAGTGCTTTTCTGTTTTTAAGTCCTTCATTTTAAAGACAACATTTTGCTTGCATTTTTAATGAAATCTGTTTAAATTCTTAAATTTAGAAAGTGTATTTATCTGAAGAAATGAAAATCCATTTTCTTCATAATTAGAAATGAAAAATGAACTAGTTAGAGGTTAATTTATGACAAAAGAAACCAAGTCAGAGTTTGGGCCGTTGCGTTCCTTCTTTTGGCCTGTGCACAATTATGAGTTGAAAAAACTCTTGCCTATGTTTTTAATGTTTTTTTGTATTTCTTTCAATTACACAATTCTGAGAGATACTAAAGATACTTTAATCGTTACTTCTTCCGGCGCTGAAACGATTCCATTCTTAAAAGTTTGGGGTGTTGTACCTGCGGCTGTGATTTTTATGTTGCTCTATGCCAAATTGAGTAACATTTTCAGCAAAGAAAAACTTTTTTACGTCACAATCACACCGTTTATTGTTTTTTTTGCACTATTTGCCTTATTTCTCTATCCTAACAAAGATTTTTTCCATCCGACAACTTCTGCTGATTACATTCAATCGTTCCTCCCTGAAGGGTTGGGCGGATTGATTTCCTGCTATAGAAACTGGACATACTCTCTTTTCTATATCTTATCTGAACTTTGGGGTAGTGCAGTTCTTTCATTAATGTTCTGGGGCTTTGCCAATGACATTATGAAAATTACAGAAGCAAAACGTTTCTATACATTGCTTGGATTAGGAGCCAACGTTGCGTTGTTAGTTTCCGGTCCGGCAATCGTTTATTTCTCTGATATTCGCAAACACCTACCACCTGGTGTAGATGCATGGCAAGTTTCATTGAACTATTTAATGACTTTAGTTGTGCTAGCTGGTATCACCATTATCGGTGTTTATTGGTGGATGCAGCGTAATGTCATGAATGACCCGCGCTATTTTGATCCTAACGATGTTAAACAGCCGAAGAAATCTAAGCCAAAAATGTCAATTTTAGAAAGCTTTGCTTTCTTGGCAAAATCTAAATACATTCTCTGCATTGCGATCTTGGTTATTTGCTACGGAATTTGCATTAACTTAGTGGAAGTCACCTGGAAGAACCAGTTGAAGCTGCAATATCCAAATCCAAATGACTATAGCACATTTATGGGAACCTTCTCCTTCCTTACAGGAGCAGCAACCATTATCATGATGTTTGTCGGCGGCTATATCGTGCGTAAGCGCGGTTGGGGTTTTGCAGCGATGACAACACCAGCTGTTTTATTAATCACTGGAGTTGCCTTTTTCGCCTTTGTGATTTTCCGTGATGCATTAGGTGGCTATATTGCGATGTTGGGAACAACACCGTTAATGTTAGCCGTGATCATTGGAATGATTCAGAATATCATGAGTAAGTCGACGAAATATTCCTTATTTGATCCAACTAAAGAGATGGCTTATATCCCTCTTGACCAGGAATCAAAAGTTAAAGGGAAAGCTGCGATTGATGTGGTAGGAGCGCGCCTTGGTAAATCTGGCGGATCCTTCGTACAGCAAGGTTTGCTCGTTGCCTTCGGAACCATCAGTGCGATTACTCCATATGTTGCAGCAGTGACTATTGGTGTGATTGTTGTGTGGATGATTGCCGTGCGTGCGTTGAATAAGCAATTCGTTGAGCTCACAGGCGAAACAATTGCACAAAAACCAGCACCTGCACCAGTCGCAGTTAACAGTGGAGCAGAAACCACGACAACTGCCTAAGTGCATTCTTAGAAACGCATTCGAAAGCCAGCTATAGGAAATATCCTGTAGCTGGCTTTTTTTTTGCATAGGATAAATTTGTTCTTTAAGGGATCCAGATGTAGAATCGATGCCAACTGCAGCGATCATTTTAGGAGAGAAGAGATGAAAACATTAGAAACCTTTCTCCAAAAAATTTGGGAAGAATGGTCGCAGTTTTTATCATCCAAGACCAACGAAGGAGCGCGTCATGTATCTCGTAAAGCCATCTGTATTACAAGGAGACATACGAATTCCTCCTTCAAAATCTCATTCTTTAAGAGCCATTCTTTTTGGAGCCCTTGGAAAGGGTCTCACAACGGTCCATGACTACCTTCCCTCCCCAGATGTAGCCTCGATGATTCAAGCATGTCGTGCTTTAGGTTGCAAAATCCACTGCCATGATAGATCGCTTGAAATCGAAGGATTAGCTGGAAGAATTCAAGGTGCCGAAGATGTCATTCATGCGGGCAATTCTGGGATTGTGCTGCGCTTTATTACAGCCATCGCAGCTTTGGGCACAGAGCCCATTTTGATTACAGGCGATGCCTCTATCCGCAGCCAGCGGCCTATGCAGCCGCTTTTAGATGCCTTGCACCAGTTGAATGTGTGCGCACGTGCTACCAGGGGCAATGGCTATGCGCCTTTAATTATCGAAGGACCGTTAAAGGGAGGGGTTACCCGAGTATTTGGAGAAGACTCACAGCATGTTTCCTCGCTGTTGATAGCCGCAGCGCTGGCCCCCGGTCCTACCGAAATTGAGGTGCTTAACCCGGGCGAAAAACCCTGGGTAGGTCTGACATTGGACTGGCTGACACGTTTGAGAATTCCTTATGAAAATGCGGATTTTAAGCACTTTTGGCTAAAAGGGAATCATCGTTATCCTGGTTTTTCTTACACAGTGCCAGGAGACCTAAGTTCATTGGCATTTCCAGTTGTGGCCGCATTAGCGACACACTCTGAAATTTTGGTGCAGCAGGTAGATATGTGTGACTGTCAAGGAGATAAAAAGCTGATTGACATTCTCAAAGAGATGGGGGCATGTATCGAAGTGAATGGAGCGGCTAAAACCTTAAAAGTGCAAAAAAGCAACCCTTTAAAGGGTATTGATGTAGATATAAATGATTGTGTGGATGCAGTGACTATTTTAGCTGTTGCTGCTTGTTTTGCCGAAGGAACAACTGTGCTGCGCAATGCTGAAGTCGTGCGTTACAAAGAATGCAATCGCCTGGCTTGCACCGTTAAAGAATTACGCAAGATGGGAGCTCAAATTCAGGAAATGCCCGATGGCTTAAAAATTGAAGGGAGACCGCTTCAGGGCGCTCGCGTATTTTCTCATCATGACCATCGCATGGCCATGTCTTTAACCGTGGCCGCTTTGGGGGCCCAAGGAGAAACCATTATTGAAGAGACCCGCTGTATTTCAAAGACGTTTCCTGGTTTTCAAACAGATTTTGCAAAATTAGGTGCCTCTATAGAGGTGATTGCATGAATATCATTCTCTGCGGCCTGCCGATGTGTGGGAAAAGTACTTTAGGTCCTATGATCGCTCAAAAATTGGGGAAAATTTTTATCGATACGGATCATGAGTTGGAAAAAGCTTATGCGAAAGCAGTAGGCGAAACTCTTTCTTGCCGGGAAATTTCTATCCGTTTGGGGGAGCCCGCTTTCCGCCGTTGGGAAAATTTTGTGATTGCAGGAATTCAAGGGATAACAAACAGCATCATTGCGACAGGAGGAGGTTCGCTCTGTGATCATGAGACGGCGCAAATTCTCAAATCCCTGGGAACCCTTGTCTATCTGCAAGTCCCCAGCAAAGTATTAATTCAACGTTTAATGCAAAAATCAGCTTTGCCTTCCTACTTGAACCCGTTAGATCCGATAGGGTCTTTCGAGGAGCTAAGTAAATATCGATGCCAGCTTTACGAAAAGTTTGCCGATACTCGCATCGATGCTTCTTCGACTGACCTTGAAGAAGTGCTTTCACGAATTTGTTCATCAATCGAAATAGAGAGGGCATATGGCCAGCAATAGTTTTGGAAATATTTTGCGCATGACAACCTGGGGTGAATCGCATGGGAAAATGATTGGGGTTGTTATCGATGGATGCCCTGCAGGACTCCCTTTGGATGAAACTGAAATCAATCTTGTCTTAACCCGTAGAGCGCCTGGTATGAGCCCCTACACCTCTCCTAGAAAAGAGAGAGATTGTGCGGAGGTCGTCTCAGGTGTATTTGAAGGCAAAACCACTGGTGCGCCGATTTCGATCCTCATCCAGAACAAGGATACGGATTCGAGCAAATATGAACCCATCAAGGGGGTATTGCGTCCGGGACATGCGAATTTCACTTATTTAGAAAAGTATGGGATTTTTGATTATAGAGGAGGAGGCCGGGCTTCAGCACGCGAGACTGCTTGCCGTGTCGCTGCAGGGGTGGTGGCCCAAAAGCTTTTAGCCGTTTGGCAAATCGAAACAGTGGCATATATAAAGCAAATTGGTTCGGTGGAGATTTCTCAGAGGGCAGAGCCCTTTCCGACATTGAAGTCCCGGCTCAATGCCAGTCCGGTTTTTTGTCCCGATTCCGAAGGTTCACGCAAAATGACCCAATTATTGGAGGAGGCAATGGCTCAGGGGGATTCTTTAGGTGGAGTCGTAGAATTTCATGTCCAAGGTCTACCGGTTGGTTTAGGCGATCCTATCTATGAAAAACTAGAAGCCAACCTGGCAAAAGCTCTATTAAGCATTCCAGCTTCCAAAGGATTTGAGATTGGGGAAGGCTTCGAGAGTGCCGCTATGAAAGGTTCAATGCATAACGATATATTCATCTCTGCTGAAGGAAAAATTCAAACGGAAACAAATTATGCGGGAGGAATGCTAGGGGGCATTTCAACTGGAATGCCTTTGATTGGGCGTGTGGCCTTTAAGCCCACTTCCAGCATTAAGAAAGTGCAAGCAACTGTTTCGCTAGAAGGACAAACGTCGTCTTTTGAACTTCCTGAAGGATCGCGCCACGACCCATGTGTAGCTATCCGGGCCGTTGTTGTCGTCGAGGCAATGGTTAACTTCGCTCTGGCAGATGCGTTATTAATGAATCGCTGTGTGAAACTATGACAACCACATTCTCCCTTAAGTATATGCTTCAACCAGCCGCCGTGGATATTTGCATTGGTCATGGAATTTTAGCGGGCACATTGATTACGCAATGTAAAAAGATTGGGTATCGCGTGGCTTTAATGGCTGATGATACTGTAGCAGCCTTGCATGGCGCCCAAGTGCTGGCAGTGCTGTTAAAAAATGAAATTCCGGCTGAGTTGTTGACATTTCCAGCAGGTGAAAAATCCAAAAACCGCGATACCAAAGCAGCTCTTGAAGACCAACTATTTGCAAAAAAATATGGGCGCGACACTCTATTGATCGGTCTGGGAGGAGGTGTTACAACGGATTTAGTGGGATTCTTGGCTTCTTCATTCTGCCGCGGCGTGCCTTTTTTGCTGCTCCCCACTTCCTTGTTGGCCATGGTCGATGCTAGTCTTGGCGGCAAAACAGGGCTAAATGTCCCGGCTGGAAAAAATCTCGTGGGGAGTCTGTATCATCCTCGGGGTGTTTACATGGAACTAGATTTTCTCAAATCATTGCCTGCAAAAGAATTGCAAAATGGCTTGGTGGAAATGATTAAACATGGAATTGTTTTAGACGCTTCCTATTTCGCTGCTCTGGAAACACAAGCTCTTGCACATGTTTTGGACATGCCGCAATTGATTTTACAAAGCTGTCAAATTAAACAGGTGGTTGTCCAAGAAGATGAGTTTGAGCAAGGCAAAAGACGTTTATTAAATTTTGGGCATACCATCGGACATGCCTTAGAGGCTGCTTCGGGCTACACACTGTCTCATGGGGATGCTGTGGCTTTAGGCATGATAGGTGAATTAGAGCTCGCTCTTGCAGAAGGTTATGCGCCGGCTGCCGTGCTGCCAAGATTAAAAAAGCTCTATGCACTATTGGGAATCGATCCGAAAATCTCTTTTAAAACCACTCCAAAACAGTTATACGAGCTGATGCAGTTAGATAAAAAATCATTAGATCAAACCCCTCGTTTTGTGATGCTTACACAAATAGGTCATGCAGAGCCTTTTGCAGGGGTTTTTTGTCGGCCTGTTGAGCAAGCAGTTCTTTTTAACGTGCTTGAAAGGATGTGCGTATGCTATGCGTCGTGATCACCGGTCCCAGTTTTACGGCAGCGCGCGCGCAAATTTGTAAAAGTGCTGCCATAGCTGATCTGCTCGAATTCCGCTTAGATCTATTCACAGATGAAACCCTCATCCACATTGAGGTTTTACGCTCTTTAGCATCGGCATCTCAAGTGCTCTATACCTTGCGTTCACAGAATCAAGGAGGGAAAGGCCCCAATGGGAATAGACGTTTGGAATTGATCGAAACGTATTTAAAAAATCCGCCAGCTTATTTAGATGTAGAAATTCATGATTCCTTAGACTGGGTACTCGCCATCCGTGCCGCATGTCCTCAAATGAAAATCATTGCTTCGGTGCACTATTTTACATCGGGTTTCGAAGTTGTGCCCACCGCCTTGAAGCTTTTGGAGCTGATTCCTGCCGACATCTATAAAATTGCTATCCAAGCCGTTTCCATTGAAGACACCCTAAAATTGATGCTTTTGGCAAAAAAAACGCCTCTTCCCTTAGCACTCATCAGCATGGGAGAAAAAGGAGAGCTCAGCCGGATTTTGAGCCCTGTCTATGGCGGGGCATTAACCTATGCCGCCGTGGATGAAGCTGCTGCTGCCGTGCCAGGCCAAATGATAGCTGAAACTTTGTTGCAGACATACCGTTTCAAGACATTAAACATTAAAACCCAAATTTACGGACTCATTGGCTTCCCAACCTCAAAAAGCATTAGTCATCACACCCATAATGCGGTTTTTAGCCTGCTTGGCAAAAATGCAGTCTACGTCAAAGTCGACCTAGTGCCAGAGGAGCTAGAAAGAGTTCTTCCACTATTACAAGCATTAGGCTGGCAAGGCTTAAGTGTTACCATGCCTTTAAAAGCCTCAATTATGGACTATTTAGATGCATACGATGAGGCAGTATCCCAAATAGGCGTGGCGAATACAGTGGTTTTTCGGGCAAATCAGTTACTAGGCTTTAATACAGATGGAAAAGGCGCTTTGAAGGCGATCAAAGGCAAGGTAGATCCTAAGCATAAAATCCTGGTGATCTTAGGCGCCGGTGGTGCGGCAAGTGCCATCGGGTATGAAGCCCTACAGTCAAGTGCCAACGTCATTTTTTTAAATCGACATCCGGAGAAAGCTCTGCGATTAGCCCAACATTACGGTTGTAAAGGAGGCGATTTGGCAGAATTGCAGACGTATGCATACGACTTGCTTATCAATTGCACACCTGACCCAATGCCTATTCCCGAAGATTGGATTCATCCTCAAGCGATTGTGATGGATATCACCACGAATCCCCAAAAAACCCCTTTTCTTGAAGCTGCTTTAAAAAAAGGATGTCAGGTTATTTATGGTTTGGAGATGTTTGCGGCGCAAGCAGCCCTGCAGTTTGAGCTGTGGGGGAAGAATACTTTACCAACAACGCAGATGCAAGACTTTATTCAAGAGTTGGGAGAAGCCTACTTAACACAAACGCCATGAAAACTACCGCCTCTTTGCGTCTCTGAGCCTTTGCGCCTTTGCGTTGAATCATTCACAAGCTTTTTAAACGAGATCTTTAATGATTGCTTCTAAAAAACTTGTGAAAGGCATTCAACACAAAGGCACAAAGGCACAAAAAGAAGTATCTTATCAAAGTTGGCGACGACGGAATAACCAAAATCCGCTGCATCCGATGGGAATGCACGCCAGGAGGACCCATGCATAAGAATTCTCTTCTGGAGGTAATAAGGCCGCATTTTTCAACACATAAATTTTTTGTCCCGATGAGGAAGTCTCCACTGTCAAAAGTCCAGTCATTTCTACCACTGCATGGAAAGAAGAAGGCGTCTGAAACTTGTCTAGAAAGATTTGTTGAGCGAATTTTTTCCCAATACAGCACGATTTAAGGTTGGGTTCAGCGGCGAGAACCCATTGCTTGTCGGAAGTTTGATAAAGAAAACCTCGAATTTTGATGGGTTTTGGCGTGTTTTGTATTTGAGAAAGCTCATAGAAGGTGAAAGGTTCATAAGCCCATACCCCTGTGCTCAGCAGTATTCCCCAAAATAAATAGATCAGTTGCATCTCGATTCCTCTCAGCGGTTTTCTTTTGAAATAATCCATCAGTTTCTTATAGTACGGATGAATCAACTGTTCGTCAACAAGGTCTACTATGGAAAATTATTTATTCACTTCGGAATCAGTCGCGGTAGGGCATCCAGATAAAATTGCCGATCAGATTTCTGACTCCATTTTAGACGCTTGCTTAGAGCAGGATCCCCTCTCTCGAGTGGCTTGTGAAACATTAGTAAGCTCCGGTTTAGTTATTTTAGCAGGCGAAATCACCACCAATGCGCGCGTCAACTATCAAGAGGTTGCCCGAGAAACCATCAAGGAAATCGGCTACCACGAAAGTTCTCTAGGATTCGACTTTCGTTCTTGTGCAGTGCTTACCTCTCTAAACACTCAATCCCCGGATATCGCGCAAGGAGTACGTGAAAGTGAAGAAAAACCGGATGCCATGGGCGCCGGCGACCAAGGATTAATGTTTGGCTATGCATCGGATGAAACTGCTGAATTAATGCCGCTGCCAATAGCGTTGGCGCATGCTATTGTGAGAGAATTGCGTAGATTGCGAACGGAACGTGAGCTGCAGTATCTGAGACCTGACGGAAAAACTCAGGTAACGGTTGAATACGATGCAAACCATAAACCGGTTCGTATTCACAATGTGGTGATTTCCACGCAACATTCGGCAGACATTGATAATCAGACTATCTTTGAGGATATGACCCGCCTAGCACACAGTGTGATTCCGCCCCATTTTTTGGATAGCAAAACGCTTTTCTTTATTAATCCGACAGGACGTTTCGTTTTGGGCGGTCCAGTTGCGGATACAGGTTTGACTGGGAGGAAAATCATTGTCGATACTTATGGCGGTATGGCTAGGCATGGGGGAGGAGCTTTTTCAGGCAAAGATTCCACTAAAGTTGATCGTTCCGCCTGTTATATGGCGCGCTACATTGCCAAAAACATTGTCAAAGCTAAATTAGCAAAGCGTTGCGAAGTCCAACTTTCTTATGCCATTGGAGTCTCGCAACCCACTTCAATCCACGTAGAAACTTTTGGAACGGGGGTTGTAGATTCAACCAAGCTGGAGCAGGCTATTCGCCACGTTTTTCAGCTGACACCTCGCGGCATGATCGATATGCTGGATTTACGCCGGCCCATCTTTAAAAAAACGGCTTTTGGAGGGCATTTTGGGAGAGATGAGCCTGAATTTAGCTGGGAAAAAACAGATCGCGTGAAGGCCTTACTGCACGAAGTTACTTAAAAGATGTCTCTCAGCCACTTAGAAATCACTGCTTTAGTCCAAGAATTACGTCCTCTGTTGCTCCATGCCCATTTTTTGGATGCATGGGAAGAGGGCCCACGCAAAATTTATCTGAGCTTTAAAACCCCTGACCAGCAAACTCATACCCTCCTCCTCTGTTTTCAAGAACCCTTTTTACGCTTTCATCTCGTCAGTCAAAAAAGCAAATGGCAGCAATTGGGATTGTCAAAAAAATTGTTTTTCCACTTGGAAGGCAGTCATCTGACACACCTCGACCAAGTCAATGATGACCGCATTCTGAGCTTGTCATTTGCCAAAGGTAAAGACACCTTTAGTTTGGTGGTAGAATTTTTCTCAAAACGTCCCAATCTTTTTTTGTTAGAAAAAGATTTGACGATCCTGGCAGTCCTGAATCCCGTACATACTTCCACATATCAGGTGCCAAAACCTCCAGTAAAAAGTACGGCATATTCTGATCAAATCCTGAGCAATCGCACCATTGAACGCAAATATGCGATTTTAGAAGAGGAAGCCGAATTTGAGAAAGAAAAGAGCAAGCTGCATCGCGAAATGCAGGAAAAATGCAAGCGGGGGCAACGCCAAATTGAGAAAAATCGGGAGGAATTGAAATATCTTTCGCAATGGCCCCAGACGCAACATCAAGCTGAACTCTTGCAAGCCAATTTATATCGCCTCAAGAAAGGGATGACGTCAGTGAGAGTGCAAGATTGGTTGCAAGAAGGAGCTGAAATTGAATTGACTTTGGATAGCCGTAAAAATCCAGCTGAAATTGTGCATGGACTTTATAAAAAAGTGAAGAAAATGCGCGGGGGATTAGAACGTTGTGCCAAATCCTCAGAGCAGGCTGCGAGTAGTTTGGAACAGTGGCAAAAAGCCCTTCAAACACTGGAGCAAGCCAGCCACTGGGATGATTTGCAAAGCATTCGCAAAACATGGAAGATATCTGAACCTGATGCGAAAGAACGCTCTTTGCCGACACTCCCTTATCACGAATATACGAGCACCAAAGGAGTAAAGATTTGGGTGGGCAAAGGTGCTAAGGAAAATGAAAAGTTGACATTTTCTTATGCCAAAGGGAGCGACTGGTGGCTGCATGTGAGGGATTTTCCAGGTGCACATGTCGTTATCCGCACTTTAAAAGGGCAACGACCTGATGAGGGGACCCTAAATGACGCTTTTCAAATCGCACTCGCCTATAGCAAAGCTAAAGATAGGGGGGTGGTCGACATTCTTCTTACTCAATGCAAATATGTCACCCGTGCGAAACAAAAAACAGGGCAGGTGCATGTCTCTCAGCATGAAATTTGGCAAGCTTCCTTCCATCCTGAGAGTTTTCAAGTCATCAAACATAGAGGCAAAGAAACTCCTGCTTAAAACGAAAACGCACTTAAGCCTTCTTTCGGTGCATTACCAGTAGAATTTCAAGCGTTTTAGCAACATACCATAGCCACATCTAGTAAAAAAATATTCGACGATCTTTCGATCTGCAGCCAGACTGACTTGAAAATTAAGGCTTTCCTCGCCATAATTTGTCACTTTATTGATAATTTGTTCTGATAGCTAGAAGGTTTGAATATGTGGGTCATTATTGAAAGATCGAAAAACAAGCCTGAACACTGTTGGATTTCCGGTGTTTTTATCAATCACGATGATGCTCAAGAATATCTTTCAACCCTTCCTTCCAGGCCTGCAGAAATCCAAGAACTACGCGAAATTGCCGCTCAAGAATATCCAGTGATGTTTGTGCATGATTTTGACATCCATGATTGTCTTTATGTGACACTTGATGAGTTGACGGACAAATTATTAGCTTTTGATAAAGTCGAGGATGAAGATCATGAATATTGCAAATATTATATTTTTCAAAAAGATTACCGCGGATTTTCTGCAGAAGAAAAATACTATGCCTGGGCCAACCACCAGCATGTAGATAATCAAAAAATGAGTCATTTGATAAGGACAGGTTTGAATATCGATAGCCTTGGAGGCATTTCAGGCATTTATTGTTGTGCAAATTGTAATCGAAAAATGACTGGAGTGCTTTCGGAGACAGGATATGGACCCCCTCCTCAATGGCAAATCATCCCTCACATTGATCCCGAGGATGCACTAATGTTTTTGACGGTATGTTCTGAAGATTGCAAATTAAAATGTATAAAAGAATGGGCCGAGGAAGCAAATGAGTAAAAATAGTATGTTTTTGATTAGCTATCCTCATTTCTATGCCAATTCCTTCGTTTTAAGCCAAAAAATGTTGATACACCAAAAGAAGGATTAGAGCGTTTATGGGATTCCTGAGGCCTTGAAAAATTCAGAACCTGTGATTTTTTCAGATTTTCGCTTGCACTGCATTTTCTCGTTAATTTCAAGTGGCGGTTGCCCCTAATTTAACTCGCCTTTTTTAAAATAATCGATATCCCCTAAAGACACTCAAATCCACCCAAATTTCTAAATTCCTTTAGATTTAAGCAAAAATAGGGTAAATATGATGGATACATTTTGGCTTTAATCTATATGTAGTAAGTTTTTTTAATAAAAACGCAGTCAAAGTGAATTGCATAGGGACTTCTCATGAAATCATGTTTTTTATTGGCATTACTTTTAGTGATCATTACTTCTTGCGTGCGACCGTACCAGGATTACTCAGTCGTTGGAGCAGATGAATTTGTGACGGATTCATATAAAATTCGCGAAGGAAAATTCGGCATCCTCGAATTGGAAGGAATCGATGTCGATTGCATCCCTTGCGAGGCCATGGAGGAGTACCGGGATACGATTGCTGAAGATGATGTTTTGAACGTTGTTGTTTATCATCCTTCTCGAAAAGATCTGATGGAATCTTTCCAATTCATTAATGAAAAGGTGGGGGGATTTCGGGTATTTGAAGGGAAGCTAGACTTGCCTGATATAGACCCGGTACACGTTGAAGGATTGACGCTTGATGAAGCGCGCATGCTTTTGCAGAATGAACTGCGCAAACATATTCAAAATGTCGAAGTTTTTATCACTTACAAAGATCGTTTATTGCGCAAAGTTGAGTTGACAGGGCTAGTACGGGTTCCCGCGGTCCCAGTTGATGGGAAAATTCGTCTTTATGAAGTGATTTCCAAAGCTGGTTTGCCAGCAAATGCCAATCTCTACATGAGTTATGTGTTGCGTGATGGCCGGCCGATGGCTGTGGACCTCTATAAGTTGATCAATACAGGCGATATGTCGCAAAATATTGTGATGCGCGGGGGAGATAAAATCTTTGTGGCCAGCCCTTCTGATGCCACTGTGATGTTAATGGGTGAAGTGGGCTTGCCAACCGCTGTGAATCTTCCTTACGGCTTCATATCACTGCGCGAAGCTTTAGTCGCTGCGCGCGGGATCCCTTATACAGGCGATCGACGTCGCATTCAAGTGATTCGAGGCAATCTCCCTTGTCCTAAAATCTATGTGCTTTCGTGGGAGCATATTATCCATCTCCCGAATAATAGTTTATTGTTGATGCCTGGCGATACGGTGTATGTTTCGGAAAAACCCATTACATCGTGGAATCGTTTCATCGATCAACTGTTGCCAAGTTGTCAAGGGTTTCAGGCCGCTTACGGAGTTTATCGTCTTACTACAGATTAGTCTAAATACAGATTAAGAGGTTATTGTTGAGTTAAGAGTTAATTCAAGAGTAACCTTTAGGGCAGGTTATATGGATCGGAATGAAGATTTATTTCTGATGACATTTTCAGATTTTTGGACGGCGGTTAAAAAAGCCAAAAAAAATATTTTGAGTTGGGCCCTCATTTTTGCGGCCTTGGCTTTCGTATATGCTGTCACACGGCCGATTGAGTATGTTGTACAAAGTTCCTTCAAAGAAAAGGGCACCAAAGAGTCTGGCCTTGGAGGCAATGCCCTATCTTCATTACTTGGTGGGGCAGATGGGACAAAAAGTGAAGCGATAGCTGTGATGAAATCGCATAAGTTATTGCAAGAAGTCATCAAAAAGCATCAAATCCAAGGGGTGCTTGTAAAAGATGAGTGGAAATTTCCTCTTTTCAAACGGATGAAAGATAATCTGCGGGTGGAATATGCCTATTTCAGAAATCGTCTGATCCCGGTGTTAAAAGATGCTGAAGAGCCTGTCATGCTTACGTCTCTGGACTATGCAGGAGAAGTTCCGATTAATTTAAAGATTCGCTTTTTACCTAATGCCGCGTATAGCGTTTTTGATAAAGATGACAATCAAGCCGGCATAGGGCAATTAGGGAGTCCTTTTCAGTTTGAAGAGGCGACCTTTACCCTTTATTCTGCCAATCCTGAAAGGCTTGAAGGCCAAAGTTACGATTTAACCTTAAAAGCGTTGGCGGTCGTGGCGAAGGATTTAATCGGTCGCTTTAATATCGAAGCGGATTCGCTCAATAAAAGTATCCTTAAGATGACTTACAAGTGTTCTGATCGGCATTTAGCTTGCCTGCATCTGAATACCTTGATGAATGCCTATCAGCAATTTCTCTATAAAGAGCATCAACGGATTGCGCATGAGCAGATTGCCTATTTAGAAAACAGGCATGACACTATGGGGCAAAACTTGCGGAAAATGATGGAAGCTTTTGCCGAAAGAGTATCTGTGGATGTTTCCAATACCGGTTTTATGAATACTGAAGCCGGAATGCATTTTCTCGCAGAGGCTTTGCAAAAGCATAAGCAACGCTTGTTGGACATCAACATGGAAATCGAAAAGCTACAGAAGGCCAAATCTAGCGAGATCATTTTCCTGGAGCGGACTGGCGACCCCCAGGTTGTCAATGCCATTCTCACCGAGATACGTACTCTGAAACAGGAATGCGATGGGTTGACTTTAGCCATCCGTCGAGCCTCAGAAACGCATGCACAAGCTAATAAAGAACAGTTCCTTAGTCAAATCGAAGAATTCGAGACCACTCAAAAGCATGCAGAAGAGGCTCACATTCTTTTAGCCAGTTTAAGTGAAAATCGTTGGCAGGAGACTTCGCTCCATCATTTAAATCATCCGGATTATTTTGTTAATCTATGGTTTAATAAACTGTCAGAAAGCTATCGGGAATTTCAAACCTGTGAAGAACATTTAAAGCACTCACAGCAGCAAGAGTTCGACGCATGCAAAGCGAATTTCACGTCGTACTTGAATCAGCTTGTGCATTATTTTGACGTCAGGCAAAAAGCTCTTCGCGAACGTATTTCACGGCAGCAGCTGCCCCAAGATCAATTTCAAGGAATTGGCCTGCCGACGGCGCATGCGCTCTATATCCAATATAGCAATGAAAAGGGGAATGCTGAAACGCTTCTTAAGCAAAAAGAATTCATGATTACTCAGCTGGAAGATGATGCCTTTGAAGTGAGTTCTTTGAGTTCTTTGCTGACCGACTCAGTGAGCAGGCAGATGATAGACCGCGCGAGCACTTTAGCCTTATCGCTGCAAGACGATTCCAATCGCAGCGCCAAAGAACACAGTCGCTTGCGGGATGAATTAAATGTGCAGAAAAAATTCTTAAAGTCTCACTTGAAGCAAACGCAGCAATTAGGTCAATTACAGATTGAACTTTTGACAGATAAAATTCTAGCCTTGCAAAACATTATTTTGGAGCTCGATCAGCAAAAAATTTCCATTTTACAAGCGCATTTAAGCGATTTCTTGCAAAGCCGTTTGACGAATTTACAGCAGGAAAAAGAGCTGGTAAATCACCAATTGCAAAACTTGCAACTGCAGCTGCATCAAATGCCTTCTAGATGGATAAGTGAAAAAATGATCAATCAACAAATGACCTCCAATCAAATGATGGTAGAGGAATTAACTCGTTTGGTTGAATCCAAAAATATTGCGAGCAACCTGGAGATTATTCAGTCGGCTCCGCTGGATCTGGCCGAACCTCCCTTGCACCCGCGCTCTCCTCATCTTTTTCTACTGACAATGCTTGGTGCTTTCTTTGGAACTTTTTTTGGCATAGGTAAAGTCGCCTATAATTCCATTGTCGATGGGATACCGGCTAGTGAAGAGAATTTTATGGCCTCCGGTTTTACAGTTGTTGGCCGGCTTTCAAAATGGTTTGATGAATGGCATCCCTCGATTCACGACTGCGATACTTTAAGAAAGGTGGCTGCATTCATTCATCCTAATTCATCGCAAAAAAGTCACCAAGTGGTCCTCCTATTAGATGGTAATGGACCTGAATATTGCAGAGCTTTAGCGACGTTGCTTTCGAAAGCGGGCTTAAAGATCTTAATTCTTCCCCTCACGCAAACTAAAAAATCGAGCGGGCTGGGAAACGGTCTATTGACGTACTTAGAAGGCGGATCGGCTTTTCCTGAGATTTTGAATGAAGCTTGTTTTGATAGTGTTTTAGCAGGCAAAAGTTCTCTTTATGAAACTGAACTGTTAACTTCCCCCCGCTTTAAAGATTATCTAGCAGCTATAAGTGGAAATTATGATTATATTTTTGTGATCAGCCATGCTTCGATGTGTCATTCTGAAGCCGAAAGTCTGTTGAAAAACTATGAGATGGCGGTCATCAGCCTGAGGCATGAAACTCTGAATGATTTAAAAATACCTTGCCGCTCTATTCTTGAAGAAAATGACTCTAAGAAAAGAGCCTTTCTTTTTATTGAACCTGCCTGAGGATTTATTCGTGAATGGCAGCCCATTTTTTTTCGAACCATGCCGACCAAGGTTCGTCAAATGTGGGATTTTCCAGGCAATATTGATAAAAATAGCGCATAAATTCCGCGCGCTGCTCAGCATGTTCATGCTTCCAGAAATCGTCTGGTGGTACTGCCAGCAAATCCGCTCCACCTAGTAATTCCTGATCCTTGATGATCAGGTCAAAAGAGGTGTCTTGAGCATTTCGTATAATATCATACATAGCCAGAAAGGTCGTCGTTCGTCCTTTACCCGCAGAACAATGAAAATGCAGCCACATATCCTCGGGCATAAGCTTAATGAATTGCACAAATTGATCGACAATTTCATCGCAAGGACGGCAATGATCGGTCACAGGAAGCCTTAAATAGTTAACATGTAAAGAATGTGCAAGTGCCTCTTCGGAATAAACATCTGAGGGAAATACTAGTTGGGGATATGACTTGTCTTTATAAGCGATAAGAAACGATTTTTTAGAAGTCATGGCAAGTTTGCTAAATTCATCTAGCATGATCTTCTCTAAAGTTTTGCCGCGATTGCTCCAGCCCCTTGTTCCATACCAACACATGGCTGTTCCATTAATAAAACCATGGGATTCTTCGCGTAAATCAATCAGCGTGACTTTAGTTGTGGGGAGAATAGAGAGGATTTTTTTTAGACTTTCGGCTGAAAACTGGGCGCTTGCAGAAGCATTTAGCTCGGTTAGATTTTTTCGAACAGGTTTTTTGACACATTCACTTGTCATTCGAAAATTGCGTGGCAGTTCGTACTCATTAGGCATGTTAATCAATACCAATGAAGCCGTTGATTTACCGATCATGGGGTAAATGAACAGAAGAAATGCAAAAACAAAACTAATAAATAGGAAAAATTTTACCATTTAAACCTTAACGCACACCAAAATGTTTAAAAACGCCATCCTTATATACAATAAATTCAAAAATGGGATTTTGCCTTGATATCAAGCGACAAAAACAGCTTCTCGAATTTGATTGTGTTCACAAGTTATTATATAAAAATGTATAAAGCATCCAGATAAAGATTCAATAAAGATAGAGCACATCATGCGAGGTCGAATGAAAGGCATGAAAAAAAAAGGGAAATATGCGATAATAGATTAGATACAAATTTTAAGGGAGGACATATGTCTGAGCAGCTCAAATATTTGAATGATGAAAATTTCCAGAAAGAAGTCGCTTCGGGCGTAACCCTGATTGATTTTTATGCGGATTGGTGCGGCCCTTGTCGAATGATTGCTCCTATTATAGAGCAATTAGCTTCTGAATTAGATGGAAAAGCCAAAATTGCTAAAGTTGATATTGAACATGCCCCTAACGTGACTTCGCAATTTCAGGTGACATCGATTCCTACGATTATCTTACTTAAGGATGGTAAAGAAGTGAATCGCGTGGTAGGACTGAAAGATCTAGAAGCCTTGCGTAAATTAGTCACTGCGCAACTCTAACTTTTTTTCTCATTGAGGGAGGTGCAATACCTTCCTTCCCTCTTCAATTTATATTTACATTTTTAGTATTTTCCATCACATTCAGCTTAATCTTAATTTAAGGTAATAAATGTTTGAAAAATGGTTGGATCGAACGATCTTGTTTTCATTCGATCGTTCAGGATTTTTGCGTCACCAACGCTCCTTTCAACCTGAAAGACTAAGCGGAAGCGGTAAACACGCATTGATCTCGGGTGCGGCAAAAGGAATTGGCTTAGCGACGGCTCAAATTCTCACAGAGTACGGAGTGCATCTCGATGCTCTCGTGCGCAAGATGCCTGAGGAAGCTTTTCCATACTCTGCATATAAACTTGATTTAGGCGATATTCAATCTGTATACGCTTTTAGCCAGCAGAAACAAACTTCTTATGATATCCTCATTCATAATGCCGGTTCCATGCCGAATCTGAAGCAGGAGAGTATTTCCGGCTATGAAGAGATTTTTGCTTCGCAAGTAATTGGTCCCTATGTTCTAACCCGCGGGCTTATTGAAAGTGGCCAACTGCAAAAAAATGCGCGAGTCATTTTTGTTTCATCAGGAGGGATGTACTTAAAACCCCTAGATTTGACAGACGTGAATTATTTACACAAAAAATATCATAAATACGAAGCCTATGCAAATGCTAAGCGGGCGCAAGTGATTCTAACACGCCTATTCAATGAAGAATACCAAGGGCAGTATAGCTTTCATGCCATGCATCCGGGATGGGTTAATACGGCAGGGGTAATAGATTCGATGCCCTGGTTTTATCGCCTGATGCGCCATCGGCTGCGCACAGTCCGGCAAGGAGCCGATACCATCGTTTGGTTAGCTCTTACTGAGGAGAAGTTGCCTTCAGGGGGTTTTTGGTTTGATCGACAAATAGCTCCCGAAACACTCTTGGCCTATACCAAGCCATCTTTAGAAACAGAGCAAAAACTATGGGACTACTTAGACAATATTTATAGGGGCTTGCATGTTTAGCGTGTGGAATGGATTGCTCTATACCGCGGGTTGGTTTAGCTGCATATGGTTTGCTTCTTTAGAAATGCCCAAGCTAGCTTTTTTGAGTGCTTTAGCTCCCTACTTGATGCAGATAGCTCTCTTTTTTTATGCTAAATTCCCTTTTCGCCTGGTGGATGCCTTTTTGGGGATTTACGCTCTTTTAATGGGATTTGGACTCGAAACACTTATCGTAAGCGGTGGTTTAGTGCATTATATCACTTCGCCCTCCACAGCTTATTTCCCTCCTTTATGGATTTTAGCTTTATACCCCTTGTTTTCTACCACATTGAATCACTCCTTAGCTATCGTCAATACCCATAAAACCTTTCCATTTCTATGCGGACTCATTGCACCCTTGAGCTATTTAGCAGGTGGTCGTTTAGGTGCTTGTACATTCCCCTATGGATTTTTAATAGCCTATATGGGTTTGGCATTATTGTGGATCTTATTGATGTATGCGATCGTGGCGATTAATGGCTCTCTGGCTTACATTAATACACAAATTGAACATGAATTCCAAAATCAGCAGGCTGCGGCTATGCTCTATGATGGCGAATGTCCGCTTTGCGCCCGCGAAGTCCACCTGCTTCAAACAAGTAATCCCGAAGCCAACTTATCTTATGTGGATATCGCGTCAAAAAATTATGAGCCTGAAAAATTCCAAAACCTAAGTTATCAGCAAGCCATGAAACAGCTCTATGTGGTCAGTGATAAAGGAGAGATTTTAAAAGGAGTCGATGCTTTTTTTCGGCTTTATGCGAAAATTGGCTGGAAAGGATTAGCAATGGCTTTAAAAGCCCCTATTTTTCACCAAATCTTCCAAGGATTATACCATCTTTTTGCCCGTTATCGCCTTCTTTTAACAGGAAGAAGCTAATTTTAATAAGGAAAATTTATTGACGCCTGATTTTTCGGAACAGGTTCGATTAAACTTAAGAGCGGATAGAAAATCCTTGCTGGCGCCAAGCTTCATACGTGACGATACCCACTGAAGTGGCCAAATTCAAACAACGTACGCCTGAGATCATGGGAATTTTGCCACAGCGATCACGCCAGTTCTCATGCACGATTTGCGGCAATCCATGAGTTTCAGCACCAAAAATAAGATGGGCGTTTGCCTCATACTTAAAGTCAGAGTATAGGGTGGTGGCATGGCTTGAGAAAAAGTAGAGGGAATCTGAGGTGTTTGAGAGGAGTTCTTCAAGATTTTCCAGAACTTGGACATTCACCCCTTCCCAATAGTCAAGGCCTGCACGTTTTAGCCAACGATCTGTAATGGAAAAGCCAAGGGGTTTGATTAAGATCAAATCACACCCCGTCACAGCACAGGTGCGTACAATATTGCCGGTATTTTGGGGGATTTGGGGTTGATAGAGAACAATTTTCACGGGAACTCAAAGGACTTGAAGGTTAGGAAATACAAGGCGATATGCATCGCCTTGTATTAAAAGTGTTATTCTTGGCTATGAGCTTTTTTCGCATCATCCGAGAATTTTGGCAGAGGCTGAGACTTATCTTCTGAGCTGTTGTCAGCTTTGATGACTTCCACATCAAAAATTAACAAAGCATTTGGAGGAAGGTGTCCTGTTGTGCCATATCCAAGGTCTGGGTGAACAAAGAGTTTTCTTTTTTCCCCTTCTTTCATCCCTAAAATGCCTTTGCTAAAGCCTGGAATGGTTTGATCTAATGGAACGGTGATGGGCCCGCCAGTATCGTCTGAACTTCCGAAGACAGTGCCATCGATGTACTTGCCTGTATATTTAACTAAAGGAGAAGCGTGCTCAGAAACCACCGGACCGTTTCCTGCTTCCACGATGGTGTACTGCAGCTTACCAGGTTCTAATTCAACGATTTTAGCTGCCTTCAGATTGTCTTTTAAAAACTGATTCGCTGCTTTTAAATTTTCGCTGGCTAGTTCTGTATAGGCTCTAGCTTGCAGCTGGGTCATCATGGACTCATATTCTTGATCAGTAAGTGGAGATGGTTTGTTATTGGCTCCATCCCGAATTCCTTTAATGATACTTTCGAGGTCAAATTTAATTCCTGGAGCATTCAAATTGCGTCCAATAAAATTGCCGAAGGCTTCGGAAAGTTTCACGATATCAATTTCTTGAGGAGCTTCTTGCTTTGGCGTAGCTTGCTGCGGGGTTGTAGTAGCTGTTGCCGCAAATGCAAAGGATTGAACAAATAAAACCATTGCAGTTACAAGAGCACCTAAATGACTTTTCTTACTCATAAATAAAAATCTCCTCCTGATTGGAAATAAAATCAATCCTGTACTTTAGGATATCTGGTAAATTCTGTCCAAAAAAATCAGTATTCTAGCTCTTCTTCAACTGAAATTTTTAGTTCGTTTAATTGTTTTTTTGCGACCAAAGAGGGGCATTCCAGCATTAAATCACTGGCTTTTTGAGTCTTTGGAAAGGCAATGACATCGCGAATATTTTCGGTTCCAGTGAGGAGCATGACCAAGCGGTCCAATCCTAATGCCATCCCCAGATGAGGAGGCGTCCCGTAGCTTAAAGCTTCAATGAAGAAGCCAAATTTTTTCTGAAGTTCTTCAGGTGTGAGTTTAAGTTTTTCAAAGATTTTTTGCTGGAGTTCACCGTTGTGGATGCGTTGTGAGCCTCCTCCAATTTCGTAGCCATTTAGGACGAGATCGTATCCGGAAGAACGCATGCTTAAAGGATCTGTCTCCATTAAAGCGAGGTCCTCTGGATGAGGGGAGGTGAAAGGATGGTGTTCGCTTTCTAAGCGCTGCTCTTCCGCATTCCAGCTAAAAAGCGGGAAGTCGCGCACCCAAACAAATTGATAGGAATCCGCTGGGATCAGGTTTCTGTCCCGCGCAATTTTCCTTCTCAGATGGTCTAAAGCTTGATTTGTGCGAGGTTTCAAGTCGGCTACCATGAAGATTAAATCGCCATTTTCGATGTGCATGCGTTCGATGAGTCGTTGTTGCACCTCAGGCGCAAAGAATTTTACAATATTGGAGTTGAGGGCATTGTCTTGCATTTTCATCCAGGCGAGCCCTTGAATGCCGAAGCGGCCGACAAATTCTGTATAGCCTTCGATGCTTTTCCGCGTCATATCAGCGCCGCCTTTGACACATAAGCCTTTGACAATGCCTCCTTCTTTGAGCTGTTCTAAGAAAACGGCAAAAGTAGAGTCTTTGGCGATGTCGTCAAGAGTATAGAGCGGCATTTCAAATCGCATATCAGGTCTGTCGCAGCCATATTTTTCCATGCATACTGCATGTGAAAGAGTGGGGAAGGGGGTGGAAATTTCTAGCTGGCAGCATTCGCGGAAGAGTTTTTTGACAAGTCTTTCGATAATGGCAATAAGAATTTCAGGGGTGGCAAAACTCATTTCGAGATCGATTTGCGTAAATTCTGGCTGGCGATCAGCGCGCAAATCTTCATCGCGAAAACATTGGGCGATTTGGAAATAGCGATCCATCCCCGCGACCATTAAAAGCTGTTTAAAAATTTGAGGGGATTGCGGCAGCGCATAAAAATTTCCAGGATGCACCCGCGAGGGCACAAGGTAATCGCGAGCTCCTTCAGGAGTGGATTTTCCCAAAATCGGGGTGGAAATTTCAATAAAGCCTTCTTGGCTTAAATAATTGCGTGTGGCCAGCATGGCTTGATGCCGGACGGTGAGTTTATGGGCGACATCTCCTCTGCGAATATCCAGGTAGCGATATTTGAGTCGAAGTTCTTCATGGACTTCGATGGAATCGTCGCAGATGGAGAAGGGGGGCGTCTTAGCGGTCGATAGGATCTCCATCTCGAAGACATCAACTTCGATTTCTCCCGTAGCCAATTTGGGGTTTTCCATTCCAGGCGTACGCTGGATCACTTTGCCTTGAACTGAAATGACCCATTCAGAACGGAGTTTTTCACTTAGGAGATGGCAGGCAGGATTGATTTTTGGATTAAAAACTAACTGGGTGAGACCGTAGCGATCTCTTAGATCAATGAAAACGAGTCCGCCGTGATCTCGGCGGCGATGAACCCATCCGGACAAAGTGACTGAAGACCCAATATCTTTTTTGCGTAAAATTCCGCAATCATGGGTTCTGACAAAATTAAACATAGATCTCCTGTAAAGCAAAAAGGATCTTATTGCTGTTAGTTTTATTCAATGATGTCCTGGATTTCTTCCATCGCATTTTGAAGCTGCTGGGTTAACGTTTTGGTTTGTTCAATCGATTGATTGATTTTTTTCATAAAAAATTCAGCCTCGCCAGGTTCTTGAAAGGGCTTATTCATTTGCTGCCAAACTTTTAAGATATCATTTCCATTTGTCTCAATTTCGAGAATGCGGCTCAGATGAAATAGTGGCGCAGTATAGGTTTCACCCGTTGCCATTTCTTTAAGCTCTACTTCTCTTTTCTTCAGTTCATTTTCCCCAACGACTGCGACAAAGCGCGCTTTCATTTGGTTGGCAAGCTGCATGGCCTTTCCGATTTTCTTTCTGGAGAAATCCATTTGCGTCGGAATACCTTTCTCGCGTAATTCGTGAGCCAATGTAAAACAGACTTCCTCGGCTTCTTTCCCAAGGGGAATGATGAATAAAGTCGGCTGATAAGAGAGGGGGGCATGCACATCTTGTTTGAGCATCGTCTGTAGGATTCTTTCAATACCTGTTCCAAAACCCAATGCTGGCAGATCAGGCCCGCCTAGCGTTTTGATCAAGCCATCGTAGCGGCCGCCGCCGCCGATGCTGTTTTGCGCGCCTAATTGCCCTGAAACAATTTCGAAAACAGTTTTGTTGTAGTAATCTAAGCCGCGTACAAGGTTGGAGTTGACTTCGAATGGAATCTTTAACTGATTTAAAAGGAATTTAACTCTCTCGAAGTGTTCTAGATCTTGGGCGTCAAGGTAATCAAGGATGGAAGGGGCATTTGCCACAATTTGCTGGTCTTGCGGATCTTTTGAATCTAAAATGCGCAAGGGATTTGTTTCAAACCGGATTTTACTATCCGCTGAGAGTTCTGAAAAATGCTCTTGAAGATAAGCTTTCAGGGCAGTTTTAAAAGCAGCGCGACATTCGGGCTTGCCAATGGAATTGACGTAGACTTTTAAATTTGTTAAACCGAGACGGCGATACAGCGAATAAAGTAAATCGATGATTTCGGCATCTTGTTCAGGAGCATCCGTTCCGATCACTTCAACGCCAAACTGATGATGCTGCCTGTAGCGCCCTGCTTGCGAGCGTTCGTATCTGAACATCGGGCCAATATAAAAGAACTTATGCGTGCGTGCTTCCGTATCAAGGTTGTTTTCTACAAAGGCGCGCACGACTGGAGCTGTGCCTTCGGGACGGAGGGACATGGAGCGGCCGCCGCGATCTTCAAACGTGTACATCTCCTTGGAAACGACATCCGTTCCTTCTCCCACACCTCGCTTAAAGAGATCGGTGCGTTCAAAAATTGGGGTGCGGATTTCCTCAAAGCCATAGTCAGCGGCAATTTTTCGAATAGTGGCTTCGACATAATTCCACAGATGCGAAAGTTGCCATTGTTCTTCTGTTCCACGCGGAAGTATATCAAAAACACCTGGGGGCTTAGGGATATCCATAACAAAATCCTTTTTTAGCTACAGAGTATATGCTGTTTGCGGAAATGTGTCAAAAAGTAAGGCAGAGAAGGAATCCAGGCTCTTTGACACATTTCAACATTTCAGTTAATGTGGATATGTATAAACAAGGAGAAAACTATGGATCAAACTCCTCGCAAGATTCGACTAAGCTTGGATATTCCGGCAGAGCAGCATCTACATCTGAAAATGCTGGCAACTAAAAAGGGAATATCTATGCGCGAATATATTTTAGAAGCCCTTGCTCTTAGAGAAGCTGCTGAAGAAAACGAAGATGTGGAAATGGATAATGCAACCTTCCGAAAAGGTTTAAAAAGAATTCGCAAAGAACGCTATCAACTCGCAAAAAATCTATCTAAAAGATGACAAAATTTTTAACTGTCGAACAAATCATTGAGATCCATGATGCTTTTCTAGAGGATCATGGAGGATTAGCAGGTATTCGTGATAAAAGATTGCTGATGTCTGCCGTCGAAATGCCTAAGGCTTCAATGGGTGGAAATTATTTACACGAAACTATCTATGACAAAGCTGCAGCTTACTTCTTTCACATTGTTCAAAATCATCCCTTCAGTGATGGCAATAAAAGAACTGGGGCATTAACAACTATTTTATTTCTTGAAGAAAATGGGGTAAGGATAGTTTTTTCTGATGACGATTACGAAGAGTTTGTGGTCAATGTAGCGCAAGGAATGAAAAATAAGACTGAAATTGCTTATTTTTTGGAGTTTGGCGAAGAAACTAAAGGGTCTTAAGGGATATATGACAAAGCTATATCTGAAAAGTATTCTTTGAGGTGTATTTGTAGAGTGTTTCTAAAGGCGAAGCGTTATTCTGCTACTGATTATATGCGGTTTTCCAAATGTGTCAAAAAGTAAGAAGGATTGTGGGATAAGCGAACGACTGTTGAATTTTCAAAAAGATTTATTGATCTTATTTCTCGCTTGACACATTCTCTCGAAATAAATTCAGAAAAGTGAAAAACCTAGGAGGAGAAATGCAATTTTTATCTGTGCCCACAGTGATTATTTTGGCCCTGCTAATATTTGATATTCTTCGCCAGAATAAACAACCCTACTACTACTATATAATAATGTTTGGATTGTTTTGTCTCATCAATTATTTATTTTCTCCAGTTACGGAGGCCTCAGAAAATATTTTAAGTCCATATGAAGATGTATCAAGAAAGCCTTGATTTTTCATCGAGAGATTTTCTAATATTTCAAGGTATTCCCCATATTCCCAGTTCAAAAATTGAAATTAAGCATTTAAAAGCTGCATTAAAATCCCTTAAGGCACTTTCCAAAGAAGACATAAAACTTTACCAAGATAAAGTCAAATACCACACAAATATGGGACAGTCGATATACGAATATACTAAGAAGAAAATTTGGTGGTTGCCTAAGACATCTGATCGAGAAAAGGCAAGGTATTGTTACACTACTGCATTCGCCACAGTTGTTCCAGGGACTCCTCAATCTAAAATTAGAGCCGCAATTCTAGCTTTCTTTTTGCAATATGGCTTGGACTGTATGGATGAATGGGATGAAATCAGCGAAAAATTTTATTGGATGGAATATCATTTTGAAATGGCTGAGTTCTATCAAGACGTTTTAGATAAATTAGGAAAATAAACTGAATTTATGACGCGATCCAATTCTATCAAAATTGGATCGCTTCTAACTAAACTTCCATTAATCGTTTGGCATCGCATGAATGGATTTCGGCTTTGCTGCGGCTGGGCAGCCAGCCAAAATCGGGAACTTTCGCCAGAAAGGCAGAAAAGCCCAGAGCTGAAGCAAACCAAAACCAACGAATTCCTTTCGCTAAATCAAAGCCATTGATTTCCTGGTAAAGATTGCTAAATAAGATGACTAGCAAAATTACTGGGGCGAAATAGCGAAGGCAAAAGGCAAAGAAGGTGAGCCGGGAGCCGTTATACCAGAGAGGATCTCGCTTGGTTGTGGCGGAAATATACTGAAACGTAATAATCAGGCCCAATCCTCCGATCAACATATTGATGCCTAAAACCATCGGGGCTAGGGCATCGATGATATGCGAAGCATTTCCCATGCAGAATAACACGCTGAAGGCACTTAAAACCAGAGTGGAAATGGAGACAGCAGCTTTGCGTGAGAGCGAAAATTCGACTTCCACATTTCCGGCGATGCTTTCTACGATCGAAAACACGCCTGTAATTCCGGCAATAAAAATGCAGCTGAAGAAAAAGACGCCAATGATACAGGAAAGAGTCGTTCCGAAAAATTTTAGCATTTGAGGGAATAGGATAAAGCCAATATCAAAGGTGGAATCTGTCGTTAAAATCGAATCAAATGGAATATTTTGGCTATAGCTGACGTGTGCTAAACAGCCAAAGATGGCGAGTCCGGAAATAAATGAAACTGCGAAGTCACCCAGCGCAACCCAAATCATAGCTCGCGAAATGTTAGTACTTTGACCTGTATGTCTTGAATAGCCAACGATAATTCCTAATCCTAAAGATAAGCTAAAGAATAACTGTCCGAAGACATCGCGCCACAGGGTGGGATCGGAAAGCCTGGAAAAATCGGGTTTCAGATAAAATACCAATCCATCAAATCCTCCGGGCAGGCAGATCATCACAATCGCTAGCACGGTCATAATGAAGGCCATTAACGGCATAAACATGGTGCAGATGCGTTCAATCCCATCTTTTACATTGCGCACCAATACAAACCAAGTCGTCGCGCAGACAGCTAAGGTTGAAATCAGGATGGTCCAGGAGATCGTTCCCATTTCAGCGAGTGAAGGCGTAATATTTAAAAAAGTATGGAGAAAAAAATGTTGAGAATCAGCGGGAATTTGATTTGTTGCCGAAAAATAGGTATATGCGACGGTGTATCCCGTTAAGACGACATAAAATCCACCAATGGTGGTACAGCTCAAAATCGCCAACCAACCGAGGATCCGTCCTTTAGTGCCAAGAACTTTTCCGTAAGCGCTGACAATAGGAAGTTTCCATTGATATCCAATTAAGCCTTCAAGCAAAAGCATTGGCACGCCTAAGGCAAATAGGGCGAGCATATAGGGAATTAAAAAAGCCCCTCCCCCATTTTTATAAACTTGAGCACTAAAAGCGAGGACATTGGCAAAACCTACAGCTGATCCGATTAATGACCAGACATAGCCGGATTGTTTATTCCATGTAGCGGGCGTTTGATTGGACATGGGTTACCCCTAAATAAAAAAGTGTAATAACTATTTTAAAATAATTTTTTGTTTTTAGCAAGAATAACATTTTAAAGAGCTTACAATCAAGCTATAAATTTTGGAAGAGCTGCGGGTGGAGTGTATTTGCTTGCCTGAGATTTTTTTTATAGCTAAATAGAAGAATGATTCAGTTGAGGATTTTCATGTTTAAGCCTTCAATATTCTTTTTGATTTTTGTGTGTCTTCTAGGGGACGCCAAGGCAAAAGAATTAACCTGGGAAGAGGTGATGCCTCGCGTATTAACTTATTCTCCACGATTAAAAATGGCTGAAGCGGAAGTTCATTCTCGGCATGGGCAAAATATTCAGGCAGAGTTATACCCTAATCCCTTAGCTTCCTATAGCGTAGAAAATGTCTTCGGAAATGCCAATTGGCGGGGTTGGCAGGCTGCAGAATCCCGGTATGAATTGGCTCAGCTCATCGAAACTGGCTGGAAGCGCTATTTTCGTTCTCAGGACACCATTTACCAATTCTTTGCTGCATTGTCTGGCTTTGATGCGATGAAACTTCAAGTATTAAATGGGTCAAGCCGCGCTTTTATTACCCTAATTGCCGCGCAAGAGCAGTATCAAATTGCCTTGGAACAACAAAAAATTGCGTCCAAAATGCTGGCCATTGTCACGGCTAAAGTGGAAGCCGGTAAAGTATCCCTTATCCAGGAACATAAAGCTAAAATAGCCCTTGCAACAGCTGAAATTCAAGTGGAAAAACAGCGTGCTGACATGTGCGCAGCCCAACAGAATCTTGCTTTAATGTGGGGAACCAGCGAGATCGATTTTGAAACCGCCATTTTTCCTTTCTATGAAATGGAAGTGCCGCCAGAATTAGCCACCTATCTCTGTCGCTTAGCTTATCATCCTGAATTGGCCAAGGCTCAATACGAATTCCGGGCTCTATGTTACAACCTGTCACTGGAGAAATCGCAAGTTATCCCAGATCTCACTCTGACTTTGGGATATAAAACAGATCAAGAAAGACACGATAAGGGCATGATTTTCGGCGCTTCCCTGCCATTGCCTCTCTTCAATCAAAACCAGGGGAATATTGAAAAAGCGCGAGCCGAACTCACCAAAGGATTGGAAACTGTCAATCTTCTTGAAGCCACTTTAGAGAACAAGATTTATGCCGCACACTGTGCCTTGCTCCAAAGTTATCGTGAGTCGCAGCGCTTAAAAAAGACGCTAGTGGAATCTGCAACCCAGTCATTTATGTTGGCTCAAGAAGGATACCGCGAAGGAAAATTTGAATATCTGGATATGTTAGATGCCCAAAGAACATTATTTGAAGTGAACGAGAGCTATATTGAATCTCTCAAAAATTTTCATCTTAAGCATGCCCAACTTAAATTCTTAACTAGTCAGGAAAATGCATGAAGCGCAGCCATTACTATCTGTTTAGCAGCATTACATTAGCTTTAGCATTACTTCTTGGGATCTCCAGCTTGGGAAGAAAGTCTCCTGAAGTTTCTGTAAAAGCACATGAAGAGGAGCACAATCACGAGCCTGCCGATGAAAATCGCCTGAAGCTATCGGCCGAACAAATTAAAGAACTCGGGATTGCTGTAGCGACCGCGGAACCTGGCACCTTAAGCCAGCAGTTAGCTGCCAGAGGTAAAATTATCTTGCATCCCGATCAGTTTGCGCATGTTTTACCAAAAATTTCAGGGGTGGCTCTAGAAGCTAAAAAAAATGTGGGGGATCAGGTTAAGCAAGGGGAGACACTGGCAGTGCTGGAAAGTCGCGAAATGGCAGAAATCAGCGCCAATTATTTAGCGGCTTTGGAGAAAGTGAAGTTAACCGAAAGCTTATATGAACGAGAGTTCAGGCTATATAAGAAGCATGTGTCTGCCGAACAAGATTATCTTAATGCCAAATCCGCCTACGAAGAAGCCAGAATTCAGCTGCAATTGGCTCAACAAAAACTACGGGCTTTAGGGCTTGACGAAGAGTCTTTTCTCCATTTAACTCAAGCAAATCCCGATTTAAGATTATATCCCATAGTTTCTCCTATCAGTGGTACTGTCATGAGCCGGCATATCACGAAAGGGGAATTCATCGATAATAGTGCCACCATTTACGAAATCGCAGATCTATCTACTGTATGGGTAGAGATCGGAATCTATCCAAAGGACTTATATAAAGTGCATGAAGGACAAACCGTCGAAATCGCCGTTCCGATGCAAAATCAAAAAGAGTCCGCCAAGCTCATCTATTTGAGTCCGATTATCGAAGAGGAGACGATCGCAGCCAAAGCCATTGCTGAATTAAAAAACACGCAAGGGGAATGGCGGCCAGGGACTTTTGTTACGGTCAATATCGGAACTGAGGAAGTGCCTGCGCCAGTCGTCATTGCTAAAAATGTCGTTCAGAACATAGAGGGCAAAGACTACGTATTCGTGCGGGTTCCCGACGGCTTTGAAAAAAGAGAGGTGCGTTTAGGTAAGAGCGATCAGAAAAATAGTGAAGTGTTGCAGGGGCTGAAAGCGGGAGAAAAATATGCAGCTTCACAAACATTTTTATTGAAAGCGGAAATGGGTAAATCCGAAGCGGAGCACCAGCATTAATGATTCAGAAGTTCCTCAAAACCTCCTTGCGCTATCCTACAGCCATAGCATTGCTAATTTTGGCAATTGCTCTCTATGGCTTTTATTGTTTTACCCAACTCCCAATCGATGCTGTTCCCGATATTACTAATAATCAAGTCCAGGTCAATGCGATCCTGCCCGGATATTCCCCTTTGCAAATGGAACAACAGGTCACTTATGTCATCGAAACGGCTTTAGCAGGAATTCCTGGCTTGCAAATGACCCGGTCTTTGACAAGAAATGCTTTTGCACAAGTGACAGCGATTTTTGATGATAATATGAGCATCTATTTCGCTCGTCAGCAAATTAATGAGAGATTGAGTGAAATCAAAGATGCACTTCCAAAAGATGCCGAAATTAAGATGGGGCCGGTTTCGACAGGTTTGGGAGAAGTCTATATGTGGACGGTGGATTTCAAAAATTTTAAAAAGTCCTCTCACCCTGCCGGTACGCCTGGCTGGCAGCAAGATGGCTCCTATTTAACAGAAGACGGGCAATTTTTAAAGACTGATGTGGAAAAATTGTCCTATTTGAGGATGATTCAAGACTGGGTCATTAAACCCCAATTAAAAGAAGTGCGTGGATTAGCCGGAGTAGACTCCATTGGGGGATATGTGCGGCAATATCATGTGGAACCGAATATTGAACAAATGATTGCTTTAGGGTTAAGCTATGGCGAAATTATCGAATCTTTAAAAAAGAATAATACAAGCATCGGTCCAGGTTATCTTGAAAGGGGGGGAGAGGCCTTTTTGATCAAATCTGATGAAAGACTGACGTCTATGAACCAAATTCAAAATATTGTCATCGCCACTAGAGAGGGTGTACCGATTCGCATCAGTGATATCGCTGCAGTTAAAATCGGTAAAGAAATGCGTACGGGCAGTGCGTCTAAAAATGGGCATGAAGTGGTGGTCGGTACGGCCTTGATGCTGATTGGAGCCAATAGCCGGACAGTCGCCCAAAATGTGGATCAAAAATTGCAGGAAATCAATCAAATCCTCCCCCCGGATATTGAAGCACAAGCTGTTATCAATCGCACAAAGCTCGTTAATGCCACCATCACCACGGTGGTCAAAAATTTAGGAGAGGGAGCGCTTTTAGTTATTTTGATTTTGTTTCTTTTCTTAGGGCAGATGCGTGCAGCTCTGATTACAGCGGCTGTGATTCCTTTGTCCATGTTGATGACCGCGATTGGGATGATGCATGCGAATATAAGCGGAAATTTAATGAGTTTAGGCGCAATTGATTTTGGCCTAATTGTAGACGGAGCAGTGATCATCACCGAAAATTGTTTGCGTAAGCTTGTGAAAAGTCAAAAAGAGCTTGGAAGACCTTTAAACTTTAATGAACGAGCTAAAGAGATATTGAGTGCCAGCCAAGAAATGATTAAACCGACCATTTTTGGACAGGCTATCATCATGACAGTCTATGTGCCAATCCTGGCCCTTTCCGGAGTGGAAGGTAAAATGTTTCATCCCATGGCCATTACAGTTTTATGTGCGCTCTTATCTGCTTTCATTCTTTCGGTGACGTTTATTCCGGCCATGATTTTAATGTTTGTGAAAGGACCCTTGAAGGAACATGAGAATAAAATTGTGGAATACGCGAAAGCCTGGTACGCACCGCTTTTAGCCAAAAGCCTCGATGCTCCCAAGTTTACCGGGGCTATTGGGGCGGTGATTGTATTAGTTTCTTTCTGGATCTTTACCTTCTTGGGCCAGGAATTTATTCCAAAATTAGATGAGCACGACATTGCCATGCATGCCATGCGCATTCCAAGTACCTCATTATCGCAATCCACCACGATGCAAGAAGGCATCGAAAAAATAGTGAAAGATTTCCCGGAAGTTGCTTACGTGTATTCTAAAACAGGGACTGCTGAAGTTGCTACAGATCCAATGCCCCCTAACGTCTCAGATACATTTATTATGCTAAAACCACGCAGCGAGTGGCCTGATCCAAGTCTAGCTAAAAGTGCCTTCATTCAAAAATTGGAAAAAGCTTTAAAAAAGAATCCAGGCAATAATTATGAATTTACCCAGCCGATTGAAATGCGCTTTAATGAACTCATATCCGGTGTGAGAAGCGATGTGGCTGTCAAGATTTACGGTGATAACTTTGACGAGATGCAGTCTAAAGCTCAAGAAATCGCAGCCCTTTTACGCCGACTGCCAGGTGCCGCAGATGTTAAAGTTGCGCAGACAAAAGGTTTACCCGTCTTAGATGTGAAAATAGACCGTGAAGCTGCCAGCCGACTTGGCTTGAATGTTTCCGATGGCTTAGAGGTGCTATCCATAGCCACCGGAGGAGGCAAAGCAGGTCAAATTTCTGAAGGCGATCGGCGCTTTGATATCCTGGTGAAACTTCCTGAAGAACTTAAAGAAATCAATGTTTTGGAGAGATTGCCAATTCCACTCCCTGTGCAAACTCAACCTGGTAAATCAAAATCTCATTTCCCGCAAATTCCGTTGAATGAAATTGCCCAACTCAAAATCGCAGAAGGGTTAAATGAAATTCGCCGTGAAAATGGCAAACGCTTTGTGTCTGTTCAAGCTAACGTCAGAGGCAGCGATTTGGGGACTTTTGTGAAACAAGCCAAGCAAGAAATTAGCGAAAAAATTGTTTTGCCGAAGGGTTCCTGGATTGGTTGGGGAGGGCAGTTTGAAAACCTGCTCTCAGCGCGGCTGCGGCTGATGCTGATCGTCCCGCTATGCTTAGCATTGATCCTTTTGCTGCTCTATGCAGCCTTTCAATCTTTCAAAGATGCTCTCTTAGTATTTTCAGGTGTGCCTTTTGCCCTGACTGGAGGCATTTTCTCTTTATGGCTGCGAGGATTTCCCTTTTCAATTTCTGCGGCAGTGGGGATGATTGCCCTATCGGGCATTGCGGTGTTAAATGGAATTGTTTTAATCAGTGCCATCAATCGTTTAAAAAAGGAAAGCATGTCTTTGCATGAGGCCATCACGCAAGGCGCGTTGATGCGCCTGCGTCCAGTGTTGATGACAGCATTGGTGGCTTCTTTGGGATTTATTCCCATGGCTTTAGCGGCAGGCATGGGGGCAGAAGTGCAAAAGCCTTTAGCGACCGTAGTCATCGGAGGATTAATCAGCTCCACGC
Organism: Parachlamydia sp.; assembly: GCA_002786175.1. Lineage (GTDB taxonomy): Bacteria > Chlamydiota > Chlamydiia > Chlamydiales > Parachlamydiaceae > Parachlamydia. The sequence continues at coordinate 185,764 of PEQL01000004.1, forward strand.
TTTTGACACTACTGATTTTGCCGGCACTCTATACACTATTTGCTGGCACATCCAAGGCCACCTCTTTGGAAAAATGAATACGCAGCATCTCGTTAGGCTGCTGTTCAATAAAGCTTTCGTGAACAGTTTTGATAGAACGCTTATGCTCGGCAAAATTTAAGAGGGTGAGAGCTTTTTCGAAGGAAACCCATTCGTACGTGTCGTGTTCTTTAGGTTCAGGGATGACTTCTTGGAAACTATCTACAAATGCCACAAAAACGGGTACGGTGACCACGGCATTGAGATAAAGTTCGTAAAAAACCTCTACAATTTCTGCGACATAAAATCGATTGGGTTGCAATTGGGTTTCTTCTTCGATTTCACGCAAAGCAGCTTGCCAGGCAGTTTCGTCGGCTTCGATGCGGCCGGTCACCGGTTGCCAATTTCCAAAAAAATGCTTGCTGCATCTACGTAACATTAAGTATTGGAAGGACCCGCCGTCTTCCTTTATAATATAAGCTGTGATCGACAAGGGAAGTACTGTAGAAGCTTGCATGAAAAATCCCGCGTAAAGTTGAAAAATTTCATTTTAAGAATCTTGAATTTCAATCACAACATTTCTTTTAAGAAAAGCAACTCTTCGCAGATCTTGTATCCCGCTTTGATTGATAGCAGATACTTTGAGATCATGAATAAATAAGCTAAAGCCACTGCTTGTGGCACTCAAGGCTTTGGCAATTTTGCGAAAGCCGGCTGAAGTGATATGATTATTTCCCTCTAAAGAGCAGAACATAGCCTTTGAACCGATGGAGCGAACTTTAATATAATCTGCCAGAGCTGCGGCATCTTCGTCTGAAAGATTTACATCAGAAACCCTTAGATCCATCAGATTGGGTAAGGCAACCAAGCTATTAAATAAAGTGCCGAAGGTGCAAACCTTTTGTTTGCCTTGCGCTTTGCAAAAGCCCTTGTCATTTGGGGTAAGCCTTGAAGTGACAAGAACGTTCAGGGTAATTAAATGCGCACATTTTGACAGGGCAGTTAAAAAAGCATCCCTTGAGTTCTGGTATTGAAGAATCCGTTTTGAAATAAATAGTTGCTTGATCTTTTTCTGATGGAGTTTTTTAATTTTCTGCGCGAATTGAGGTGAAGGGAAGAAGGTGATTTTTCTTTCCACAAAAGGAATAGCTGAGAGTAAATACTTATTCAAAGGCCTGTCGGTGGGATAATCTAGAATTAAATGGGCATCTTCGGGGATCAGGGCCTTAATTCTCCGATCCAAATAGGCGCATATAGTGGAATCTGTCGGCGTAGTAAAAAAATCTGCAAAATGTTCTACGCATCCAACAAAGAACCCGCAATTTTTTTCCAGCCGGTCCTCCATGGTGGGGATCTGAAGTGAAGCGACCTTACGTTCTTTGGAGAGAAGTTCATCGGCTTTTTTTTGAATCTCTTCTGTTCCAAATAAAAACGCAGCTTCTTCATAAAGCCAACTTCTTAAATGATATTGAGCGGATTTATGGCGATTGATTTCGAACTGAACACACTCATTCCAAGTACGGCATACGCGCGCGGAAATTCCTAAGACTTGCGGCGAAGCCAAGCTGAAAATGTGTTCCCAGATTTCATTTGGGAAAGGAGAAACAATGGACATTTGTCAATCTATGCTCCGGTAGACACCGCCATGGCATCAAGACACAGTGAGAATGGGAAACCTGGAATAGGATTAAGGTTTTCGGCGTGCATAAATTCCTCTGTGTCGGTGACTTGATGGTTGTATTGTAGCGCCTGTCTGATTTTTGAAAAGCTATTTTAAATGTTCTGTCCGTTCCAGGTATTGAAAGAGACGATGATTAGTTTTGGGATTTTATATGTCAAAGTCAGCTAAGCCAGTGGGTTTGTGTCTTGAAAATGCCAATGCAGGCTTTAATTGCATCGAGCGAACCGCGAATGAATTGCTGCAAAAATTCTCTTAACGGGGAGACCGTTTTCACGTGTATTGTTTCAAAAAATAACACTTATTATTTTTGCAAAATATCACTTTTATGTTAACTCCTAACCAAAGAAATAGGGGAAGATATGGGACAAAATTTTAAGTACAATAAATTAGATAAAAACAATGCTGCGGTTTTATTTATCGATCATCAATCAGGACTCATTAATCTTGTGCAAGATTATTCTCCGAATGAGTTCAAGAATAATGTGCTGGCGTTAGCTGATACCGCAAAATTCTTTAATTTGCCTACCATTTTGACCACCAGCTTTGAAGACGGCCCAAATGGTCCTTTAGTGCCAGAATTAAAAGAGATGTTTCCCAAATCGGCTTATATTCCTCGTCCTGGACAGATCAATGCCTGGGATAATGCTGATTTTGTGAATGCGGTAAAAGCGACCGGTCGTAAACAACTGATTATTGCAGGGGTCGTGACGGATGTATGTGTGGCCTTTCCTACGCTTTCTGCTTTAGAAGCTGGTTATGACGTCTTTGTCGTCGTCGATGCTTCAGGTACTTTTAACGAAACCGTGCGGGTTGCTGCATTAAATCGCGTAAGCATGGCGGGAGCTCAATTGATGAATTGGTTTAGTGTCGCCTGTGAACTGCATCGGGATTGGCGGAATGATATTGAAGGTTTAGGTAAACTTTTGTCGAATCGATTGCCTAACTATCGTAATTTGATCAACAGCTATGCCGCTGCGAAGAAATCATAAACATCGTCGCCGACAAGAGCATTTAGCTTAACTCTGCGATCTGTCTGGGAGTTGCAGGGCTGCCTAAATATCCCACTGGGTATATCCTTTGCCGCTTGGCGCTCTTTGCTTCGCTTTGCGTTAAAATTATTATCGACTACTTTTTATTTGTGAGCCTCACGATCTCCCTTTAAACTCTAAGCAAAACCTTGCATAAAAATCGTCGAATTACTACTATTACTCAGTATCTCCTTTTATCTAAAGGAATCACGGAAAGATGGCTGAGTGGCCGAAAGCACGTCCCTGCTAAGGACGCATACCCGTAAGGGTATCGAGGGTTCGAATCCCTCTCTTTCCGATAAGCGGTTTGTGGTGTTAATCACAAACCGCTTTTTTTATGTCATTTTGTTTGTGAAGAATCGATTGAGAATGAGGGAAGAGGACTAAAGCGGTGACATAAGTCATTCCTGCAATCAAAGCGATGGTCGCCCCGGCAGGCCAATCCAAGTGAAAGGCTGCTCCTGTACCTATTAAGCAGAAAATACAGCTTAATCCAACGGCAATCCACATCATACGTGAAAGACGTGAAGTTAGCAGGTTAGCAATGGCTGCTGGCACGGTTAACATGGTCATGACGAGAATCACCCCGACAACTTCAATCAAAAGAACGATGGATATCGCTGTCAAAATAAGAAGCAGGATATATAAGAAATTGACAGGAAGTCCTTGAAGCTGCGCTTGTTCTTCATCGAAGCAGATGATCAGAAAACGCGTATGAAAGCAAAGAACAGTGATCAACACAATGAAATCCAGGCCAAATAAAATATAGAGATCAGAGGAAGAGACCCACAAGATATTGCCAATCAAAAAATTGGTTAACTCGACGTTAAAGCCGGGGGTTTGAGAAATAAATAGGACTCCCGCAGCCATTCCAATAGACCAAATTGCCGAAATCACCGAGTCTTCCCTTTGCCTGTAGTTTAAATGAATCCATCCAATAATCAAAGCTGCTAGCACAGCTGCGGCTAGAGCCCCTATTAAAGGGGATACCCAGGCAATCCCTTTGGCTCTTTCCAGCCATAGGCAAAAACCAATCCCTCCCAAAACCGAATGGGCAATGCTGCCGCTGATAAACACAATTCTTTTGACAACGACATAAGAACCGATGATACCACTGACAATGGAGGCGGCTAATCCTGCCAAAAGAGCAGAAAACAGTAAGGAATTGGCCATGATAGCTTCGAAAAAAGACATAATTTATTTCAAGTTCATAAGAGGTGTATGATAAAGGCCAATCCCAAAATGTTCACAGACTTCTTCTGGTTTAAGGGAAATGACGTTGCCTTGGACGCAAAGCACGCGTTGCACATGGCTGATGGCAGCTTTCAGGTTATGTGTGACCATTAAAATGGTCATTGTCCCTTTCAACTCTTTTAAAAGGAGATAGATATCGGATTCGGCCTGTGCGTCGACACTGGCGGTTGGCTCATCTAATAAAAGAATTTTAGGGTCTGAAACGAGTGCTCGGGCAATTAAAACGCGTTGAGCTTGCCCGCCTGAAAGATTCCCGTAGGCCTGCTGATAAAAGTGTTCCGGAATCCCTACTTTCTGCAAGGCCTGGATGGCAAGCTGGCGATCTTTTTGGGAATATCTGCCATACCAAGGGAGGTGCGCTAAGCGGCCGGAGAGTACTACCTCAAGAACGGAGATAGGGAATTGCGGGTCAAAACGGACTGTTTGAGGGACGTAAGCCAGCTGCTGAGTGCCGGTTCCTGGAGGCGTTCCAAAAATTTCAATGCTTCCATGAGTGGGGCGCAGAAAGCCCATGATCAATTTTAATAAAGTGGTTTTTCCTCCTCCGTTGGGTCCAATAATCCCAATAAATTCGCCAGCTTCAATCTGGAAAGAGGTCTCCTTAAGGATAGCCACACTCTGATAGTAGAAAGAAAGATTTTTGACAGCCACAGCAGCGGACATTTAAAGTTAAGCCTTTTTGAGATTACGCACTGATGTTTGCTTTAATTTTCGGCAAAAGAATGTGCGATTGTTTCTAGATTTTCAATATAATTTTCTGCATAAGGATCCAGAATCTTGACCGATGCCCCAATTTCTTTGGCGATGAGTTGCGCAACTTTGACTGGATACTGAACTTGAGAAAAAATCGTTTTAATACGTTCCTTGCGGGCTCTCTCGATCACGCGTGTGAGTTGCTGAGGACTGGGATCTTTCCCCTCGTATTCAATAGGAAGTTGCACCAGGTCGTAGTCCCGCGCAAAATAAGCATAGGCGGGATGTGCCACCATAATGACGCGATGCGGCGATTGTTTTAAGATTTGGCGTACTTGGCGGTCAAGAGCATCCAGCTTTTCCAAAAAATCGAGCAGATTTAATTTATATAGCTCAGTGTTTTCCGGATATTTTTCGATCAATGCACTGGCAATAGTTTTGGCTTGCTGTTCAGCTTCCTTTGGGCTTAACCAAAAATGCAGGTCTTCACCGGAAGCATGGCAGCATCCATGGTGGTGATTGCAATGGGAATTGGCCGAGATCATGGAAACTCCTTGGCGCATATCCACCAATAGCATCATTGGTTTGTGTGTTAAAAGCGCTTTTTTGGCCCTAGTTTCAAAGGCTTCACCAATAAAAAACCAAATATCGGCATGGCTGGCTTGAATGACTTGCCGTGGCGTTGGCTCATAGGTATGCGCATCGGCTCCGACTGGGATCATCAATTGTACCGAAACGGTATTCCCCGCTATTTTTTCAACGAAAAATTTATGTGGGGCGATACTGACAAGAACTGTAGGAGGTGCAGCATGACAGGAACTTGAAAAAAGGATAATAGTACTCAAAAAAAACGAAAAAAGAAATACTCGCATTAATATGCTCTATAATTAAGATGTCTAATTAATCTTCATAAGACAGAAAGAAAGCGTAAACGTTACTCATTTTTTTGACAAGGTTTTCCTTTCATTCAAATTGTTGCTGATTGTCTTTATTTAAAAATTGGAAATGATTTAATATTACTGCTTTCTCACACATAACTTCACGTTAATCTAAATATTTAAAACACAGGTTGATAGCATGGTCACAAAAAAATTAGAGATCCACAGTGAAAACATTTTACCAATTATCAAAAAGTGGCTTTATTCAGATAAAGATATTTTTATTCGGGAGCTTGTTTCAAATGCTTGCGATGCAATGCATAAAGTTAAAATCCTCCAGGACAAAGGGGAACTCATCGCAGCTCCTAATGAACAATTTCGCGTGGATATTCACATCGATAAAGAAAAACGCACTCTTTCTTTTATTGATAATGGGGTAGGCATGGATGCCGAAGAAGTGCAAAAATATATTGCACAAATCGCCTTTTCCAGTGCGGAAGAATTTATGGAAAAGTACAAAACGCATAATGAAAAAGACCAATTTATAGGACATTTCGGCTTAGGATTTTATTCAGCCTACATGGTGGCGGAAAAGGTTGAAATCAACACACTGTCATACAAAGAAGGCGCCGAACCTGTGCGATGGATTTGCGACGGCTCTTCAGAGTATGAGTTAGAAAAAGGGACGCGAACCCAGCGTGGAACCGAAGTGATTTTGTATGTCGATAAGGACAATGATGAATTCTTAGAAGCGGCTCATGTCAGGCAGATTCTCAATCACTACTGCGCCTTTCTTCCCTATCCAGTGTATTTAGAAGATTCCCATATCAATCATGAGGAACCATTGTGGATTAAATCTCCTTCTGATTGCACCACTGAAGACTATCTGCGCTTTTATCGTCATTTGTATCCAATGGATGCGGATCCACTTTTCTGGGTGCATCTTAACGTCGATTACCCCTTTCATTTAAAAGGGATTCTGTATTTCCCAAAAATCAATCGCGATTTTGACATCAATAAAAATACCGTGAAGCTCTTCTGCAATCGCGTTTTTGTTTCAGACAATTGTAAAGATATTATTCCCAACTATCTAATGGCCTTGCGCGGTGTCATTGATAGTCCGGATATTCCATTGAACGTCTCACGCAGCTATCTGCAGATGGACCGCACTGTGCGGCAGCTGGCCAATCACATTTCCAAGAAAGTGGCAGACAGCTTAATGACTCTTTATCGCAATGAAACAAATCGCTTTATCGAATGTTGGACAGATGTCGGACAGGTAGTCAAATTGGGGATTTTGGAAGACGATAAGTTCTACGATAAAGCCAAAGGATTTTTGGTATGGAAGAATGCCTCAGGGGAATGGACAACCGCAGAAGAGTACCTGGAAAGAAATCAAGCTAAAATTAAAGATAAAATTTTCTACACCAGAGATGATGAGCATCTGTCCCATTTAGCGGAAGTCTATCACAAGCAAGGCATTGAAATTTTGATTGCTAATAGTCCTTTAGATGCCTACGTTATGCAGTTTTTAGAACGAAAACTGACGCCTGTAATGTTCAAGCGTGTCGATTCCGATATTGATGAAAGCCTGCTCGATAAAGAGAAAGAAAAAACAATATTGGATGCCGAAGGGAGAACCGAAGCCGGTAAACTTGCAGAGCTCGTGCAAGCCAAGCTTGGGGATGCAAATATCGAAGTTGAAGCCAAGAGTTTAGCTGCCGAGTCAGTGCCGGGGGTTGTCATCATCGATGAAAATCAACGCCGTATGCGCGACTATATGCGGAGCATTGATCCCAAGGGAATGGCTGAATCGAAAGGCTTTATGGGTAAACAAAAACTCGTTTTGAACACAAATAATCCTTTTGTTTCAATTTTACAAAAATTGGATCATGTCCAGCCAGAGCTGACAGAAGATTTGGTTAAACAAATTTATGAAATGGCGCTGTTATCACAACGTGAAATGAACCCAGCGGATCTGAAAGAGTTTTTAGGTCGGAATACCCGCATTTTGGAAAAATTAGCCGAAAAAATCCTCGAAGCTAAAGGCTCCTAAGCAACGCAATTCTTAAGGACCCCTTCAGTAGAGAAGGGGTTTTTTAACGAAAGGGCAAAGAAACAAAAAGGGAAATGTCCTTTGTAATGGTCTCTTTGCCTTCTTTGCCTCAAAAATCTAGATTTCTTCGAAGTCTTTAGGCGTGTCCAATCTTTAAGGTATATTAATCTGTGTATTCAACGGACTGTTATAGGTTTGACCAGGCACGAATTGGCCATTTTCAACAAAAGTAGTTTTTGGGGGGAATCCTATCTGCTCGAGAAGGAGGGGTAAGGCTTCAAAAGTATCCTCACCAGATGCTTCTGATTCTGAAAAACCGTTTTGGCTCTTGTGATAATCAAAGACAGAATAGGCTTCAGGAGTGTCTAAAGGGCGATCTTTTAAAACAAGAACCCATTCAATTTTTTGAATTTCACCTAAATCTTTCTTCAATGACTCGCACCACGTTTGCATTTTTTCCGTCTTTTGTTTGAATGCCTCTTTACTCATAGCACTCTGGCCAGGGCTTTCGAAAATAAATTCTTGCTGGACGGTGCCTTTTGCTAACTCTGCCTTTAGATAACAATTGGCTGCAAAAATTTCTTTCGGCAGGATATGATCAGCAAAAGGAAACTTGAAAGTGAAAGTCGGTGCAGGTTTTGGTTTTTGCGGATTTTTGAGATATTCGAAATGAATGATTTTTTCTTTCTGCTGTTTAATTTCTTTCATGCTAATTTTACAATCTTCTCGATAGGAGCGGAAAAACCACGGCAACACAAGAACGCCGCTAAAGAGCTTGAACAGATGCCAGGCATTTCCCGAAAGGGTGAGTTTTTTATAGGATTTCCCCATTTTCTTACAGGATTGGCCAGCATGGCTTACAATTGCTTGTTTTTCAGGGGGGTAAGTATTTGTAGCGCTGGACTTGGTTTCATAAATAGAGCGCATTTTTAATTCCATTTAATTAAGTTAATTGTATGTATATTGTATTATTTTTAGCGTTTTTTTTCAATAACTTATTAGTTGCTGAAGAACCGATTGCAGTTTATCTAACCTGGCAAAGAGATCCTCTAACAACGATGACCATTCAATGGATTACGAGTTTGAATGATGCCCGGGATACGTTGCATTATTGGCCTGAAGCCAAAGAGGCAGATAAAATAGTTGCGCAGGAAGGTGTCCATAGTAGAATGCCGGCCTTTTATCCCTACCTCATTCATCGCACAGAACTGAGCCATTTAGAGCCGGGGACTTCCTATTGTTTTAAGCTTAATGATGATGAGAAAGTCTATAAGTTTAAAACAATGCCGGCGCAGCTTGCACGGCCCATAAATTTTGTAGCTGGCGGTGATATGTATCACGATGAAATTGAGTATGTCTCAGCGATGAATCAACAAGCCGCTACAACCAATCCCGATTTTGTCCTGATCGGCGGCGACATCGCTTATGCGGAGGATCGCAATAAATCGCGTCAAAAAAGATGGATCGAATGGCTAGTTGTCTGGAGCAAAACTATGGTGGCTCAGGATGGTCGGTTAATTCCTATGATTCCAACAATAGGCAATCATGATGTTGATAAGGGTTTTAATCAAAATCCTTCTAAGGCAGCTTTTTATTACGCATTGTTTAATTTGCCGGGATACCGGGCTTTGGATTTTGGCAATTACTTGAGTGTGCTGGCGTTAGATTCGGGTCATACCCATCCGATTGAAGGAGCGCAAACACGCTGGCTGGAACACACATTGAGTGAAAGACCACAGGTTAAGCATAAACTAGCTTTTTACCATGTCCCAGCCTACCCATCAGTTCGCGATTATAACAATAAGAACAGCCGCGCCATTCGCAGGCATTGGACCACGCTTTTTGAAAAATTAGGAGTGCATTTTGCTTTTGAGCACCATGATCACGCCTTTAAACGAACTTTTCCTCTTAAAAATCGCGAGGTTGATGCTTCCGGGGTCGTCTACTTTGGCGATGGGGCCTGGGGAGTCAAATCCCCGCGCAGTCCACGCAATCCAAAAAACACCTGGTACTTAGCACGTACAGCTAAAAAGCGGCATTTCATCCATGTCAAACTTTTTGCAGATAAGCGAGAATTCACAGCCATCGACGATAAAGGAATTCCATTTGATTTTAGCACCCACATTATGCAACAAGTAGAACAACTCCAGCCTGTTCCTGCGTAATCTCATTAAACATATAAATTTTATTTTAAAATTTATGTCCAAATTTATTTCCTTTTGCTAAGGTGAGCTTAGGAAGTGGGCAATCATACCTGAGTATTTTTGCATACTCTAAAAGGTAAATTATTGTTGCGCGCTTCCTTAATCTCCTCAACCGCTAGCTTCGCAGGGAATCAATGAAATCAATCTTTTTAGGTTTTTTCCTGGCTATTTTTTTTAGCGCGTTTGGTGCTCTATCCAACGGGCATGCGAATGAACCTGCGGGAACTTTGATCGTTACCTATCAGACGGGTTTAAAAGGAGAGAGATTGGAGCGTGTCAGGTTTTGGGTATGTAAAAAAAATAGCAATGAAAAACAGCTTTACCCTGCCGCTAATACATGTGTTGAGGATGTGGGTAAGCTTTCTAGAACTGTAGTCATTGAAAATCTTACTCCTGGCGACTATGTCCTTGAATTTGTCATTCCTAATCGCGATGCGTTTTTTGTGCTTCCATCCAAAAGAGAATTTACTGTTCATGCCGGAGGAACAGTCAAAATCAATCAAGTCATTAAGCCGCGCTATGCTTCTTTAAAAGTCGGTGTAGAACTGAATGACCAACAAAAAAAGTTTTCCAAGAATCCTCTCATTACGTTGCATGGAGTGGAAGGGGAAATTATAGGGTATTCTGCAGAAGGAGAATTAGTCGCAGATACTTTATCTCCAGGACAATACACGCTAATTTTTGAAAATCTGCCTGGCTATACCTGTCCTGTTCCCATGGAGATCAGTGTAAAGCCTGACGAGACCGTCGGTCCCTTGAAAGGAGTGTATCAATGCGACAAAAAGTGTTTTAAAGATCTATCGCATCAGGCGGAAGAAAAAGCCGGTGGAACTGTCTTATTATTCTACGGCTCTAATGCTAAGGAAGTTCTCAACCAAGTGAAGTTTAGGCTTAAAACACAAGATGAGGCTGTCGTACGACCTGAGGATTTGCAAGCAGGCATGCACTATCAAATGAAGAATGGTGTGTTGGCTATTTTAAGAAATTTACCGGTTGGGCGCTATGCCATTGAATTTTATCTAGAAGACAGCGACCTCCCTCAAAAGGTCCTATCGAAACAAATTTTTGATCTAAAATTGGATGAAGTCAAATCCATCAAACTCCATTTCCCACAAGAAGAAATCGCTTCATTCCAGGCGGCTTTGCAAGCCTATAATCAAGAGATCATTCCCGATAAAAGCGAAATCGCTTTTGTAATGAATCCCAAAGGTCTGCAGCCAGCCTTTTTGTCTGTTCAAAGCAACAAACCAAATGCACCCTGGTCTTTATATCGACGTTCGATGTTAATATATGCTGGCAACGGTTCGGTAGATCGCCTTAAAGTCCCTCCTGGTGGTCCCTATGTGATCAAGCCGGAAAGGAAAGAGGGTTATGAACTACGTATTTTGCCAAAATCCACATTTAATCTAGAACCTTCGAGTTCATTGAAGATTGAGATCTATTATGAAAAACAGGAAAAGGAGCAAGAGCCGCTAGCTGAAGCTTTTTCACGAAATGCTGATTCCATTCAGTCTTTAGATGAAGACGACCCTGGTACTGTGATCCCGCATCTGGCTTGGATTTTGGTAGAAGGAGGGGAGACTATTCTCGGAGATCCAGATCAAGGCATCAAAGACAATGAGCGGTCTGCCAAGCTGATCAACGTGAATCCATTTGAAATTGCCACATATGCTGTGACCAATGCAGAGTGTGCGTTGTGGCTAAATGCGGCTTACAAAAATCAAAAAATTACATACACCGCGACAGGAGAAGCCAAAGGCGAGGTTAGAGATTTAGCAGGCCATCTTCTTTTGAAAACCATGGAAGCGGATCCTCTCAGTCAGATTTTTATCATTGAACTCAGTGAAAATAAGCCCACATTTATGTGCATTGCCGATAAGTGCCATCACCCGGTTATCAACATTTCTTGGTATGGGGCCATGGCATTTTGTGAATTTTATCATTTTCGTTTGCCCACCGAAGCAGAATGGGAGAACGCGGCGGGAATGTCGCTTGCCAAAACAGATGGAAAACGTCAAAAATTCCGCTACGGGTTCAGTCAAAATGAGATTGACCCGACGTGGGCCAATTATAAAAGCACCGATAAACCCATCACCAGCGAAAAAGTATTGACGACGGAAGTGGGTTTTTTCAATGGACACACCAAACGGATGGTGGATGGAAAAGAAGTTCTAACCCATGATGCCAAAAGCCCTGTGGGGGCTTACGACATGAGTGGAAATGTCTGGGAATGGGTCTCAAATGACGACTTGATCCCTCAAAAAATTGTTAAGGGAGGATGCTACGATAGTTTAGCGGAAGGGGTAAGAGTTGCTGAAAGATTGGCTTTGGAGCCTGAACATGTGGATGCATACACTGGATTTAGAGCTGCACGAACAGTGGTTGCAGCTCCTAAAACCACAGCATCAACCCCAAAGCCGGCTGCGTTCAAATCAAGCTCAAATTTTAAATGAGGATCGCATGCATTTAGAAGAAGTTTTACGTGAATATGGGAGACGGCAAGGGCTAGGCAAACTGGAACTAGATGACGAAGGCATCTGCCGGTTGATGATTAATAAAACGTGCACGATCAGTTTTGAAGAATCATTCACTCTTGCCGGTTTTTTCATGTATGCAGCCGTGGGGGTCCTGACTCTCGAACAAGAAAAGGAAACCGCCCTGATGGCATTAAGTGCTAATTTATTTGGTAGAGAGACCGGCAGATCTTATCTGGGCTATGATGCAAATACGCGAGCACTCGTTCTTTTTGAGTTTGTGTCATCCGAAGGCTTAACCTATGCACGATTTCAAACCTATTTTGAAGAGTTTATCCACTACATGCTGTATTGGATAAGCAAGTTTGAAGAAGTCCAAACTCAAACCACCGGAGTGCCTTCTTTCAAAAAAGGAATGCATTACGGGGAAGAAGATAAAAATATTTTTTTTGCCTGAGGACATAACTGGAAAGTACCGGGCTAAATGATTAAACGATGAAGGACAGCTATGAAAAAAAATCCTGAAAGCATTCTGCAACAGATTCAAAAAGATTTATTGGCAGAAAGATATGATTGTACGCTTGAGCTAGCCAATGAAAAAATCCCTAATGATCAACTCATTGTGTTCATTGGAAATGATGCCTCCGAGCGGGAAAAAATTCTTTTGATTACAGCTGTGGAACAAATCATGCAGGGGGAAGAAAGCAAGGCCCCAGCTCCTTATTATTTGGTGCATTTTCATGTCGTATTGCCTTTTGCTGTAGCCCCTTTAGCTGCTTCTCAAACGGGAAGCACCCTTTTATTCATCAATCGTTTGCTGGAATTGCCCGGTTTTGAACTCAGTGAAATTGAAGAAAAAGTGACTTACCGCTATGTCCTGTTCATGCATGGGGCGCATGTGGATAAATTGCTTTTGTTTAGCATTATCGGGAATATCATGATGACCCTTGACCTCTTCGGAAGTATCATTGAGAGTGTAGCTGCAGGGCAAAAAACTTTTAATGAACTTTTAGAAGAAATGTTAACCATAACCAAATAACGGAGGAAGGGGATGGCAAAACCAAATGATTTTGCGATTGGTCCGCAAGGTCCATCGCCACAGCATATCCCCAATAAGCATGTCAATATCAAAGGCATTTCGGTTGAACGCACTTCGAAATCCGAGGTTGAGGTAACCCCGCCAGCAAAAGGAAGCAATATATCACCTCCAGCAGAAAAAGTGACTGTTGAGCTCCCTTCCGAAGCCCTAGAAAATGAAAATCTCGCACAATTTGCCGAAGCAGTTGAGCAAGTTGATTTATACATGCAACTGGGCACACTCCTTAGCAGCAAACCCACACCCACTTTCAGAGAGTGGATTAGAGAAAACAGAGAAATTGTTGTCCAGGATCTGCTGCAGGCCCCCCAAGAAACTCATCTGGACGATAGTCATGAAGGTGATTTAAAAGATCTCCCCCCTCGCTTATTAAACCAGCTAGCTAAACAAGGTTTATTAGAGGGGGTAGAGCATACTTTGGATGAAGAAACCATTTATGCAGGACTTGTCCATTTACTGCCGGATACCTCGAAGAAAAGCCTGCAATACTATCGCCAAGAAATGTTTCAAGAACTTTCGCTCTACGTAGAGGATTTGCAACAAGCATACAAAAACGCACCGAATCCTGAGCTTAAAGATAAGATTGTGTCTTTAGAGCACTGGCTTAAAAAAAATCGTTTTAAGTCAGGAACTTCTCTGTTAATGAAAACGGAAAAAGCATTTATCACTACGGGAGTGGCTTTAAGAACACCTTTGCTGCTTCTTTCACGTGCGATGGGGTATTTGCGTTATCTGGACGCCATCGGTGGCGTCGCGACTCTGGGAGCTGGGAATGTGCTTAAATTAGGCGTAAAAATTTTCGATCTTGCGCGCACAATCCAGCACAAACGTCTGCAAAAAAAATGGCAGAAAGAATACCACCAGCCAAAAGCGGTGGTAGATCACACAACCCCGGCAGGTCAAGAACAAGCCAAAGTGCATATAGAAAAATTATTGGAAAAACGCAAAGCAGAAGACCTACGCAAGTTTACGGATGCCCGGCCGCAGTTCTACTTTTTTTTGCGCACATTAGCAAAGGATGCTCAGTCTATCGAGGAGATCAGGACCAGCCTAAGCGCAAAAGGAATCCATTTAGAAGAAATAGAAGGAGTTTCATTCGATTCTTTAGACAGCCTAAAATACTCCTTAAGTACACTTACCGTCAAAGAGAAGCTACTAGAAGCATACGTAAAAAATCAAGACGCCATTCAACTTAGTGTGCGCAATGCCATTAAAACATGCGAAACAAGCAAAATTTTAAGAATTCAGGGAGAATTAAACCGCAAATTTAGATTTGATGTGGTCAATGTAGCATTGACAGCAGTACTTGGAGCAACAATCATTGTTTTGAATGTTCTCATTATCACATCGATTTTGACTGTGCCGCAGTTTGCACTTCCTATTTTGGGAGTAAGCTTTTTAATTGCCGCGGTTGTGGTTGGGGCGGTGGGTTTGATTTATTTCTATCGAAATAACCCGCACCGCTTTAAGGAAATGGTTAAAGGTGTCAATCTCAATTTGGCTGTGTATCAGATCCCTTCGGCCTATCGCAACTACTTCTTAAAACGGAAGCAAAAAAAACAGCAGGAAGAGCTCGCGTTGACATATGCCTTAAGAGTAAAAATCAGAGAAATTGAAGCTTATTTAAAACAGTACCCGATCAATTCCGAGAATTTGCCCAAAAAACTGCAGCCCCTTGTCCAACAGACTGAAAAAAAGATTTCTCCTGTTGAGCTCCAGCGCTATCGCGACCAATTGCTAAAATTGGAAAACTTACAACGTCAAAAACTTGAACATTTAGAACAAGCTAGAGAAAAACGTGCAGCGAAGATCTATCGCTTAGAAAAAAAAGTGGAGTATTGGAAAGCCAAAAAAGGTCCACTGCAAGCACGATTAAAATATGCAGGGGTGGCAGATTTTTTACGGGCTAATCACTTGCAAACAGACAAAAAAGGCAATCCCCTAGATGTTTCTAAGATCATTGCCGAAGGAGCATTGACGAATCCTAAACTTTTGGATCGCGAAACATTGCAGGTATTGGATCGATTATATGGGATAGATATTGAAAAAATGCGTGCGGAGGGCGACCCAAACATCAAAGAAAGAATTGCGGAACAATTGGACATTTATTTTTCAAAGACACCAGCTCAATTTTTAAAATTTGTGAAGAAAAGAATGCTAGAGATCAAAGATGAGGAAAATGGTGCCAAAATCTTTCAACCAGATAACTTATAAGAGGCGATATGGGAATTCCTGATCCTATCAATGTGAATAAAAATCAATTTTCAGAAATTCCCTCCCAGCCAACTTCGTCCGAAAATGCCATTCATATTGAGAAGAAAAATAAAGCTGGCTCTCCCCTGACGGCAGGTGGAACTCAAAGAAGTGCGAAGAAATCGGGCAGCCTTATTTCAGAGAAAAAGGAAAAGGTGGAAGTTCATGCACATGAGGTGGATATTGAAGTCCTTGCTCTTGAAGCATCTGAAAATAACTTGGCGGCGATCATGACGCACGGAGAATTCTTAGAAAGCATGAATCCCTTGCCTTTAAAGCAGGTTATGGAGAAAAACGGTCCTTATTGGGTGGATATGATCGTTGCTAAGGGGGAAACAGCGCAAAAATTCAATCAGTTTTTTAATAGCCTACTTTTCCCCTTAAGCTATCCTACCGAACAACTCAATATTTTTGTGGGCAATCCCTTAGGTGGAATAGCGCGCCTATATGACTTCAAGGGTATAGCTGAAGAGATGTCGACCGACATTGGGTATTTGTCTTTAGCCGTTGGTCTTCCTTCCAATTTAGGGAAAGGCGGTGTTTTAATTTATCGCACCGCAATATACCAAGAAGTGGCGCGGCAAGTGGAACTCATGCAAAAGCAGCTTAAGGAAGAACCTTCGCCGGAGCTTGCAGAGAAGATAAAAGAGGTCCAAAAATGGTTAAAAGAGCAAAAAGACTCTTTGCAGGAGCAATCAATCCTCGTGGTGTTAGGCTTGGTGCGAGCGTTGCCTCAACTCGCTAGAATCGGTATTCGTATTTCCACAGCAGTCGGCAGCGGACTAGGGGCAGCGGCGGGAAGTGTGGGTGTTGGCTTAAGTACGGTATCGGGCGGCTTGTTCATTCTTTTCCGCGCCCTGCAACTGCGCACGGCGACCAAAAATGAGCTAGAGCAACGTCGTTGGATTGCAACATATCAAGAAAAAGAACGGGTAGCAGATCATACAGATACACAAAAAGCTCTCGAAGCTGCGCAACAAATCGAAGGCTTACTGGCAAAAAGAAGAGAAGTCTTTGAACTAAAGAAGAGCTTGGCCCGCCCCGATTTAGAGGATTTTTTGCTCCGCATGAAATCCTCTGCGGCTCCATATGAAGAGATTGTTGAACAATTTAAAGAAAGAGGCCTCTATCTGGAACGCATTCCAGCATCTGAGAAAATCCAAACCAAAGAAGAGCTTAGCACCTTGATCGATCAGGAGGGCTTTCGCTTAGCCTTGCTTGAACATGCCGTTGCTTATCAAGATACCTTATCGATTCTGGCACGCAACGGATTGAAATCTCAAAGTCTAAAGAAGCAAAAAGTCCAGCATCGCTTTGCCCAGTTTAAAAAGTACTCTTCCGCGCTTTCACTTCTCCTCACCATTCTCTCAGTGGCTATTACAACAACGCTAACTGTTTTAGTCCTTGCTGGCTCCATTTCCATGCCGCCTTTTGGACTTGCAATCGTTAGTTTAACATTTGCCTTTGCAGGGATCGCAGTGATCGTAGGCGGCGCTCTGTATTTTTTTCTACGCAAACCAGAGCTTTCCAAAGAATGGCTGAAAGGGGTTAATTTTCGCTTAGCTTTTTATGCAATTCCCACCGCATTCCGTTCATTCAATGTGCAATTACAACATGTAAACCGGCTGCGAAATGCCCTCAAGGCGCATGATTTAAGTGCCAAAATTTTTGAAATCGAACGTCTGTTAAAAGCAGATAAACCGATTGATGTACGTCAGTTACCCAAAGAGCTGCGTCCTTTAGCCAAAAAATATAAAGCCGCACAGTTAACCACGGAAGAAACCGAAAGCCTGCAGAAAAGATTGAAAGCTTTATCTGATAAATTAAACGTACAGTTAGAAAACAATGAGAGAGAAGCCCTAAAGTTAAATGAAAAGCTGCAAAAGCTTGAGAAGAAGCTTGATTACTGGAAAAAGAAGCAAGCTCCCCTTGAAAAAAGACTCGTCAATGCCGGCCTGCAAGATTTTCTAAGAGCCAGTTCACTCACAAAAGATGTCAAAGGAGAGCCCGTTCAACTTTCGAAAACTATCGTCGAGGGCATTTTAAACGACCCCAAACTCATTGATAAAGAAACCGTCGCGATCTTAACCGATAAATTAGGCATAGATGTTGCAAAATTAAAGAACCTGCCAAATCAAGATGAAATTAAGAAGCAATTGATCCCCCTGCTAGATGCTTTTTTTGCTCAAGGACATGATCAAATGGTAGGTTTTATAAAAAAACAGCAAATCAAGCAAGCCGCGCAAACGGCTTAGGGAGATCATGAGGTGCGTTTAAAGGATAAAGTTGTATTTATAACCGGGGCTAGCCGTGGGATTGGGAAAGAGATTGCTTTAAAAGTGGCTCGGGAAGGAGCTAAAGTTGCTATTGCCGCCAAGACGGTCGCCCCTCATCCAAAACTTCCTGGAACCATTCATGAAACTTGTGAAGCCATTCAGCAAATGGGTGGTGAAGCTATCCCGCTCGAAGTTGATGTGCGGGATGAACGGCAAATTGAAGCGGCCGTTTTAAAAACGGTAGAAGTATTCGGAGGGATCGATATTCTGGTGAATAATGCCAGTGCCATTCATTTGTCAGGCACATTAGCCACACCGCTAAAACGTTTTGATTTGATGCATCAAATTAACACGAGAGGCACATTCGCTTGTTCCCAGCTTTGTTTACCATACCTCCTCAAAGCTAAAAATCCCCATATTCTAAATATTTCGCCCCCTTTGAATATGGAAGCGAAATGCTTTAAAGAGCATTTAGCTTATACTATGGCTAAATATGGCATGAGCTTATGTGTGCTTGGCATGTCTGCTGAATTTGCGGAAGCTGGAATTGGCGTGAACGCCCTCTGGCCGAGAACGGTGATAGCCACTGCGGCCCTTTTTGCTTTTTTAAGCGATCCGGTAGAAATTGAGCGTTTGAAGAACCGATGCCGGCATCCTGCTATCATGGCAGAAGCCGCTTATGAAATTCTGATACGAGATGCTAGGAGCTGTACCGGCAATTTTTTTATTGACGAAGACGTCCTAAGCACAAAAGGGATCAAAGATTTTTCCCCTTTTGCAGTGAGTCCAGGAATGCCATTGCAAAGAGATTTTTTCCTAGATTAACGCTTCTTTGCATTGAAAGTTTTATTGACTACGAACTTGCTTTAGTAACACGCAGAGGATTATTAAGGGCAAAGATAGCAAAGATGCTCCCTGCGACATGTTTTAAGAAACTTAAGACGAGCAGCAGAAGGTAGTTTGTCTGAGCAGTTTTTTTTGAAAAAAAACTGCTCAGACTGTGTGCAAGTAGCAAAGATGAGTTTATTTTACGTTTAGCTTTTCTCGACGCCAATCTCTTTGGCAAAGCTTAAAGTTTCTTCGAGGATAGCCTTCCGCTTGGATTCAAGGTCCTCAGCAAGATCGGTTGAAGGAGCTTCACAATGGGACTTAGATTGATTGATTAGCGCCTGGGCTTCCTCTACTTTTCCTTGATAAAAGGTAATTTTGGCAGCTGTGCGATAATAAACTGCATTCTTAAATTCACTAAAGGTGTGGCTTTCGCATTGTTTTAATAATTGATCGATCCGCTCTTGAACGAAATCAATCGTCATTATTCCTAATGGCCGGCCTGCTTTGATGAATTCAAAAGCTGCCATGATTTGCATGTGCATCAAAGTCACTGTTTCTTCACGAATGTCTTCGACATCAGTATTTGGGTTTGCATCGCAAATCTCAAGCGATTTATTTAGGAACATTCGAGATTCTTCAAAATTCCCTCGGTAAAAGGCAACCTTGGCAGCGGTGCGGGTGAATATCGCATCATAAAAATTGCTATACTTATGCTTTTCACACTGGTCTATCACAGCGTTGATCCATTCTTGGATTTTAATGAGGTCGACTTCATCGAAGGGAGCACTCTTTTCAATGGATTTAAAAGCCATGGCAGCGCGATTATGCATGAATAATCTGGCAAGAAATAAATCAAAACCTTGGTCAGCGTATTCAGCTGCTATTTCACCTGCCCTGACAAAATTGTGATAATTTTCAGCATCGGAAAGAATCCCTTGGCTTTTTAGGGCCAGCATGTTGTAGCACTGAGCCCGTTGTTGATGGACTCTTATACTTGTATCCCCCTCAGACCTTTCATAGTCATCGATCTCTGCTTGAACTTCCTTATAGATGGCGATGATGCCCTGTGGATCGTTGCTATGCGTAAGATTGTAGCGTGCAGGTCCTGTATTATATTTAGAACTAATGACTGCCCATTTGGAATCTTTGGTACCGAGATTCTTCCATATTGTTTCAGCAATCAAAATAGAATTTTTACGAAGAGCAATGATTTCTTCTTTGTCGAATGTGCTATTGGTACTAGGCAGCTGGTAACTGCGGTGATTTTGATAGGTGCCGCCGAGTTTAAAGGCCGCATTGGCAACGGCTGAGGCAATAGGGTCTCCAGCTTCAACAGCTTTTCTAATGATACTGTCGACTGAAGGTGAGTTTAAAAGCTCTTCATGCAAGGCTCTAAATGATTGGGGATCTCTCGCTAGTTTATCTAGGTACTCAGGTAAAGTGTGAGTGTCAATTTCAAAGTGGTCGGCGAGGTTACGTGCATACATCAACGATAATGAAAAAGCTTGGCGAGATATTTCCATATCGACATTAGCCCACAGACTTTGACCCCACAAAAAAGTTATTCTCGCTAAGTCTTGGGATTGAATTTTCAAAGTGTCAAGAGAAGAATTGGAAAGTTTTCTGATTTGAGTCAGATTTTTCCACGCTTCTTCTAGGGTGGCCACTAGTAGTTCTTTTTCTTCTTTAGAGGCTGTCCCAAGAGTTTTGTAGGCCTCTTCGGCATGACTCATCGTTTGCTTAAAACATTCTTGAATCTTTTCGATTTCAGTCGGCGCAGCGACTGTGGCTACACCAGCAGGAACGCTTACGTTGATTGGACCTTCAGTGAGTTGTTGCATAATAAATCCTTTGCCTATTCTACTCATTTATTTTGAGATAATCTGCAGATGTTTTTTCTAAAAGCAGTTGATTTCAAAATTATTTAATTGTGTTAGGGGATGTCTATTTACTAAATCGCAATAAATTTATATGATTTTTATGCTTAAATGTAAACAATCGAATTCAAAATTTAGACCCAAGATCGCTTTAGCCTAGGTCAAGAATTAGAACGCCATGCCATTTAGCAAAAAGGCTGCACATGCTCGCAAGCGCAAGATGGGTAAGATAATTGCAAGCTCGTAAAAATGGTCTTGCTATGTTTGAGGAAATTTTATCTGAGTGAGGCAGGCATGTATTTTTGGCCTTCTGCGATGAGGGCCTTTTTGCTTTTAAGGGCGTGAACAATGGCAGGATTAACTCGATAAGAGTTAT
The DNA here is from genome assembly GCA_002786175.1 of Parachlamydia sp. GTDB lineage: Bacteria > Chlamydiota > Chlamydiia > Chlamydiales > Parachlamydiaceae > Parachlamydia. The sequence goes on from PEQL01000004.1 coordinate 206,759, forward strand.
AGCGCATATAATCTTTAAAAATCCATTCACGACCATCTGGAAGAATATCTTGATACTGAGCAGTCCAATCGGTTGCCCACACATCAAAATGGCGGCTCAAGAGATGTTTTTCGGGATCAGTTGTCAAAATGTGCGTGGCATATGCCAGGGGAGCCTCATCGCTCATTAGAAACCCTTCGCTAAGGCCATGCGTCCAGAAATCTTGCACGAGTCCACAGACTAAAGGGATAGCTTCCTTTCTAATGATAAAGAAGCCCCCATTGACGTTGTAAATTTTTTCGTGAACAACCCCGCATGTCCGCATCATCTCGACATATTTTTCCAAAGGGCATCCCCACCATTCTTTTCTAATCGCTGGATAAGTGCAGTCACTCTCAAAAAAGGTATGCAGGGGAGTGTCTGAAACAAGGTCTAATAAAGAGGGTGGTTTTCTAACAAAATGATTATCTGCGTCTAAAAAAATGAGCGTGGTGTAGTCCTGTTTTAGAAACCACTGCAAAAATGCAAATTTAAATAGGAATAAATTTTTATCGAATGGCGGGACAATTATAGTTTGAGTCGCTCCTTCCATAGGGCGGTCGCTAAACGCTACAAAATCTTCCTCCATTCCAACGTCTCGAAAGGAATGAATAAGATTTTGTAAAATTAACGCATATTCTCCATCTCCGACGGACCAATAGCATACCTTTTCCATTCTAAACCTGCGGGATTAAGGACTTTAATAGAAATAATAGTAGTCATAAGGACTTTGGTAATAAGGTGAGTAGCTTTGGTAATAAGGATAAGTATAAGGATAGTAATACAGTGAGTAATAAGGAGAGGGATAAGCATAGAAGTAAGAGTTGTAGTAAGGTCGAGTGTTCCAAGAGCGATAAGAACGATCCCAACCCCGGTTGTTCCAACCGCGATTCCAGTGACCGTGATTGTAGCGAGAGTGGTAGCTATGATGACCGCGATGATCTTTAGCATCCAAAGTCGTATTAAATCCGAGGGGAAGAAAAGCGATAATCAACAGAATAACGAGATGGAAAAGAGGATTAGTAAAGTAATGCATAACAGCATCCTCTCTTTTAATTTCTACGTTTGGGCTTTTATTGCTGAGTTTAAAGAATCTTGAAAACCAAGTCGAAAAAATGCATCGCGACTTAATTTCAGAGCTTCAAAACTTTAAACCCAGCAAAAAAAAGTCCAAACGCAAATTGTTAGTTTAAAAACAGAACTGCAAACGCTCCGTCATCAGTTTTTGGTAAACTGACACTTGAGGAAGGGAGAAGCTTTCACTTCCGAGGTAAAAACCTCCTTTTTCAGATCATTGATCCAAAAAAGCCACTGTCCCCCTAAGGTGACGGTGGGTTGATCCCTAGGCGTTTGCAGTTTCATTTACTTAACTAAAGTAGAGGTGTTAATAACCTCTATTTGTATTATAGTTTTTAAGTAATTATTATGTCAAATAATTATTTAATTATTTCTTTAAAGGAATAGAACAAAGGAAGGGACAGAATATCCCTTCCAGAAAAGGAATTAGTAAGAATAGCCCCCTGTATCATAATAATAATCAGGGGAGCTGGAATCGTAATAGTACGGACTTGAATAGGAATCATAGTAATAAGGATAAGAGGAGTAAGAAGAATATCCTGGGTAGGAATAGATACCGTAGGATGGGTATCCCCAGCCACCACCATATCCGCCGCCCCAATAATAATTATTTCCCCAATTCCCATGGCCGCCATGATGTCCGCCCCAATCGCCGCCGCCATGATGGCCGCCACCGCCCCAACTGCCATGGCCGCCGCCGCCATGACCGCCGCTATGACCGCCGCCATGACCGCCGCCATGACCGCCGCCACCACCGTGACCTGCTTCAAGTTGTGTAAATCCTAGTGGTAATATTGCAAGAATAGCTATAAAGACTAGACGTTTTAGATTTTCCATAACAAATTCCTCGTTTAAACGTTTAATTTAAAGAATCCAAGTAATGGAAGACTCTTTTATTCTTTAGCTCTGCGAATAATGGATGTGAAAAGTTTTGCGATCTTAGGTCTATTTGAGTGAAGAGTTTTGAAGCTGCCTCGCTTATTAAGCTAAGCTTCAATAGATGGAGTCGATAGTTAACTAATTCGACTCAATAAATTCATTTTAAATAAAAAAGTATTATAAAGTCAAACTAAAGTCAGTTTGACTTTTGTTGTCTCAGAATGAAGGAGTTAAGAAAACAGCGCTTGGGTGAACTTATTGGCATCAAAAAGTTCAAGATCGTCAACACCTTCCCCAATTCCAATTAATTTAACCGGAATCCCCAACTGTTTGTGAATGTTAACAATGATGCCGCCTTTGGAAGTGCCGTCAAGTTTAGTGAGGATTAAGCCGGTAATGGGAGTGTACTGATTAAAAACTTTTGCTTGATCAATACCATTCTGTCCGGTCGTGGCATCTAAGACTAACAACGTTTCATGCGGACTTTCGACATTAAATTTCTTACAGGAACGTTTAATCTTTTCTAGTTCGTGCATTAAATCTGTTTTGGTTTGTAGTCTGCCGGCCGTATCGATAATTAAAACATCCACTTCGCGTGCTTTAGCCGCAGTCAGTGCATCGAAGACAACAGCGGCTGGATCGCTTTTGGGAGCTCCTTTCACAATATCAATGCCAAGCTGTTGCGCCCAGATATCTAATTGCTCCACAGCGGCGGCGCGGAAAGTGTCGGCTGCAGCGACTAAAACCTTTTTCTGCTGAGTCTTAAAAAACTTAGCGAGTTTGGCTACCGAAGTCGTTTTGCCATTGCCATTAACCCCAACGATTAAAATAACTAGGGGGATTGAAGTGACACTCTCTTTTAAAGGAGCATGATGCAAGTTGAGAATTTGTAAAATTTCTTGGCGGACATATTCAAGTAAACCATCTCCCTTTACAGAGGAATCACTTTGGGAAAGTCGTTTAACTTTCTCCGTCAGTTCCACTGAGGTCTGTACACCTAAATCGGCTTCATACAAAAGTTGTTCCAGTTTAGCCCAAGTTTCTTCATCGATAGGCCCTTGAAAAAGAAACCTGATCTTATTACCTAACAAAGAACCTGCATTTTTCAACGCATTTTTAATTTTCTCAAACGGATTTTTTATGAATTCAAATGCCATTTTTGCCTAAAATTGAGGATTACTGGAAATCTACGGTGCTTACAAGCTATCTTTTGAAAGAAGTCATTGCTAAGAAATAAGAATCTAGCACATAACGAAAAAAACGGAAAGAGGTTGAAACTATGAATATCCACGAATTCCAGGCTAAAAATATTTTAAAAAAATATGGAATTCCCGTACCCGATTATGTCGTCATTTCTGAATTCGAGCAGCTTGCAGGGGCTTTAGATAAACTCGAAGTTAACCAAGCGGTGTTTAAAGTCCAAGTTCACGCAGGGGGACGGGGCAAGGCCGGCGGTGTTAAAGTGGCCAAAAATCGGGAAGAAATGCGTCAGGTTCTTAAGGATCTCCTTCATTTGAAAATTGTCAATAATCAAACAGGTCCCGATGGAATTATTGCGCGTCAAGTTCTCATCTCTCCCTTAATAGACATCGAAAAAGAGTATTATCTCGGTGCCATCATTGACCGTCAAAAAGGGCAGGCTATTTTAATCGCTTCTCCCGAAGGAGGCGTGGATATTGAAGAAGTAGCCGAAAAATCTCCCGAGAAAATCCTGACAGTTCCCATTAGCTTTAGTGGGCAGCTTAAGCCCTTTCAGCAATTGAAAATTGCACAGTTCATGGAGTGGAAGGGTGAGCTGGCGAAGCAAGGAATGTTGTTAGCCAAAAATCTCGCGAGGGCCTTTATCGAAACGGATTCCTCCTTATTAGAAATTAATCCTCTCGTTCTCAGTCAGGGAGCTTTAATCGCTCTCGATGCCAAGCTCAGTGTCGATGAAAATGCTCTTTATCGGCAGCCTGAAATTGCTAGTTACTATGACCCAAGCCAAATTCCTCCCAATGAAGCCGCCGCGCGCGCATATGATCTTGCTTACGTAGCTTTGGACGGGGAGATTGGGTGTATGGTAAATGGTGCGGGTCTGGCCATGGCGACCATGGATATTATCCATCATTATGGAGGCGCACCTGCCAACTTTTTGGATGTGGGGGGAGGAGCCACTCAGGAAAAAGTTGCTGAAGGGTTTAAAATTATCCTTTCCGATCCAAAAGTCAAAGCGATTCTCGTCAATATTTTTGGCGGCATTATGAATTGCGTCACCCTAGCAGCAGGTATTATTGCAGCAGCGGGGGAATTGAATGTCACTGTTCCCCTGATTATTCGGATGGAAGGGACAAATGTGGAAAAAGGCAAAAAAATGCTGGAAGATTCCGGCGTGAATATTATCATCGCGAACGGTCTCGCAGAAGCAGCCGAAAAAGTGGTTGCTGCAGCAAAACAAAGGCATTGAAGGAGAGCGTGGATGTCCATCTTAGTGAATCGAAATACCAAAGTTATCACCCAGGGAATCACTGGAAAAGCCGGAAGTTTTCACACCGAGCAATGCATACAATATGGCAGTCATTTTGTGGGAGGAGTGACTCCAGGCAAAGGCGGGCAAACCATCTTAAATTTACCCGTTTTTGAAACCGTGTACGAGGCGAAGAAGGCCACACAGTGCGATGCTACTATGATTTTTGTACCCCCTCCTTACGCCGCAGATGCCATTTTAGAGGCAGAGGATGCCGGCATCCCTTTAATTATTTGCATCACCGAGGGAATTCCTATTCGCGATATGTTAGAGGTCAGTGCGACGATGCGTCAAAGCAAAACAAGCCGTCTCATTGGACCGAATTGTCCTGGCGTGATCACTCCCGAAGAATGCAAGATCGGCATTATGCCTGGGTATATTCACAAAAAAGGAAATATTGGCGTTGTTTCGCGTTCAGGCACTCTTACCTACGAAGCCGTATGGCAGACAACCCAGCTAGGGTTGGGGCAATCCACCTGTGTCGGCATTGGAGGGGATCCATTAAATGGAACGCAATTTATTGATGTCTTGCAAATGTTTGAAAAGGATCCTGAGACGCATGCGATTTTGCTCATCGGCGAAATTGGCGGCGAAGCGGAAGAGCAGGCGGCCGAATGGATTCAAGCGCATGCCACAAAGCCTGTAGCCGCCTTCATTGCAGGATCTATGGCCCCAAGCGGCCGCCGCATGGGGCATGCAGGTGCAATTGTTTCTGGTGGAAAAGGGACAGCTCAAGGTAAAATGAAGGCACTCAAAAAAGCAGGAGTTTTCGTCACTGATTCTCCCGCCGAAATGGGAAGTACTATAAAAAAAGCCTTGCAGGTGTAAAATGAGCGCTCTTTCTGCTTTTAAAAAAATATCTATTCACGTTCACCCTGTTTTTTGGATACTTGCCGCTTTGATAGGCTGGTTAAGCAGTGAATCGTTGGGAGGAACTCTGGTTTGGGTTGTGGTCGTCTTTTTCTCGGTATTGATTCATGAGTACGGCCATGCTCTAACCGCCATTATGTTTGGGCAAAGTGCACGCATTGAACTAATGGGGCTGGGAGGGGTGACTTACCGTAACGGCACAAAGCTCAAGTTGTGGAAAGAATTTTTGGTGATTTTGAATGGGCCCATCGCAGGCTTTATGCTTTTTTTGGGGGCCTCTTTTCTGCTAGGAATAGTAGACACCAAGCAAGATAACGCTTGGGTCTATGGCCTCAAAATTACGGCTTTTGCCAATTTATTTTGGACCATTCTTAACTTACTTCCCGTGTATCCTTTGGATGGGGGTAAGTTATTTTCGTTACTCATGGAAGGTTTATTCGGACTTAAGGGGATGAAAATTGCGCTATTTCTCAGTATGGTTTTTGGCGCCCTGATCGGAGCTGCCTTTTTCTTCATGCGGCAAATTTTTGCAGGCGCGATCTTCATGATGCTGACTTTTGAGAGTTACCGCAATTGGAAAAACCACTTAAGCATGACAGAACAAGATCAGGATGAGGATATCCAAACGCTTCTAAAAAGTGCTGAACAGCAAGCCTCGCTCGGGAATTTTGACGAAGCCATTAAGCAATTTACCAATGTGCGCGAAGCCGCTAGAAGTGGAATAGCCTACGTTACAGCCAACGAATATTTAGCCGGCATCTTAAATCAGCAAGGTAAATACAAAGAAGCCTATACCTATTTGAAAGAAGTCAAAGACCATTTGAGCGATGAAGCTTTGCAGTTATTGCAAAGACTGGCTTTTCAAACAGGTGAACTGCGCCAGGCCATTGTTTTAGGAAATAAGATTTATCAAAATACTCCCACCTTTGAAAGCGCTTTAATCAATGCCTTTAGTCATTCGCTGCTTGGAGAGACTCACCCCGCGGTCGGGTGGCTGAATTGTGCCATTCAAGATGGTCTTCCTAATCCCAAGCAGGTTTTAGAAAAAAAAGAGTTTGATCCCATCCGTGAGGATCCGCTTTTTCAGGAACTATTGCATAAAGCAAGCTGAAAGGGGAATTTACTCAGTGCTTTGAGTTATTTTACTCAATGCATTGAGTAAAATTAAAAAGATGACAGTCGTGTTGTCAGCATTTTAAATCTTCAAACCTATCTAAATCCAGGAGCTCCTCTAAAACTTCTCTGCCCTCGCAATATTTTTTCCAACATTGTTTATGATAATGATCGATTGCCAGATCTGATTGATTGAATACTTCATATGCGTGAGAAATATCCTCGGCTTTCATATAGTAAATGAGATATACATCAGCTCCTTGTTTATCCAAAAAAGCCGACTCAACAATCACCCCCTCATTTTTTAAAGATTCTAGGGTTTCGCCTATTCTTTCTTTTAAGGTGTTGAACCAAAGTCTTATCTCACCAATTAACTCTTTTCTTAGTTTTGTTTTTATACAGATGACTTTCATTGATTTACCTTGGATGGGTTTTCAGTATTCAAATAGTGAGCTTGGGGCAGTTGACAAGAACGCTTTTAGTGGGATTCCTTGATCTCCAACTAATAAAATTCTGTCTGGCTTAAATTGTTTTACAAAAGCATCTATCCCTGAATGACGGATAGACTCTTGCCCGCTTTTAACTTCTATTGCAATGAGTTTGTTCCCCAACTGAAGCACAAAATCGACTTCTCGATCCCCTTCTCTCCAATAAAAAAGTTCAATTGGTGTTCCTCGAATACTATTGAGTAAGTGCGCTCCTACCGCAGATTCGACTAGTCTGTCTAAAAAGACTCGATCAGCCATGGCTTCATAAAAACTCTTCCCCGACTGAGCACTTAAAAGTGCAGTATTATAAACTGCAAATTTAGGGCTGGACCCCTTCCGCCTTACGCTTTGATTTGCAAATTTCTGTAATCCAGTGAGTAAACCCGCGCCAGCAAGTAAGTCAACATAGTGCGCTAAGGTAGTCGAGTTGCCTGCATCTTGTAGCTCTCCGAGCATTTTATTATATGAAAGAATTTGACCAGAGTAATTACACCCTAATTGAAATAGCCTTCTTAGCAAAGCCGGCTTATTCACTTGATTCATTAACAAAATATCACGAGAAATCGTTGTTTCAATGATAGAATCGTTAATATAGTTTATCCAACGCGTTGGATTTTTCTCGTCAGCGAGAGGTGCGGCTCCTGGATATCCGCCAAAATAAAGGTAACGTTCTAAAGACCACCCGAAGATCTCGTGCATCTCCTTGAAAGACCAATGAGTAATAGGGATGATCTCAAATCTTCCGGCAAGGCTTTCTGATAAACCTTTTTGCATCAGCCACGGAGAAGATCCAAGAATCAATACAGAAAGATCTATTCCTGAGGCTGTATCTTGATCCCAAAGAAACTTGACCATATCCGACCAGTGGGGAACCTTTTGAATTTCATCTACAATTAAAAGCGCATTGCCTTCAGATTTTGCTAATTCTCTTGCGATATCCCATTGTTGTTGCAACCAAGAAATATCTTGAAGAGTGGCAAGGTCTGCAGAAACATAGCGGCTTGGCCTTCCCAATTCCTCCGCCACTTGACGCGCTAATGTGGTTTTTCCAACTTGACGTGGACCGATAAGAGATTGAATAAAACGACGTGGTTCCTGAAGTCTTTTTAAGAGTACTTCAAAAGACTTTCTTTTCTTCATCATAAATTTGCTCAACGCATTGAGGGTTTTTACTCAGTGTTTTGAGTAATTTTACTCAATGTATTGAGTAAAGTCAATTATGACTGTTGAAAAATAATATAAGTATAAAAGGATGAATAGGATGGGTAGGATAAATTGGGGGAATAAAAATAATATTCCTTCTAAGAGATCCTCGTTTGTCTCTCATCCTACTTATAAAAATAAATGCCATAATATTCCTGACACATTTATCGGATGCCTTAATTTTTGCAAAAGGTTGGAAATCTGGCAAAATATCTCCTTCTTTCCTATACTCTTTACTTCCATATTAAATAGGTTTTTTATGAAAAGAGTATTAGCTGCTGAACTTCCTGAATGTATTAATCATCAAGTGACTTTAAGAGGCTGGTTGAATAACACCAGGGCTTTTGGGAAATTAAATTTTCTCATTCTCAGAGATCGCTCAGGTTTTGCCCAAGTTGTGATTCAAGATAAAGACGAATGGAAAAAAATCTGCGATCTGCAACCCGGCACTGTTTTAAAAATTGAGGGAAAGGTTTCGCATGCGCCTCAAGCAGAACTTGGGGTGGAAGTGGTTGAACCGCAGATCCAGGTGGAAGTTCCCGTTCATGAAGTCCCACCGGTGGATTATTACAAACCGACGATTCAATCGGACCTGGATTTTATTCTCGATCATCGACCCATTGCACTGCGCAACCGCCAGCTGCAAGCTGTTTTTAAAATACAGGCTGAGATCACGCATGCTTTTCGCCTATTTATGCATGATGTTGTGGGGGCGGTAGAATACTTTGCTCCTAATATTATAGGAGCTTCTTCCGAAGGGGGAGCAGAGTTTTTTAATGTCGATTATTTCGGATATACAGCGACTTTAGCTCAAAGCAGTCAACTGTATAAGCAGATTATGGTAGGGGTGAATGAACGTGTTTTTGCTTTAATGCCGTTTTTTCGCGCAGAGAATTCGCAGACGACCCGTCACTTGGCTGAAGGGAAGCAATTTGAATTTGAAATGGGCTTTTTTGACGATTGGCATCAGGTCATGGATGTCCAAGAAGCTTGTATTAAAGCCATTATTGCCCATCTGGAAATTTATGCACAAAAAGACATTCAGACGCTTGGCAAAGAACTCATCAAAGCCCCAAAAGAAATTCCTTTCCCGCGTGTCACTTTTGCCGAAGCTCAAGAAATTTATTTTCAACGTACCGGCATTGATGAACGGCAAGAGCCCGACTTAAGCCCGGCGGCTGAGCGAGAGCTTTGCTTGTATGCGCAAGAAAAATTTCAGACGGACCTAATTTTTGTGACAGACTGGAAAAGGAGCAAGCGTCCTTTCTATTCCTATCCAAATGATGAACAGCCGGATTTAACGAATACCTTTGACTTGCTTTGTGCGGGGACTGAGATTACTTCAGGCGGCCAACGCAGACATACCTATGAATCTATGGTAGAGGGGATTTTGGAAAAAGGCATGGATCCTGCGAACTTTTCAGACTATTTGAGCATCTTTAAGTTTGGCATGCCCCCTCATGGAGGCTTTGGGATGGGCCTCGAGCGGTTGACCATGACAATTTTGCGGTTAAAAAATATTCGCGAATGTTCCCTCTTTCCTTCAGATCCTAAACGGATAGCTGGAAATCGGATCAAAGCCAAAATTTTCTTTGGAGCAGAAAGCATCCGCAATGAAATTATTCGTCTCATCAAGCACAATGAAATGCCTTTCGAGCACCTTTGTCACGAAGCCACTCCGACCTCGGAAGATTCCGCTAGGGTGCGGGGCACAGCGCTTGAAGAAGGGATCAAATCGCTCATTGTTAAAGGCAAAAGTACGAAGAAGAACTATCAGCTTAACATCCCTTCCCATCTTAAATTAGATATGAAAGCCGTGGCTGAATTGGTCGGTGAGAAATGTGAATTTGAAGATCCGAATGTCATCAAAGAACGTTATGGATTGATCATTGGCGGTGTTCCCCCTTTTGGAAATCTGCTCAATGTCGAAACTTTTTATGATGAGAAGATTTCGAGTCACGCACGTGCTGCATTCAACTGCGGCTTAGTGACAGAATCGATTGTGATGAATGGAAAAGATTTGCTAGCGTTAGTCCAGCCCAAAATTGGGCGGTTTGCGAAAGAATAGATTTAAAATAGGCTAAAGAATCGGTTTCTTTAGCCTATTTAATGAATTAGGCTTCTTTTGACATCAATTGGGCAAGCAGTTGATTGACAGCTGGATCGTTGTGTGCACAGGCTAGCGCCATGTAAGATTTAGCCGTTTCTTCTGAAGCTTTACAACCAATCCCATTATAACACATAAAAGCCAATAGGGCTTGCGCTTCGCCTTGTCCAGCATCCGCCGCTTTACTAAACCATTCAAAGGCTTTTTCGAAGCACTGGGGGGTGCCAACTCCATTGTAGTACATATTGGCTAAATTGAGTTCCGCAATTGGATCGTGCCTTTCCGCGGCCAATTTAGTGTACTTAAAAGCATCTGCCTTATTATTTTTATGCTGTAGTTCTAAGGTGCTCATGTAATTGAGGATCTCTACACTCGGATTTTCATTTTGCATGGCTTGTTGGCATAGAATATAAGCATATCCAACCGTGCCCTTGTCTGGACTTGCACCGTTTGGCCCGTTTTTAAGCAAAAATCTAATGAGATGCAACTTGCCTTCTTCAGAGTCTTTCGCAGCCTCTTGAAAGTAATTTAAGGCTTTCTCCCTATCAATTGCTATACGGCCGAAACCAGTTTCGTACATATGGGCTAATTGGAGTTTAGCATGAGTATGCCCTTGTTCAGCGGCAGTTAAACAAAGAGAAAAGGCAAGTTTTTTAGACGATGTTTTAAGGAGTCCTGAAGCATGTAAAAAAGCAGCAGCATAACAAGCATCCGCATTTTTTTGATCTAAGCTTTTAGTCAGCCATTCATTTGCCTTTTCATAATCTTTTTTTTCAATGAAATGTTGTCCAAGATCGGCTTGGGCTTGGGCATCGCCACTTTCAGCTTTCTGTAGCAATGTTGTAAAGGGATCATTATCTGACTCCTTAGGTTCGGGTGTGCTTGGTGTTTCTTGCGTTGCCGTTTCAGGAGGTTCTTCGGCTGTAGTCTCAGATTTAGGAGAAGGAGGAGGTGTTGGAGGTGGTGGAGGTGGTGGAGGTGGTGGAGGTGTTGGAGGTGGTGGAGGTGGTGGAGGTGGT